>JADYXS010000415.1 GCA_021772155.1 Candidatus Obscuribacter sp.
AGAAGTATCTCGAAACAGCCGTGCGCGCGGCTTCATTCATCCTCGATAAAATGACGAAGGACGGAAAGCTTCAACGAACCTATGGCAAAGGTCACGCGAAGCTAGACGGATACTTAGATGACTATGCGTATATGGTGCAATGTTTGTTGGACCTTTGCGCGGTGGACCCTTCACCGCGTTGGTATGACAAAGCAGTCGAGTTCACCAAGGTAATTTTGGACAACTTTATTGACGAGCGAGACGGCAGCTTTTTCTATACCAGCAAAGACCACGAAAGTCTCATTACACGCACTAAAAGCGTCTACGACGGCTCAACTCCGTCACCGACTTCCGTGGCTACTTTCGATCTGTTACGGCTAGCCAGACTGTCGGGCTCGAAAGATTACGAAGATCGAGCTGGCACAATCATGAAATTGTATGCGCCATACTTCCAGCGAGTACCGGATCAATTCTCAAACATGCTCTGCGCAATGGACTTTAGCCTGAACGCACCATTGGAAATTGTGCTGGTGGCAGATTGCTCAAAGGACGATTGGAAGGAAATGTTCAGCACCATACACGGTGCCTACCTGCCAAACACAGTGCTTCTAATGAAGGACACAAACAGTGAATCGCTGGGGGAAAGCCCGCTGGTACGGAACAGGACGGCCATTGGCGGCAAGCCGACAGTGTACATCTGTCGTGAATATGCTTGCGAGCGTCCAATAACAGATGCAGCTGAACTCAAGAATCGGATCGCTGCTCTGGCCGTTAAGCTATAGTAACGAGGGCCCGCTCGAAAGCAGCATTCCATCGAGAATCACTGGCATCTTCGTATGGTGCGGTCAGTTCTCGCATGAGCCTGGCACCACAAGAATTGCAGCGAAAGAATGTCAAATAGGCCCGTTTCTCACGGTCTTGTATGCCCACTCTCGTCTGTTGATCAAGATCAACAGTCCTCAAATTGCGCTTTTTGCATTTAGGACACTTTGCTTTCAAGAATGTTGGAGTGAAGGCCATCGACACGATTGCTCCGACGATGACGAACCAATACCACTCCTTCATGATAGCGTGGTAAATGTCCATATAGCCTCCGGTGGGGATCACATCGCGTTGGGTACTGCATTCTTCTCTTCCGGTAGCGCCGACTGTGTCGGCAGCAACAGAGTAGAGAAGACCTTCGAGTCGCGCTTGACTGCATCCTTATGATAACTGTCTGCGAGCACTTTATCGCCACGACGTTGATAAACAATAGATAAAAGAGCCAACCCCTCGGCGCTGTCGCGATTGCCCTTAATCGCCAACTTGAGAGCCGGTTCAGCGGTCTTCAGGTCGTTTAGCGCCAATGCGGCGTTACCTAAAAGGAGCTGAGACTCTGCGGAATTATTGGCGGCAGCTATGGCGTTGGCCAGAGTAAATGCTTCGTTATAATCCTTCATGCCAAGTAGCGCTCTGGCGGCAGGCAGGCGGGCATCTGACACTCCGCTCTGCAAGGCTCGCTGCAGGTAGATGGCTGCTTCCCGGTAATCTCTTCTTTTCAATGCTATGCAGCCTAAGATGTACAGGCCTCGTACATTCGTTGGTTCCGCCTTTATGGCATCGGTGACGAGCTGCTGGGTCTTTTCCAGCTCACCAAGCGCCAGATAAGCCTCCGATAAGGCAAACATCGTCCCACCAAGAATTGGTAGTCGTTGAGCTTCAGCCAATTTCACGCTCTTTACAAGAGTCTGCTTGGCTTCTTCATAGTGCTGCAATTTCATCTGAGATTGCCCCTTTGTATAGAGCGCCATAGCAAGGTCAGGATTCAGAGCCAAAGCCTCATCCGATTGTTTGATTGCACCGGCAAAGTCTTCCTTCTTGAATTTTTCCATTGCGGAATAAGCCAAGCCCAGTTCGCTGTTTTGGTTGGTGCGCAGCAGTGCGGCTAACAATCCGTCCTCGGTGCGAAAGTCCAAATTGTGAGCAATGGACAAGCCGCTCAATACAACAAGTAACGCCACCACTTTCGGTGCCAGAGATTTGACTTTGTTACCCCACAGCTCGCAAATGAGCCATGCGGCAATGAGACTCATACCGGCAAGTGACAGATATACGACCGGGTCGGCCACCGATTCCGGCTGCACAATTGCAGCATGCGGTAGAAAGCCCGCCAATACAAGCATCAGACCGAGGAAGATCAGATGATTGCTTCTCCATCTGTAAGCGGCATAGCCGACTGCGCAAAGTGCAATCACTCCACCAATGGCAAGCACATCAACAAATCCGGTCGCCTTGGAAAACGGCGGATCTATACTCAAACCAAACGGAACAACAAAAGTCCGTGTGTAATATGAAAGGAACGCCTTGGCCTGCGTCGCGAAGTACGCAGCAGGGTCCATCGCAGGCAAGCCAAAGGTATCGGCGGCCGCAATGGGTGCAAATCCAGTCAACAGGTAAAAAGGAATGAGCAGAGTGGCCACGAAAGGGGCACCGGCAATCACTGTATGATTCGTTACCCACTCTGTCCACGTAAACTTGCTCGGTTTTAGCAAAAAGAAAATCGCCACCATGCTCGGTGCCAGCGCTAAAACAACCTCGCTGGAGCCCAAGCACATGACAGAACAGACAACAGTTGCTATTGCGCACCAAACCCTGACAGCGCCACGAGTGAATGGTGTTAGAGAGAAGAAAAGCAACGCGAACAAGAAATTCGCAGCGCCCAAAGTCGAATAGCGTGCAGACAAATAAGTCACACTTTGAACAGCAAGCGGATGGCAAGCGTACACAAGACCAGCTATGCCTGCGAGCAAATAAGGTCTCATCCTGTCGGAATGCGCATCACCTGTTCGTCTTGCCACCACAAAGACCAAGAGGGCCAAAGCCACGGCTGATGAGAAGTGGAGCCAGATATTTACGAGGTGATACCAACCGAAGTTTCTCGTATAACTGGCCATGTCACTCAGGTAAGATGCGCGAACCCAGGGCTGCGTAAATGGCTTAATCAAAGAATCAAGGAAAGAGGACTTGCCATCGCCGATGGCATTCGTCAAGGTATGGTTGTCGTTGAAAACCAGGGCATACCAAAGTGTATTGGTGTAGCAAATGAACACTAAGGCGAAGGTGGCGGCAGCAATTATTCCCAACCACTTCCAATTGACCGCTGGCAAGCGCTCATTGTCCGCACTGATGTAAGCAGCTCGGCCAAACGATGTCTCGGTCGGCTGATGCCCACCTTCGGATTTTCCTGATTTGCGCTTAGTCATTTTTTTCCATCTTGTTACGACAATGAAATTGTAACGGAAAAACCGTTCGAGCTGTCGGGATGCTCTTGCTCAGCCACTGGCGTATAATTATGATTGTGGTTGAGTGCCTTTTGGAAGGCGTGCTTATGAGGAAATTACCGGTATGAAGAGTAGCAAAACGATAACCGGCATGGCTCTAACGGCCATACTTTGCACATACAATGTGTCACCTGTTGCTGCTGGGAATAATTTGCAAGGCGGCGTTGCCAGAACATCAGCAACAGCAAAAACAGGTACCTATTTGCAGCGTCATCCCAAAGTTAAGGGCGCAGCAGTAGGAGCAACACTTGGCGCAGGAGCCGGCGCCGTAACAGGACTGCTCTCAGGCAAAGGAATAATGCGCGGAGCCGCGATCGGCGCAGGTACAGGCACGGGGATTGGATTGATTCAAACCAGTCAAACGATGAAAAGACATCCCATTGTCAAGGACACGGCAATTGGAACGACTGCTGGGCTGGGTCTGGGCTTTGCCGCAAGCAAAGGACATGGCTCAACCAAGACCGCTGTTAAGTCAGCAGCAGTCGGTGGAGCTGTCGGACTTGGTCTCGGATTCCTCAAAGACAAGTTGTCGAAATAGATCGACTCCGATTAATGATTGTGGGGCGGCGCAATGGCGCCGCCCTTTGCGCTGATCGCAGGGGGAGCGTCCGGTCTGGGAGCGCCGCCGTCCCGGCGGCTCGGTGCCAACAAATTCTTAGATCAATGCCGGCGGGACGCCGGCGCTCCCGGGTTCTCTAAAGATCCGGTTTGCCTGCAGCTAACCATTCTTCGTATGACGCAGGCTCAGACACGAGCCCGCCGGTCGCGGCACCGTCCGTGGTGGCTGCATTTTTCCTGGCGAAGTACCCGGCGAGCAGCCGATTATACTGAGCCAAATCGTCGATTTTAGCCGGAGTTATTTTTGCCAGCTTGACCTTTTTGACAGGTTTTGTCTGGGCGACGGCCTCAGATATCTCTTCGAATTTGAATGTTAGCTTAGACTCGGCCTTCCGCAAACGAGTATCGGGTTGGTTAGACAACTGGCCATCGCTTACCATCGCTGAGGCGGACTCGCCTTCACGGAACGAATTGTTGAGCCAAGCCGGGTCTTTGGCAGCCGGTTCCTTGTCCACTGAATCGTTGATGACAAATGGCGTCTTTTCTACGACGATTGCTGTTTCTACAATCGGTGGGGCAATCTTTGCTGCACGTTGAACGGGAGCAGCGCCGCGCTCGGCTGAGAAGACGGAATTTGCCGCAACAAGAGAATCATCAGGTTTTGCAGTAAATGCCTTAGCCTGCTTCACCAGTCGATCAATTTCCGACTCGGGAATTGCACCTTTAGAGCCGGCGAATTGCCGTGAGACGGCCAGTTCGCGCTTGCTCACTTTCGATATTTTTAGCGAATTGCCGACCCACACAGCTGACGAAACAACGAAAAAAGACAAAGCGCACACCAGAACCGCTTCTGCCTTAATCAACGGATTAGAAAACCCGCCCAAAACTGGACGATTGAACAACGGAGAATTGAGCCGATTGGATGCGCTTAACTGCGATCCGCAGCCGCGACAGAAATAATCGCCATGTTCGGTAGCCGACGCACAGTGGCGACAAGTCACTTGAGCTATCGTCATCTAATTCTCCTATTGCCCGATAGGGACCAAAAGCCTAACAATTTTACCTTCAAGCGATGCCCAGCGAAAGAGGGCGCGCTATACCAGCGATGTATATATACGTTGGCAGGGCGACAGGCGCCAGTAAAAGGCGCAGGCGCGCCTAAGAGGTCAGCTCTGGGTATAATCAGATTGGCTCCAGACGTTCGGCGCGGGTGGTATCAAAGATATCACCAAATTGATGCCACTGCAGATGATGCCGCAAAGGCCAATGGATCGCAGTTTTTCCGGCAACGGACAACATTTTTCTTTAGTTTCTCAAAAGAGGAAAAACCGCTTGCACCTCAAAATTGAACGTCTCGGCATTTGTGAGTTAAGCCGGATCCTCTTCATTTTAACTACACTAGCCATCACCCTTGGCACCCAAACTGCGGTCGGTCAGCCTCAGGAAAAATCGCCGCTGGAAGCGATGAAACTGGAGCTCACAAGAAGTTTTGACGCCCTAAAAAAGGCTGACCCGCCGGTCTATTTCATGGCTTACCGGCTCTACGACAAAGAGATTTCAGAAGTAAGCGCCGATCGCGGTTCACCAATAATAATCCAGCCTTTCGAGCGAAACCGTTATGCTTCTGTTGACGTACGCGTCGGCAATTACGACCTGGATAGCAGCCACCGGTTAGTGAACGACGAACACCAAAATGCAGAAGACACCCTCGGCGCATTTGGAGTCGTACCCTTCGACAACGCAAAAGCGCTACGATCTACGTTTTGGCTTGAGACAGAAAAAGAATATCGCGTCGCTGCTCAGCGCTATGGACGAGTGCAAGCTCAGCAAGGACTCAAGTCGGAAGAGGACATATGCGCGGACTTAAGTCGCCAGAAACCATTCGTCCATTCTGCAGCTTCTGCCTGGTCATCAAAGGAAGTGGATCTAGAACCGTTTAAAAAAGCTGCCCAATCTCTATCCAAACTGTTTGCCCAATATCCTGAAATCGAACAGTCTTGGACGCATTTCAAAATCGACCGCACAACTCGTTATCTGGTAAATTCCGAAGGTACGGCGGTCGAAGACAAATCGCTGCTAATCGCTTTCTCTACCGGGGCTTCAAGCACTGCCACGGACGGTGAAGCCATCTCGCGCAACGAAGTCTTCTATTTCAACGACGAACACGATATGGTGAACCTCGAACCGAGATTCACCAAAATGGTTAGAGACGTCGCATCATCAGTCGAGGGATTGCGAAAGGCTCCTCTTGCAGATCCTTATTGCGGTCCTGTAATACTGAGAGGGCCTGCCGCCGCTGTGCTGTTTCACGAAGTGCTCGGACATCGCCTGGAAGCGAGCCGACACAAAGACAGCATGGATGGTAAGACTTTCGCAAAGATGTTGGGCGAAAGAATTTTGCCACCATTCCTTTCTGTCTACGACAAGCCACTCATGCCCACCATAGATGGTATCAATCTGAATGGTCATTACCAGGTAGATGATGATGGGGTTCCGGCACAGGATGTCACATTGATAAAGAATGGGAAGTTGGTATCGTTCCTCATGGGGCGCGCTCCAATTCCAACTTGCGCCATTTCCAATGGGCATGGACGGTGCGGTGCCGGTTCCTATAGCCCCGAATCGCGCATGGCGAATCTGATCGTCGAGTCATCGAAAACAGCCCCGGAAGATGTTCTGCGCCAACATTTGCTGGCAGAGGTAAGAAAACAGGGCAAGCCGTACGGGCTGATCATCGAGCAGGTGCACGGCGGTGAAACTAATACCTCTTCGTACCAGGCCCAGGTGTTTCAAATACGCCCGGGGATTGTTCGAAGAGTGTACGCGGACGGGCGCCCTGACGATTTAATTCGCGGCGTTCGGGTTATTGGTACTCCAATGTCTGTCCTACAGCGAATTACTGAGACAACCAACAAAATCGAAGTATTCAACGGTTACTGTGGAGCTGAGTCCGGATGGGTGCCGCAAGCAAATTGTTGTCCTTCCGTATTGGTGGATTCGCTGGAAATTGAGCGTGAAATTCCGGACAAGGGTATCGCTAGAATCTTGCCACCACCACCGGAAAACCATGAGAATGACCAGGCAGTGAAGGAGTCGTTGATAAATGCTGTCACCAAATAAAATCGCAGTTCTCGTCGTGGCTGCGGCGATGCTCCTTCAACCGCCTACCTACTGCGCAGAAACGAAAGTCACAACAAAAGACCCTGTTCTGAACGCAATGCGCGATGAGCTGGAGCGTTCGATAAGGTCACTACGTGTCGAGAAAAAACACGCACCATACTTCATTACTTATAGAGTGACAGACGATAAACACATCCGATTGAGTTATGAACTCGGAACGAAAGCTGAGGAAGATCGGAAGCATGAACGGTCCGGCATTGTCGACATGCACGTAGGAAATCACACTTTCGATAACGAAGCAGAATTGACGGACCGCTCAACCAACAATCAGTCGCGGCATATCTCACTGGATGATAGCTACGATGCTATCCGCCGATCTTTCTGGGTTATGTCAGACGAAGCGTACAAAGACGCTAGCGAGGATCTGGAAAAGCAGGAAGCCTACAAACGCGGGCACATAATTCGGAATCTTTGCGAGAGCTTCTCCAGCGCCAAGCCGGAGGTCGCGATTGACCTTTCAACACCGGAATTGAAACTCAATGAGAACTGGGATGAGCGGCTCCGCAAGCTTTCCCTTGTTTTCGGAAACTATCCTGAAATTCGCAAAAGCTGGGTGGTTTTCGAAGCAGACCATCAAATTTTTCGCCTTGCCAACACAGAAGGAACCACGCTCCGCTATCCGTGGACACCGATAGTGATAGCCATGACGGCGTTCGCGCGTTGCCCCGACGGCGAAGACATTTGGGATTGCGATTATGTGCGCGTCAGCGACGAAAAAGACTTGCCCACCCAAACCGAGCTGGAAGACCGTGCTAAACGCCTAAGTGAGAATGTCGTCGCTTACACCAAAGCGGAACGGAAAAACTATTACTTCGGACCAGTTCTCTTCGAGCAGCAAGCGGCTGGTGAGCTGCTGCAACACGGCATCGCTCCAAAACTGTGCGCGATTCCGGGGGATAACTTGCATCCATCAGGCAGGCTCCTTCGTTGCGTCAACACCCGGATTCTGCCGAAGTTTTTAAGCATCAACGATGATCCCTCCATCACAACTTTCCAGAATCAACCAATCGCCGGCCCATATGCTTTTGACGACGAGGGCGTTGCTTGTTCCAAAGTTCAAATTGTCGACCACGGATTTTTGAAGGAGTTACTCAGCAGCCGGAAGCCAGTCCTTCCTAACCAGAAAAGCAACGGTCACTTTTTCAATGATCACGTGGCACCCAGTACATTGATAATGCAATCTGAAAAACCGATCCCACTGATCGCTTTGGAAAAACAACTTCTCAGGCTTGCTAAAGAGCAAGGACTAAAAGAGGCAATAATCGTAAAGCGAATAGTTCCGCGGACCGGTAACATCTTGCACGGGGAGCTCAGCACCGCTCGAGCTGACTCGCTGGACAGCTGTCAGGCTCTGGAAGTCTATTCCGTGGATGTGAGTACTGGAAAGCGAACCCGAGTCCGCGGTCTGGACTTTCGCGGCTTCGACCTTGGCGCCATGCAGGGAATTGTTGCGGCAGGGAGCGACGCGAAAGCGTACGACAGCGTTAATTGGAACGGGTCCGTGCGAACCATCGTAGCCCCATCCTTATTAGTCAATCACCTGGAACTCGAGGAAGACGGGAGCAACACCCTTGGCCCTTACCCTCTGGAGAATCCGTACTTCGCGGCAAAATAAACAGGGTCCCATTAATCGACCAATTTCCGGATGCTAAGATAGCCGCGCTTGGTCGAGTCTTTCGGTTCGACAATTGGAAATCGGAGTGCCACATGAAGAACGAAGTAGAGGCTGCAGAACGGCAACAGGCTATAAAAGCCTTTTTGATTCCTTCAGGGCTTTTCGTCGCTTGCCTCTTCAATGCCGCCGGCATGTACATCATGTATAGCGGAAACGCAATTGGTGCCATATTCTTGGGCATTGGCCTGGCAATCGTCATTGCTGGACTCTTCGCATTCGTCACTTTCGAGAACAAGCATCGTTCCAAAGGACGGCGAGTTTCCCCAGAAGTCGAATCCTACATGCCACCTTCCGCTCAAAGGCGGACGCGTCCACAACCGGAGGTTCCGTTAGAAACTGAACCGACCCAAACCGACCGAGAAACCGTTTCTACCGGATTATAGCGTCGCCCCCCTTATCCTTCCGCAGCCTCCAGATATCCTTAAAACTGCGAATTAATTTGACCTTCCTGACTTTTAATGCGGTCCATTGTTACGGATCCGTTGCCCGAGGGAATAGTCAAGAGGTGGGCAGTTGGCATGTTTTGTTCGGAGACTCAATCATTATGATAAATTGGCGGACCCAAAATTGGCTGCGCAGATTCGAAGCCATCACAACAGGGACGTTATTTCTTGCGTTGGGTATGGTCGGCAAAGCTTCGGCAAAAGCTGTGTTCACTGCGCCTGATACCGACAAGACTGGTACAAAGGGCACAATTGACCAGAGTGAGCAATTCACCGCCAAGATGCCCAGGCAGATTATGCCATCCGGCGGCAAACCACAAATTCTGATCTTCACGGCTGAATGGTGTGAACCATGCCATTTGATGGAAGATGCGATCGAGCAATCGAAGGCGAAGTATGGCGATTCGGCGGAAGTTAAAGTCCTCGATTTGGACGCTCCAGAAAATGCAGCGCTCGTCGAGAAGCTGAACGTAACTATGGTGCCGGCCGTGTTCTACACTGAATCCGACGGTACGGTGAAAGCCGAAACGATTGGCTATGCTGGAAAAGATGCTTTCTTCCATTTTCTCGACAGCGTAGTACGAGTAAAAATCGCCACCAAATAACTCACAGTTTCTGTCCAAGCTCAACGCCGCGTTTTATCGACCGCGGCGTTGGCTTTTGGTGAAAGTGTCGTTTGAGAGACTGACGCGGCTAAAGGTTCGCGCAAGGAGCTCAGGGGTATAGTCAAAATTGGACGCCTCTAGAACTACGTAGCGTGATTGTGGGCGAAATTAAGAAGACGTGCGGCATTTGCGGGGAGAGCTTCGAAAGCAATTCGAATCTCACGCACTGTCCTATTGATAAAAGTCTGCTAGCGAACGATGCCGGCGGTGACTTAACTGGTGTCATCATTGACCACAGGTACCATGTAACTCGCTCGCTTGGTGAGGGCGGGTTTAGCAAGGTCTATGAAGCAACGCACATCCAATTAAGAAAACCGGTTGCAATCAAAGTACTTCATGCGCATTTACGAGCGCACGAAGAAGCTGTAGCTCGTCTTCAACAAGAGGCAGCTGCAACAGCGGCGCTTCAACATCCAGGTATCGTTGCTGCCACCGATTTTGGTTGCTTATCGACAGGCCAGCCATATATCGTCATGGAGTTGGTGAAGGGGAATAGCATAGCTCACAGACTCGAAGCCAATGGAGCTTTGCCTGTGGCCGTGGCACTTCCAATATTCATCGGAATTTGCGAAGCGGTGTCGGCAGCGCACGCGCGTGGCATTATTCACCGAGATCTTAAACCAAGCAATATTCTGCTGGTCGATCAAGATGGTGGATTGCAAGTCAAGATCGTGGATTTTGGCTTGGCCAAACTACTGATGCCTGACGAGAATCACGGTCATAGCATCACCGAAATGGGGCTGACGGTCGGAACGCCAGACTACATGAGTCCTGAGCAGTGGGCAGGAATGGTTGTGGACGGACGAGCCGATATTTACTCTCTCGGATGCGTCATGTTTGAAGCTATCAGTGGACACAAACCATTCGCCGGACAAAATGCGTTCTCCATCATGTCGAAACACGTCGCTGAACCACCGCCACGGTTGGGCACTGTCTGCCCAGAGCGTCAAACTCCGGAGGCAATGGACACGATAATTATTAACTGCCTGGCAAAGGATCCGGCCGATCGGTATCAAACCATGGAGGATGTTAAAGCAGATCTAGTGCGCCTTCTCGAGGCTTTGAAAGCAAACCAGACGGTTCATCTAATTCGCCGCGATAGCCACCCTCGGGCAAAATTGCTTGTGCCGTTGCTTGTGTCGCTTGGCGTTTGTGGCAGCGTGGTGCTCTCTGTGATTCTATTAAGACCCGCGGAAAGATCCAACCAGATTGGAAGTCGGCGTGTGCTTGCACATAATGAAATGCAATCTGAGAAGAATCCACTTACCGCTCAGCCAAATGTTGCAGCTTCTGCAACTGCATCAGCTACACGATCAGCGCAACAGCCTAACGTGACTAAGGTCAAATCGAACATAGCAAGCACAACCCATAAGACAGACATGGTCCGGGATACAGTGGTGGCACCCATCACATTAGTTAAAAAGCCAAGCCCACCTCTCAATGCAAAAGCTTCCAAAAAACCGCCAAGTATCATCATCGAGAAGTCATCGCCGACGCTGTCGGCGCAACGTACCGTTGCGAGCGTTCCAACGAAATCAGCGGTAGAGATGGCTCTCCCAGCGAGTGATGATGCCTATGTTACGCACTTGAATTTAGACTCGGCCGTACTCGACAAAGCAGTGTGGTGGAGACTTGGACAAATGAAGCGGCTAGAGTCGCTTTCGCTAAAGAGAACGGCAATTACGGACGCTGATTTGCCCCAGTTGCTTGCGTTGCCGCTTAGCGAACTCAGCCTAGATCGCACCCGAATAACGGACAGTGGGCTGAAAGTAATCGGGCGAATGAGCGGTCTTGAGCGATTACATTTGGGTGCTACCAAAATTTCAAATGATGGAATTTATTCCCTCGCAGGTCTGAAGCATTTGAAGAAACTATGCCTGCGGTCAACAACCATCGACGATCGAGCCATTCCGGCCCTAGCACAACTGTCAAATCTGCACACGTTGTGGATATCCGGTGCGAACATTAGTGAAGAAGGAGTAGCCTTGTTGAAACAACAGCTGCCATCATGCAAAATTAAATCGGCAGCTCGTGACCAAGGCGAAGACTAGTTGGCTGACACAACAGGCTAGTGTTTAACACCGTCTTTCCGCTTGCGGGAACCAGGTTCAGAAGAGCTGCGAGTTTCGTTGGCAGTTAGGGCCGAATTGGAACTTCATTTCTGCGTTGACGTTGCAGCAGGTGTAGCTGTTGACGTTGCAGCAGGTGTAGCTGTTGACGTTGCAGCAGGTGTAGCTGTTGACGTTGCAGCAGGTGTAGTTGTTGACGTTGCAGCAGGTATCACTGTTGACGTTGCAGCAGGTATCACTGTTGACGTTGCAGCAGGTGTGGCTGTGGACGTTGCAGCAGGTGTGGCTGTGGACGTTGCAGCAGGTGCGGCAGTGGACGTTGCAGTAGGTGTGGCTGTGGACGTTGCAGCAGGTGTAGTTGTTGACGTTGCAGCAGGTGTAGTTGTTGACGTTGCAGCAGGTGTAGTTGTTGACGTTGCAGCAGGTGTAGTTGTTGAC
>JADYXS010000416.1 GCA_021772155.1 Candidatus Obscuribacter sp.
ATCATCGGGCGTGCAGCATAACGGCACATCAACCAGGCGCTTTTGAGATTGTTGTTTATGTTGTCGTCAAACTCGTCCTCTTCCATCTGTAACAAAGGGCCGCCAGTAAAGACGCCGGCATTGTTGATGAGAACGTTGAGTTTGCCGAATTTCTGGATTGTACTTGCAATGAGCATTTTGGCGTGACCTTCGCTGGACACGTCGGCGGTCATGAATTTGATCCGAGTGCCACCACCTAGAGTCTCCGCTGCCTGTTCTAGCGTGCTCTGCGTGCGTCCACTGATCATTACGTTAGCACCGGCTTCCAAGAACAGTTTTGCAGTTGCAAAACCAATTCCGGAGCCACCACCTGTGATGAGCGCTGTGATACCTTCCATTACAACTCCTCTTTCATGTTTATGTTCTCATCTGTGAAAGTAGCATCACAAGCCGGTTACAGGGCGCCACCATTCTTGTCAACACTGTCAGCACTACGGAAGTAATATCTAACCTTACTGTATTTACATCAAATGTATATACCAAAGATGTGTGAATCGGCTTGACATGCGGTTTCCCAGTGCTTAGGATTTACAAACGTAACTTGAGCCGGTTCCGCAAATTCATTTTGAGGGCGGGATAACTCAGAAAATTCGGCCGTCCAAAGCGAGCCGCGCATGTTTCTACCAAGAGTCGACAGCCGTAAATGACAAAAATAGCCATCATTAGCCAGCCAGAACAAGGTGTCCTTATCGATATCGGTGGTTGCGACACTGTTAACGAAGCAACTCAGCACCTATCTTCAACTTTCCAAGTTGCCAATCAGTTCTGGGAGGACCAACCGGTTGATCTCAATCTGGGTAATTTGAGATTGAGCCGAGATGAGTTTGCTCAAATATTAGCGATTCTTGCCGAACGTGGAGTAACAGCCCGACAATATTTCGCTACAGAAGATGCCACGCGCGAAGCGCTGAGATCTCATAACGTTGAGCCAGCCTCACACAAACCTGGCGAACCAATTCCACCGCCGCCGCAAGTTACAGTTTCCACCGCTGATGAATCTTCCATTCCAGCGCTGCCGCAGACCGCCTCTGATGCACCAAAAACTGTTTCAGCTGATGCAATTGCAGGCAATGTACCAGACGCTTCCTTGGCGGACGGTACAGCTACAGCTGCCACTGCCGTTGTTACGGAAGCCACCAAGGCTGATACTATTGTTGTCCCTAAGTCTTCGGCCGCGCCTGCAGTTCCATATGTTTTGTATGTTCGTCAAAACCTGCGTTCAGGACAATCTGTAAGCCACAAAGGACATCTTGTAATTGTTGGTGATGTCAATCCCGGCGCTGAAGTTATGGCCGAAGGAGATATCACTATCTGGGGAACCCTGCGCGGCATGGCTCACGCCGGCATCGCAGGTAATACCAACTCCGAAATCCGCGCTTTAAAATTCGATCCAATTCAACTACGCATCGCGCACGCAATCGCTCGTTCACCCGACCGACCGCGTGCAAACTTGCACAGCTCTGGTCCCGAAACTGCACGCATCGTTAACGGCACAATCCGCATTTCGAGCACTGCAGTTGAATAGCTCCAGGTGATCCGAAGTTCTCTTTATCTAAAATTGCTTCCTCATATCCCACGTTAAAGGAAAGGCAGAATGAGCGGTCGAGTAATAGTAATAACCTCAGGCAAAGGCGGCGTCGGCAAGACGACTGCGTCTGCCAACATCGGCACCGCGCTGGCTGCATCCGGTGCCAGCGTTGCTCTAGTGGATATGGACATCGGGTTGCGTAACCTCGACATCCTGATGGGGCTGGAAAACCGTGTCGTTTACAACCTCGTCGATGTCATCGAAGAGAAGTGCAAGTTGCGTCAGGCGCTAGTCAAAGACAAGCGTTTGCCAAACCTCAACCTTTTGCCTGCAGCTCAAACCAGAGATAAATCTGCCGTCAATCCTGAGCAGATGGAAAAGCTTTGCGCAGAGCTAAAGCAATTATTTGATTACGTAATTCTCGACAGCCCAGCCGGCATCGAAGGCGGCTTTCAAAGTGCAATCGCCGGAGCTGAAGAAGCTATTGTCGTGACCACCCCGGAAATGTCTGCTGTGCGCGATGCTGACCGTGTTATCGGTTTGCTGGAAGCGAAGAAAGACGCAATCAGTCAGTACCGACTTGTTGTCAATAGAATTCGTCCGTCAATGGTTGCGACCAATGACATGATGAGCGTAGAAGACGTTCTTGAAATCCTCTCCGTCAAACTTTTAGGTGTGGTTCCTGAAGACGAAGACATCATCGTCTCCACGAACAAAGGCGAACCCATCGCCGGTTCTGAAAATACAAGAGCCGGTCAGGCTTACCGAAATATTGCCAGCAGGCTGAGAGGCGACGACGTGCCTTTCCTGGATCTGAGCCCTGTGAACGACACATGGTTCAACAAAATTGTTAAAATCTTCACGCCGGTCAGGGCGTAGACGGAGGAGTTCAAATTGCAAGTTCTCAATTGGTTCTTCCGCCCTAAGCAAGGGGACGCGCGCAACAAAGCGAAAGATAGAATGCGCTTGATGCTCATTCACGATCGCCTGGAGCTGCCACCCGATCGTCTAGCTAGTCTCGAAGAAGAGCTAATCGCTGTAGTTTCGCGATATTTTGAAATCGACAGGCAAACCACGCGGTTTGATCTGCAACAATATGATCGCAGGGCCGCATTGATTGCCAACTTCCCCCTGCTACGGTCTAAGTCCTGAAGTAGACAGGCGATGCAGTCGAGGCCGCTTTAGCCGCGTGACGGAGCGCTCGATTCAATATGCAGCAAACTGCAATCAAATCAGGAGCAAGCGGAGGATACCTCCTCCGAGGCCTGCACACATTGTTCAGCGAAATTGACTGGTGGCTGGTTGCAGCCACCGGTTTTTTGCTCTTTGTCGGAAAAATTACGCTTGAGCAGCAAGGGAGCAGCTTCCACTCCAAGCAGTTCGAGTTCTGCATCGCCGGCACCCTGGCGGCCATCCTCTTCTGGCGCGTCCCCTATTTGTTCTGGACTCACAAGATTATTCTGCCCCTACTCTATATAGCGAATCTCGGTTTACTGATAGCAGTAATGGTGAAGGGTCACGCCGCTCTTGGAGCTCAACGTTGGCTGGCATTGGGACCAATAACGCTGCAGCCGTCGGAAATTGCCAAGCTAGTAATCATATTCACCCTTTCTCGCTGGTTATCAAAGTATCCGATACGCAGCTTTCAGGATTGCTTCAAAGCGCTGGCCATCATTGTTTTGCCGGCCATCCTCGTATTTAAACAGCCGGACCTGGGCACCTCGCTGACATTCGGGGCGGTTTACTTTGGCTCCATTTTTTGGGCCGGTGCCGGTTTAACGGACATATTGGTTCTGCTGAGTCCGCTAATAAGCCTGATATTGAATGCCTTGAATGAGCAGTGGTGGCTAATGTTTTGCGGTGCTCTGGCGGTCTGGTTGCTGGTTGGCTGGCGCCGTCGAGACTGGAAGATTGTCGTGCGACTGTTGCTGGTAGTGGCTATCATCGGTGTCAACCTCGGTGCTGGGGTTGCAAGACCGCACCTCTGGGGCGTATTGAAGGAGTATCAGCAAAAGCGCCTGACCAGCTTCCTCAACCCATACTCAGATCCCAGGGGATCCGGATATCACATTCTGCAGAGCTTGATTGCCATTGGCAGTGGCGGCGTTCAGGGTACAGGGCTTGGAAAAGGCAACCAGAGTCAGGGCGAGTTCATTCCGGAGAAGCATACCGACTTCATTTTTTCCGTTGTCGGTGAAGAGCTCGGTTTCAAATACACCGCGCTAATAGTGTTGGCCTACTGCATTATTTGCATGAGGGCAGTGATGATTGCTTATCAGGCAAGAGAAGAACCCACTGGCAGCATCATGGCAATTGCAATAATGTGCATGTTTCTGTTCCACGTCTTTCTGAACATTGGAATGACAATGGGCATAATGCCGGTGGCGGGAGTTCCACTCCCATTCCTTAGCTATGGCGGAACCGCTCTCATAATCGACATGAGTGCAATCGGGATACTCAATTCAATTCGGGCCATCAATCCGCCGCCGCGCAAGGACGTTTGGAAGTAAGCGCTAATGCCTCAAAGCGACAACTCGGCTGACCCTTTACTGGGATCAACGGTAGCTGGCAAATACAAAATTCTGTCGACCCTCGGATCCGGCGGGATGGGCTCTGTCTACCTTGCGCAACACGAGTCGTTGCTTCGCCTTGTGGCGATCAAGGTGATGCGCGAGAGTTCCTTTTCCAATGACGTAGCTTCAGTGAAACGCTTCCAGGTAGAAGCATCATCGCTAAAAGCTCTGGAACACGAGAATATCGTGCGAATCTATGCAGTTGGGCAGTTGCCTCATTCGAACTCACCATTTATCGTGCTCGAGCATCTCGAGGGCTCCTCCATAGCTGATGCCCTTGAGCAACACGGTTGCCTGCCGCTTGAGTTCTGTTGGTCGGTCTTCGAGCAACTGAGCGCCGGACTTGCTCATGCACATGCCAAAAACATTCTGCACCGCGATATAAAACCGGGCAACTTAATGTTTTCGTTGGCGCCTGATCTGAAGAATCCTGCAACATGTCGACTGAAGATCGTCGATTTCGGAGTTTCGAAATTGATGGAATCGGAGACTTTGCAAAAGCTGACGCAAACCGGAGCATTAATTGGAACTCCACTCTATATGAGCCCAGAGCAGCTGTTAGGCATGAAGGTATCAGCGGCAACTGACGTATACTCGGCTGGTTGTGTAATGTACGAATGCCTATTCGGGATGCCACCATTCACAGGTGATAGTTTCCTCGATATTGCCGTGAAGCAAACCGAATCGCCAATAGTTATTCCCGATAACTTCCCGGACGAAAGGCCGGTACCAGTTGGACTGCGAGCCCTACTTTCAAAGGCTTTGGCAAAGAAGCCTAACAAGCGCATCTCAGATGGACAAGAACTTCACAACTGGCTCACTTATGTCCGCTCGCAACCGCATGTGGTGCCGGAGCTGTTAAAGCAAACAATCGGAAAACCAGGCCGCCGCCTTCTGGTTTCGCCAATCAACAAACTGCGCATACCGCGTAAGGTTGCTACTGTTGGACTTGTCGTAATGATCCCGGCAATAGCCTTGTCTTATTTGTTCTACGATAATATCGCTCGAAGGGAACATGCAGAGGAGGCAGTGCGGCGTAATATCCATGACGCTGTTTTGAACTGCAGGGACCCGCAGCCGGATAAAGTTCGCCCTAATTTGGAGCAAGCGCAGGCAGAAGCGCTTAAATTTCCAGAGCTGCAAACTGACGTGAATAATGGTGTGCTCGAAGCCACAAAGGTCCTGTCCGCGCGAAATAATGTGTTCAATGACACCGGCTGCTGGTTGCTGCGAGAAGTAACCAAAGTCCCGTTCGATGCGCACGATCCAAGCGCCGTTGAACGCCATCTTCGATACTACTGTCAGTTGCAAAACTGCGCAGCGTCGGTATACCCGGTTAGAAACGATCTTACTTTTTTGAACTACATTGATGAAAGCGCTCCAGAGCTAGTAAAGTTCTGCCGTACACACAAGTCCAAGGCCATACCAGAATTGCAACAAGCAATTGAATCAATGACATTCGGTGCCAAGTTTCACGAAACACTGATTGCCTCAGTGCCTGATCAAGCAACCAGAGACTTCCATCAAAAGCAGCAGATACTCTTGCTGAGATCTGCTCTCGATATTCTGGAACATTATCCGCTAAATGCTGAAACCCCGAAGCTCACTTTGGAAAACACTGCGCCAACATACATGGCAGCGCTCCTACAACAGGGTCGATTCACGAGAGGGGAAAACTATGCCAGGCGGCTCATGACCGATCGAAACTGCGTGAAAAGAGTTCGCAACATCTGGTTCATGCCACCATATTGGGCAAGCTTCTGCTTGCTGGCACAGGGCAAGAACCCTGCAGAAGCCGAGAAGCTGCTTCAGGGAATCCTGGCCGGTAATAAACACTCCAAGTTGGCATTACCCAATGCCAGTGCAATCAATTTATACCTGGGAGTCGCGCAATCCCGCCTCAATAAACTCGAAGAGGCTCTGTTATCTTTAGATGAAGTTGAAAGAATCGAAACTGGATTAGCGAAAACAGATCTCATGGCTTTAGCAGAGGTCAGAGCCCGGAAAGCTGATCTCTACAGAAGAAGAGGAATGTTTGACGCTGCCGAAAAACACATACGGTTGGCCAAGACATCCATGCCCCCTGTTACCGCCGGTCACACGTCACGCGCAATGAAAATTCTACTTGAGGCTGAACGACGTACTAAGAATCGTGATAGAGACCAGTAACACTTGGCACTACATACGGTGCACTGAACTATTCGAACAGACTATCCTGTCCGGTACGCGGTGCGTAGTTGGTTACCAGACTGCCTGCTTGGCTCTGTTCAAAGGCTTCGATCTCAGCATGGCTAATGGACATAGACGAAAGTCTTCCCGATTGGCCAAGTGTGACCATGCGATCGAGTAGGGCGCATATATCTTCTACGTGACGGGCAAGGGCACGTCCTTGTGGAACTATCGTTTCAACAGCTGCATCCAGGAAGATATGCGCTTCAATCCCGCTAATGTAAGAATCGGAATCTGCTTCCAGTCCAACCTGCGATCCGCGCCATTTGTTGCGGAAGAACATTTTCAGCGGAGCGCCTGGTTTTGCAAAAAGGGTGATGGTCCGTTCGAAGCCTTGACTCATCAGCGTAATCTCGCCAACTAGTTCTTCGAATGACGTGCCGTTAGGCAGCAGTCCCTGAATGCGTCCCGGAGTGGTGCCTAACTCTTGTGCGATGAGTTCGACAAGACCGACAAAGGCAGCGACTCCCTGCAAATCTATTGTCTTGGCCGAAATCGGAGAAGGCGCTGCCTTCTGACCATTCGGATTAATTCTGTCTTCATTCAGCGTCATGATCCGGCTCCATTGCGCTCGTCGGCAATCCCCTCAATCTATCCCTACCACAGCCGACAGGCGGTTTCACGTATCATGCCAGCTTCAATAAGAAGTTTCAAGTGGAATTCATTGTAGAAACAAAGTACCTCTACAATTACTTCATGCCCTTGTGGCCGCCCACCGTAACGAGATTTCCTATGAGATCCTCTCAAGATCATTTCAAGCAAAACCCCGCGCATCCTGTGGCTGTCAGCCTCCCCGCGCATGATTTAGCTATCACGAAGCCTCAGCGATCAGTCCGTGAATGGGCTGAAATGATAAAACTCGAGCACACTGTATTTGCGCTGCCATTCGCGCTGTCTGGCATGTTGCTCAGTGTTCCGACCATGCCGTCGTGGATCACAGTGGTCTGGACCGTGTTAGCCTTTACCGGAGCGCGTGCGGCAGCAATGACACTTAATCGCGTGATCGATGCAAAGTTCGATGCTCGCAACCCACGCACAAGCACTCGTGCAATTCCTGCCGGTCGAATCGGCACGAACCAAGCAATGGCATTTACGGTGATTGCATTCGGCATCATGCTGTGGGCAGCAAGCAACCTGCCACCGATCTGTCTCTGGCTGTCTCCGATAGCTTTGATTTGGCTCAGTTTTTACTCGTTCACCAAAAGATTTACATGGCTCTGTCATCTGTTTTTGGGCGTAGCACTTGGCGGGGCAGCTCTAGGTGGCTGGGTAGCGGCATCCGGCACAATCACGGGCGTTGCGCCGTGGTTGCTGGCAGCGGCAGTAGCCACCTGGGTGGCCGGATTCGACATCATCTACGCCTGTCAGGATGTTGCTTTCGACCAAAGTGAGGGCTTGCACAGCATACCGGCACGTTTCGGCGTCGCCAAAGCGTTGCAGGTATCACGCCTGCTTCACGTGGTCACGATCAGCTCTTTGCTAGGGCTGGGAACTGCTCTTTCACTTGGTCCGGTGTTCTTCAGCGGAGTACTCTTTGTCACAAGTATGTTGTGCTATGAACACAGTCTTGTGAAGCCGACGGACCTTTCAAAAGTGAACGCCGCATTCTTCACCGTCAACGGCATCGTCAGCATTGCAGCTTTCCTATCGATTTTAATAGACAAGATTGTCCGCTGAAAAATGGCTCTGATTAAGCTGGCGGTAGGTTGTAGGCAATAATGTCGCCGCTGACCATTCCTTGATATAGCACCTGTCCGGCAACCAAAGGAGATGATTCAAGCCGCTTCTGGCAATTCATCTGCCACTTGAGCTCACCATTGCGAAGATTAAAGCATTGCAGCCAGCCTTCACGGTTTGCCACGTACAAATTGCCACCACTGCTGACTAAATTCGTCATCACAGGGCTGTGTAGTTTGGATTTCCAGATAAGCTCGCCGCGGTACTTTTCTATGCAATGAAGCCACTTATCTTCGCTACTTACAGTCAGCGAGGTAAAGTCCAAAGTGCCTTTGCAAACAAATGGTTTTTCAGTTGAATACTTCCAAACTTGCTTGCCAGTTTCAGCTTCCAGAGCGTAGAGATTCCCATCAGTAGAGCCGACGTAGACACTATCACTTGATACCAAGGGACTTGAAACGATGGCCGCTTCCGATTGAAAAATCCATTGTCGGAACCCTCGATCGATGGAAACAGCGTGCACACACTTATCTTTGCTGGTGACGAACACCATGTTCTCTAACACCGCCGGCGTCGATACCACAGCACCATCAGTTCGATAGGTCCACTTGACTGTGCCGTCTTGAGAATTCAGAAACTTTACCGTTCCATCCATCGACGACAACAGTAAGTAGGCATCCTTAAGTAATGGAGTTGCCACCAAGGGTGATGCGCTAGTGTACTCCCAAACTTTATCTCCGCTGCTGCTAAGGGCATGCAAACTGCCATTTGAACTACCAACGACTATCCTTTCGCCGACTAACACAGGGCTTGCGACAATCGATGCGCCTGTATCATATTGCCAAATCGTAATGCCTTTTGCGGCATCCAACGCATACAAAAATCCATCGCTTGATCCGACATAGATCGTTTTACGATCTCGGCTTGCAACTGGCATCGATGACCAGCCGATTGGTCCAGCAGTCTTGAAGGTCCAAATGATATCCAATTGAGTTTGATGCGCTGCGGGCGGCGTGGTTTTGGGCTTGCGCGAAATGTCTATCCCCAAATCCTTTGCCGTTCCGGCCGGGCCGGAAATGGGTTTACCGATAAATGAGGCATCGGCCTCTGCCTGCGTTGCCTGAGCCATTGCTGCAGCTTCAGCGCGAATGACACTCTGATAAACAGCATCAATTTCGCCAGTTACGTCATCTTCAAATCCGGCTCTGCGCATTCCAGCAGGCGGTCCGGTGGAAGCTGCCGTAGGCATCGGCTCGGGCTTCTTCTTTATCTCTGGTTCCTTCTTATCCGTTCGGTCGGGCGCAGCGGGAGCAGGTTCAGGCTCACTTGATTCGCGGAAGTTCTTTTCCGTCAAAAGGGAATCGAGCAGATCATCCAATGGATCAAATGCGGCCGCTGGCTTACTTTGAGGCACTGAAGGGGCAGGGGCAGGCTTTTTCTTCTCTTGCAACGGCGGCAATTGCTGGCCCGACCTGTCATTTATAAAATTGGCAAAGTCGTCGGCTGCGCTCAGCATTGGGCTGGAGCCGGCAACTTGTTGCTGAACAGGTGGGGCGGCTGAAGCGGAAGTTGGAGTCGGCGCTGGAGTCGGTGCGGCGGCAGGAGCAGGAGCCGGTTCTTTGCGTTTGGTTGTACCAACTCCCAGTCTTGCAACTTGAACTTCAAGGAGCAATTTCTCGACAATCGTCAGAACGTCGGAAAGGGATTGAAAACGGTCTTCTGGATTCTTAGCCATCATTCGCTGAATGGCTCGATCCAGAACTTCCGGCACGTCTTTGTTGATTTTTCTAGAGGAAGGTATTGGTGCCGTCGCGTGCTTCATCGCCATCTCGATCATGCCGGATGCTTTGAAGGGTCTTTCGCGGGTCACAAGTTCAAAAAACACTGTGCCGAGTGAGTAAATATCAGATCTGTGGTCCTGGGGGTCGCCTCGACAGAGTTCAGGAGACATGTAAGCAGGCGTGCCTTTTCCTTGTACGGCTCGCTCAATTGCCACACCGGTGGCAATAAGAGCCAGCCCAAAGTCGCCAATCTTCAGGTTGCCGTCCTGAGTAATAAAGATGTTGTCAGGCTTGATGTCCTGGTGAACAACCCTGCGTTTGTGCGCGTAACTCAGACCCACAGTTAGCTGTTTCATCCACTCCAGCGACTGTTCCATGGAAAAGTTTTCACTGGCGATTCGCTGCTTCAGACAACCGCCCGGCAGGAATTCCATGGCAATGTAATGGTGAACTTTCCCTTCGCGGTTTTCGAGTCCAATATTGTGAATTGTGACAACGTTAGGATGTTCCAACTGAGCAGCCAAGCGAGCTTCCTGGCGAAACACCTCAACGGTGTCATCGTCTGCCATCAGCTCAGGCAGCAACATTTTGATCGCTATATCACGTTGAAGGAACTCATCCTTGCAGTGATACACAACACCCATACCGCCGGCGCCAAGTTCGCGCAGGATCGTGTAGTGACCGTATTCAAGTTTATCGCCGGGAGTGAACATGCCTTATAAGTCTATTCTATTAGTTCGGTCTTAGAAACAGAGTGCTTGTGCTAAAGATGTTTCAAGAATTCAAGCGGTCAAAGCTGTAGAATGACCGGGTTCCTTGTTAAGGGCTACGAGCACTCACACGATACCATGACCAAAACACCGGAAAGGATTGCACCGACTGAAATTTCGGGACACGCCGCAGAAGCGAGCGGAGAGCCTAAAAGCTTGCGCATAGATTCGCAACTATCGTGCCAAGGCAAGCTGGTGCTGGAAATGGAAGCAACCGCAATCCTGGCCATAAGAGACCGACTGGATGAGCAGTTCGATCGGGCTGTGGAGGTGATCCTAAATTGCACCGGCAAAGTCGTTGTCACGGGCATGGGAAAATCGGGGCACATCGCCACCAAGATTGCGGCAACATTGGCATCGACAGGGACACCGGCGTTCTTTGTTCACCCGGCGGAACTGCACCACGGCGACTTCGGGATGTTGGACAAGCGTGACATTGTTATTGCCCTGTCCGGTTCGGGAGAGACGCAGGAAATCAAGCTTGCTCTCGAGCCCATCAAACGCCTCGGACTTCCGTTGATCGCCTTGACAGGCAACATCACATCGACGCTGGCAAAATATAGCGAAGTGGCACTTGACGTTGCTGTCGACAGAGAAGCCTGTCCGTTGAATTTAGCACCGACGTCCTCAACCACTGCAGCATTGGCTATGGGCGATGCGCTGGCTGTGGTCGTAATGACTCAGCGAGGCTTCAAAACCGAAGATTTTGCCCGCTCGCATCCCGGCGGGACGTTGGGACGAAGCCTGCTAACCGTCAAAGACATAATGCGCAGCGGAATGGCTATTCCTCAAGTTGCTATGAACGCGGATTACTTCTCGGTTCTTGCAGAGGTGGATAGTAAGCGACTTGGTTTTACGTGCGTTTGTAATTCCACAGGTAGCATGGAAGGCATCATCACAGACGGTGACTTGCGGCGCGCGCAAGTGAAACACACAACGCAAGTTTTCGCGCGCATTGCACTTGAAATTATGACAGTCGGCCCCAAGACCATTTCGGAATCCAGTCTCGCGGTGGAAGCGTTGCGATTGATGGAGAATCACGCAATCTCTGATCTGCTGATTGTCGATGAACGCAATCGCCCAACCGGTGCGATTCACTTGAAAGACTTGCTGCGTGCAGGGGTCGTTTAAGCAACTTCTTTTTTTTCAATTGAAATTCCTAGCATATCCAGCAACTGGCGCTCAATTTCTTGCGTAAGCCAATCCACTTCGCCTCGTCGATTTCTTCTGTATGAGTCGTATCTGTCGAAGAGATTGATCGGGTTACCAACGGTCATGTAGACCATTCTTTGACCTTTCTGCGTAGCCTTTCCAAACATCTCACGCTCAATCAGATCGATAGCGTTAGCAAGATTCTCTTGAGACATTCCCGACGTTGCGCGGAATTCTTTCAACGCAGCAATTCGCAGAATGGTTTCAAATAGTTTGTAGAACTGTGTCATGTAGCGAGTTCTTTCTGCATGGAGTGCGCGTCTATAGGGTGAAAAGTTCTCTTTAATGCGCAGGAATTCGTGAATGTTTCTGCGCAACAGATGCACCGTGTGCCGTGGTTCGTTCACTTCAATTGGATTGGCTGTACCTTCGGCGATGTGGTTTATCAATCCATTTATTATCGAGTCGAAATCGGTTTTGTGCTCGGTGTTAGCCCAGTTGGCGTGCCCGAGACGGAACTCCGCGGCCAAAGTTGCTACGAAGGCTTGAACTGCTGCCTCGAGTCGTTCTGGCAGAGAATCTCTTTGTTTCTCGATGTTCAAAGCATTCTCGATGCGTGTCAAAGAATTGCTCAACGCCCCGCTGATGTCTTCTACATATTTGTACTTAAGTGCAACAGGCAGAATGTGGACTGCTTCACCGGGCGCTATCTTCTGCACTTCTTCCAGCGACTTGTAGAACAATCCGGCCAGCGCCGGCTCAATGGGCAAGAGTCGATCATCGCCACCGGAAATCTCACACTCCGGGAAAACGACCAGTTTGCGTTTCCCTGCCACAATGACTCGGCGGCTCATCGCCATCGACTGCCGATCAACTGCACCACGAGTTATTGAGTAAGCTCCAACGTGTTGAATGCACCATCCGTGGAAATCAAATGGCCACCAATCGAATATTTCTCGAGCGGCAATGTAATTGAATTGCTCTTTTAGAATCGCTGAGAGACTAAAGAGAAAAATCGCATCGTGACGGTGACTGTGATTCGAGCAGATCACAGTTCTACTGCCACTTAGCGATCGAAGTCGTTCAACATCTGTTTGCGAAATTCGGATGCCTTCATAATTGTTCCACCACAAGATAAACGGGAGACTAACTCTGCCCAGCCATTCAACAAATCTATTATTTCGTGGTGGGATAAAATCAGGCACTTTCGCTTCTACTTTTTGATGCGAAAATCTCGACGACAAGCCACCTCCTTGAGTTCCACCTCAGGTGCGCATGAGAGCGCAGGCGTCACGCCTGTTCCGTGTTGTCGAATATAGAGCGGGCAGGATGCCCGCGCTCCCGGGATATTGAAGAGCTGAAGGAGCCTAACGAAAAGCTGCCAGCAGCGCCTCGTAATCACGCTTAGCTTGTGCAACGAGGACGTTACTTTCGCCAAGTACGCGACCGCGCATCACTATCGACTCTTCTATCAGGCGTTTTGCATTGTCATAGTCGCCTTGCCGGGCAGAGAAAAGACCTAGCTCGTACAAGCTATCAGCTGTGTCCAAGTGGCTATCACCAAGGACACTTCTTCTGATCTCGAGTGAGCTTCTAAGCAGCTCTGCCGCAATATCTGCCTTGCCTTGAGACCCTGATAGCGCACCATAACTATTTTTACTTTGTGCAGTCTCTGGATGGTGTTCACCAAGGACCTGTGAACGAATTAACAGGGCCTTCTCCAAAAGTGGTCCAGCTTCCAATAAATGCTCCTCAGCCTTGGTCTGGTCATTTTGGATACTGGCACCCTGCCTGGCACACAACAGACCCACGTTGTGCATACTCTGGGCGGTTTCCGGATGGTTCTCACCAAATACGGTGCGACGGATGAAGTGCGCTTGAACGAAATATTGTCTGGCTTCGCTGAACTTGTTCTGGATTAGGTGCAACATCCCCAGGTCGTTCATCGTTTGGGCGGTGTCAGGATGGCGATCGCCGAGAATCTTCCGTCGAATGGCAAGCGCCTGATCAAGGTATGTTTTCGACTCGGGAAATTTTCCGACGCGTCCATAGAGGACACCGAGGCTATTCATACACAACGCCACGTCAGGGTGATCGTCCCCAACAGCGGAACGACGTGATATCAAGGCTTGCCTAAGGAGCGGTTCCGCTTGGAGAAGATTGTCTTCCTTTATCGCCAGAATTCCTAGTTCCATGGTGCTCTGAGCGGTATCGGCATGATCATCTCCAAGCGCTTGGCGTCGTATGGAAAGTGCTTTCTCCAAATTCGAGCGAGCGTCGAGATAGTTGCCTTGAGAGGCGTATAGCAATCCCATATCGTGCATCGTCTGCGCAGTAAACTTGTGCGAGCCGCCATGAATTCTTTGGCGAATCGCCAGTGCTTGCTCGAGAAGATCCTTCGCTTCCTTATAACTGCCGCGGCGAACATATAGTTGTCCAAGGTCGTTCAGTGTCTGGGCGGTGTCCGAATGCTCTTCGCCAAGTTGCTTAACGCGTCGGGCAAGAACCTGAGTGAAATTCTCCTCTGCATCGCTGAATTTACCTCGCTTTGCAGCAATGATGCCGAGCTTGTGGATCATCTCGACAACAGCAAGGTGATCGCGTCCGATAACTTCTTCGAGGGTTGGCAAAGCTTTACGATAGTGCTTTTCCGCTTCGGCATATTTACCTTGGGCGAAAAGCGCGTCGCCTTCGGTAACGAAAGCTTCCGAAAACGGCTGCTCGACAGTGGCATGCAGATGTCCTTTGAAGGCGGGCGCTACTGTTTGCTCTTGCGAGTCACTTTCAATCAACTCCTCAATTGGTTTTCCTGCCGCCTGAGAGAGCAATTCCTTAGCTTCAGCGTCGCGGCGTGCTTCCGCATCCGCTGCCCGTTTTTTGGCTTCAAGTTCGCTGGCAATGTCTTCGGCCTTCTGCAGAACGACTGCTTCTTTAGCAGTCCTTCGGGCTTCGGCCTTCTCCAAAATGCGGCGCTGCTGTTCATCTGTAGTGATCTTCGCTGTTTCCCATGGATCTGGAATTGCCGCGTCGGAGCTTGATTGCTCCATAGCACTTGCGGCAATTGCCGCTTGCAACTGTTGTCCTGCCGCGGCTTTGGACTGCTGTTCTGCTGCATGTGCCCGCTGCCGAGCCTCGGATTCGAGTTTCTCTTGTTCTTCGCGTTTACGAGCTTCCTGAGCTTCCTTTTCC
>JADYXS010000417.1 GCA_021772155.1 Candidatus Obscuribacter sp.
GTCGCCTTGTCTACTGCGAGTCGTCTTTGCTTCTTGGGCGTCAAGCCACTTGAAGGCCTTTTCGCGCGCTGCCGTGTGGTGCTCGCCAAAGTGGTGCTTTAATTGATCTACCGTCCAGCCTTTGTCGTAAAGCGCAAGGATTACCTCTTGTTCACAGTGTTCCTTCGTTCGCTTACTTTGATCTACACCGGCATCACGTTCTGCGCCGGTACCCGTCTCATTTATGAATTGGGCATAGCTTGGTGATATTGGTGCTCCGGCTTGCGCCTGCCGTATGTGGAATCCTTCCTCCATAGCGATGATGGCTCGCTCGGCGAGAATGCGTTGTCCTTCCTTGCTGTTTCTAAATTTGGCAACTTCTCCTTCTGCTGCCGCAATCTTTAGACCATCGCCTACTGTGTTGCCGACGCTGGCTTTGCCGGTTACCAGATCTACTTCGACGCCGTTCACTTTGACGGTCGGACGCGGGATAGTCATGGCATCACCGGTGGCAGACGCACTGCCTGTGGTGCTCATGCTGCTGAGGTATGCATCCATGGCTTTGTTTTGATCTGCGCCGGGCGAGCGGAATGTATCAAGATCAAACTGAGTCGTTTTTTCCGAAACTTTGACGTTGGGTAGATCAGCAGCGGTCTGAACGACTTTGTCGTAATCGCCCGCGATGAAATGATCGGTCATTTTGCCGACATCAGCGAGCGCGCGCTGTCCCTCCGGCGTGCTCCGCCAGGTTTGATCGCCGACCTCAACATGAGTAGGCAGTTCGCTGGCTTCTCGCTTGCGCATCGGCTGTCCGTCGGGCGTCAACTCACGCGGCGGAGTGCCCTCCCCGCGAGCCATTAATGCTACCCGAACTGGCGGATCTCCAGGAACCGCATTGTAAGCCCTTATCTCGTGGTTCCCGGGAGAAACTTCATGCACTGTGTGCCCATCGCGCCGATATTGTGCCAGCAACTCGGGCTGAAACTCCGGCGAGGTGCGAACCGTATCGCCATCAAGATGCATGTGGTGGCGGCCTCGTCGTCCATCGATCAAGGCCTTTGTTCCGGATAAACCGATGGCAAGCCATGAGTTGCCCTGGCCGACGTACTTTTGCAGCGCTAAGTCGGCAACCTGCCCTGTCGTTTCTTCAACCACAGTGTCTTTTATGTTCTGCCGCGTTTCTCTAGCAAAACGGCCCATCCAGTCATTGAGGAATTGCTTACCTGCTGGATTGCGAGCAGAAATGGCAGCAACTTGTTCCATCTGCGCAGCCATTTGCGCTCCCGGCTTGCTAAGCAAAACTGCACGCAGATTGCTCGGAGCAATTCCCTTCAGACCTTGAGCACCGATCTGTCCGAGTCCGAAGCAGGCCACTCCTAGCACCACGTTCGTCAGATATTCGGTGGTGAGCGGCAGCAGTACATCCTTTCCGAGGCTTTTGACGCTCTCGGTTAGCAGCTTGGCAAATTCTTCTTCGTTTTGTGCATCACTGCGGCCATCTTTAGAGTCGAAGTACAGCTTCGCTTTGTCGTATGTTTTTGCTCCCCAGGCACCAACATAAGATCGTTCGGTAAGCTTACCGAGCCCGGTGTCACCAACGTAATGGTTAACCAGGTAAAGTCCTTCTTTGGCAGCCTGGGCTGAGCCGAGGCAAACGGCAGAAGTTACCAAAATCACCGCTAGTGGTGAGGCTGCACCCATGCTAAGGACCGTTATTGCCCCAGCAAGGATCGTTACTCCGATAACAACGGCGTTTTCCTTCAGCCAGTTCACAGCGGTGTCAGCGCTGAAGTCTCGGCTCTTAATGGCGTCCAGCATGCCGTCCAGTTGCTTCCGTTCCGCGGAACTAGGATCGGAAATTTTGAGCATTTCCTGCAGGGCTTTGATTTTATCCTGCACCGCAGCCTTGGCGGTTGCATCTGAAATTCCGTTTAGCGATCCCTCTAAATGAGCTAGTTTTTCCTTGCAGGCATTAACCTGGGCTGGCGTGATTTTAGAGAGAGCATCAGACATTTCCGTAGCGCGCGCTTTGGCATCATTTACGAATTCCTTATACTTCTTACCTTCGGCTGCTGCCTGGAACATTTCCGACAACGGCTTCATGTTTTTGTTCATTGCCCGACCAACGTCGGCAAACGCGTTCAAATCAGGGTCTGCATCAATTGCCCGCAACGCGGCTCGTCGGTAAGCCTCTACGTCTGCACCGTAACTGGAGGCTTTCGGCGGCCATTTGACCAAGGCGTTCAGTCCTTCATGGAATCGCTTTGAAGGATCTTGCGAGTATTCGGGAAATTCACTTATGCTCGCAAGTCCATTGTCGTGCAACCGTTGCAATCCCGAGCGTCCATAATTTCCTTCACCGCTTCGTCGAGTTAGTGCTTCATAGGCTTTTGGTGCATAGGCCTTCATCATGTCCGGACCGTAGTCACGCAGCATTCGCGCCGCTGTCAGATCTGCCTCTTTGCGGCTGGCGGTGTTCAGCAGCATTTGATAGTCGCCAATTGTTTGGGAGAATCGCAATATGTCCCGTTCTTGGCTGCGTTCAGCGAGTGCTTGAGCGGTCTCCTCCATTCGTCCTTCAATTGCTCGAATTTCACGAACCTGAGCGCCCTGCTTTTTCTCCCACTCGTCAAGCGGGCTGTCGTCGAGCAATCCGCCAAGTGTTAAGACGTTTCCGGCGTAGGCACCAAAGCCCGGGCCTTCTTTTGCCATTTCGCAAAGGGCGCGCAGCTGTGCTTCCTTATCTCGTACCAGGGATTCACTTTTGGACGCCAGGCTCACCGCCGCGGCATCGGCGGCGTTGGCGTTTTCTCTGACCATCTGGGTCAGCGATTTCCCACCAAAGTGCTCCGGCAGCAGGTGCGCGAATTTGTCGTCCATTTTTCCATTGAACATGACCCCTTCAAGCTGTGCCATGTCGATGTCATCAATGGTACCGGTCAGTTGCCGCCGAAGTTCCGGCGTAAGGCTGTTGAACATTTCACTGCTTAGCTGCTTTCCGGAGAAATCGGGAAAAGGAGCATCGCCTGGAATTTGCGCCGGTGATCCTGAAAGTGATTGGCGAACCGCAGAAGGAAGAGCATTGAACAATCGGTGATCCATGTTCTTTGAAGTGATTTCCAAAGATGCCGATGGAGCCAGTTCCTTGTCGGAACCGGTCAAGTTGCGCCGTTGCGAACTTTCCAACGAGTTCCATAAGGCAGCCTGCGCCGACGTTTCTCTAATGAATGTTTCGGCTGAGCGATCTTTTGTCGCGTAGTGTTTACCTATCTGCTGAGCGCGGCTGTAATATTCCGCATCCGACAAGCCCGGGTGCATCTGACGCAGAACTGCAGCGGCAGGCAGCGGAATATTGGCGTCGTAAATTAGCTTCGATACTTTCTCGTGAAGTTCTAATGGAATATCGCCACGTCCACGTACGTAGTCAACGATGGCTGTTCGCACAGCCTTAGTGCCGATGCCGTCCCAGCGCAAAAGGCCGAAGGACTCAAAGGCCGCTTCTTGAACCTTGCCATTTTCAGATTTGCCAAGTATTTGCAGAACCGATTTGCCAACCTCGGTTTGCAACGCTGTCGCTTGCGCCGGAGTAAAACCGAGACTTTCCAGTCCCTGCCGACCCGGTGCATCCTTGAAGGTCGCGTTTGTTAGTTGCTGCCCGGTGGCATCACCGTAACGTCCGAGCAACACCGTCTGCTGTTCGGTAACGTACTTGCCGAGGGCACCAAGTGCCCGCGCGGCTCCAACTCGCTCTGCCAGGTCTTTTGCCGGATCGTCAATGTCAACTTTGCGCGAGTGATCGAGGCGGTCTACCCATTCGGCAATCAATCCGGTTCTAATTTGAGCCGGGATGCGATCCGCACTCTGAGCCAGTCCAGCTACCATTTCTGGTGTCAAATGATTGCTGACTATTTCGGCGTCGTCAGGCGTCCATTGTTCGGCAGCTTTCATCAAGCCTGCAACGGCGCTGCGATGCATCTTTGCGTCAGTCGATTCGGCGCCTTGCTCAAGAGCAGATCTAATTTCAACGCTGATGGCGCCATCTCTGTGTGCCACCGCGCCGAGGGTCTCAAGAAGCTTATCCTGATCGCCGTACTTTTCAAATGCTTTTAGCAGCTCTTCGCGGGTGACGCGGCGCGCCTCCGGATCCACAGAAGCAGTTTCAAGGGCTCGAGCGGCCTGGGCTCCCAGTCCGTGAGTGTCCGAAATTCCTGCAGATGTTGCAGCAAGGATTGCCGTTGCTGGACGATCGCCAGTCAACGCCATGCGCTCAAAATCACTAAACCGGTCGCTGAAGCGCGGATGCTTGGCGCCAGACAAATAGACATCTACAAGCGCTTCTCGTCCTGCTGCTTTTGACGTAAGGATTTGCAGAACACCGGACATCGCATCATAGCTGCCTTCGCTCGGCACCTTCCGGTTCGTGAGAGGATCGCCTGCTTGCTCAGCTATCGTCCGCTTAAGAAGGTCCCCGGAAGCAGTAAGCAGTTGCTGTGAGCGCCCGATTTCCTCTTTGGTTGAACCGATGCGATCTTGTGCTGTGACCATGGTGATGGCCAGCGACGCCGCTTCTCCGGTAGTCAGTCCGGGCTTTGGCTGTCCGGTTGCCTCGGATAGTGCCTTAACGGCTTGCATTTTGGCAGCCGAAATGGCCTCTGGATTCTGACGTGACATGTTGTCTAAATCTGGGACATACGTTGGCTTGCCGTTGACCGAGCCATGGCGCGCCGTCTGCCAGTCAAGTTTGCGATCGCGATCGGAGTCGGATACCAAGAATGCAGCAAGCGCCCTGCGGGCATAAGCATTGTCTGGTGCTAGTTTCGTTAGATGGTCAACGGCTGCGGTGACCTCTTTTATGGTCGCGGGAGGCTTCATAGCTGCAAGCGCCGCGGCCGGCTCCGCCCACTTCAACCACTCGCCGGCAAGCGTGTTACCGTGGTCTCTGGATTCCTTCGTCAGTGCTTTGACGGCAACTGCAAATTGTTCCGGCGTAGCGTCTTTGTCGAGCGTGCGCACAATTCGTCCGACGCGCATCTGATCGAGCACGGTGTCAGAGCTTGTCAGTCCTTTCTGAATTCGAAGCAACGCCGCTTCTTGCTTTTTCGGCTCATCTAGATCCTTTAAGAGCTGGTCCAGTTCACCCTTCTTGAAATTACTTATATATTGGTACGCTGCCGAATTCTTTTTGGGATCGCCGCTGGAAGTGGCTGTTACCAGTTCTTCCAACCGGCGCTTCACGTCTGCCGTGAGCTTGGCGCCACCATCGGCGTCTGCTTCTTGAGACTGCGGATCAAACTGTTTAAGGGCTTCGCCTAACGATTGCTGCAGTCCACGAGCTTGCTCAGCGGCCTGTACGTTATGCAAAATGTCGTTGTAAGAATCGCTGCGAAGCGCTCGCATCCTGGCTTTGTCAGCTTCTTCAATGCCTTTTATTGCTTCCTGTCGCTGCTCGGGCGTAGCTTTGCGATCTAGATAAGTCGCCAGATGCTGGTCTGCTCGGGCAAAGTTCTCTTGGGCTTCCTGCGCAGATTCTTGTCGCGCTTTTTCCACAGCTTCTCGGTCGCCCTTCGCGAACTCAGCCAGAAGTTCACTTGCCGATTTGCGCTGTATCTGCTGCACGTCGGCGATAGGTTCGCTCAGGTCGCGCTTGAGCGAGGCTAAAGCTTTAGCTTGCGCTTCTGGATCCTTCGCCGCTAACTCGTCGAGGATTTTACTGTCCCGCGGCAACACCTGCACAACTTTGCTGGCGTCGGAGTTGTTTCCTACCGCCATTTGACCAATCTTTGCTAGTAGCTTGGCTGCCGCTGCCGGGTTGTCGGTACTGGCTAAATCGGAGACGGCATCTGACACTTTCGCTTTCTTGAGCTGATCGGCTAAACGCTGTGCTTGCACATAGTCGCCGCCAAGCAGTGAACGGCCAGCTTCTTTCTCAAGCTGTCGGATGGCTTCCTTGCGTTGCGTTGAATCACCGGTCAGAGCATTTAACAGCGCCAGATCTGTTGCTGTTTTCGTCCCTAGAGCTTCCTGCTTTGACTCTGTTTTGGCTTCAGCCAAAAGTTTCTGTCGTTGTTCTGATCGCACCTGGCGCTCTGCCGGTGATAATTTTGCTTCGGCTGCCTGGGTTTGCGCGTCGCCGCTCGGAAAGTTGTTCAGCAGCGTATCTTTGCCTTTCTGCAAAGGAGACTGTTCATCGCCAAGTTCAATTCCCGCAAGCTCTTTCAATGCCTTCTTTTGTTCTTCAGGCGTAGTTGCTTCGTGCAACTTTCGCGCCGCATCCGTCAAGGCTAGTGTTTTGAGCATTTGAAGCGCGTAAGCATTGCCGCTCAGCGCTTCTTGCTCCAGCCCTTGAAGAGCAGATTGACGTTGCTCATCGCTTTCGGCGCGCAGGAACTGTCGCAGGTGATAGGCGTTTCGACCTTGTTCGGTGCCTTCGGGCGGTCCTTCTTGTTTGTCGCTAAATCCATGTTGCGACAGTATTTCCTCAAGAGGCGCTCCGCCCATCATTTCCCGGAGCGCAGCCACGCTTTTCGGATTGTAGTCCTTGCGCCAGGTCTGAGGAGAATCCGGGTCTAAATTTCGTCCTTCGGCTTCCGCTTTTAGGCGAGCATTCCATTCTTCAGCCTGTTGCTTGCGCGCCAGGATTTCGGCTCGTTCGGAGAATCCTACTTCCTTTGGGCTAGGGTCTTCGGGATCACGCTTGTCTTGTCCTGTCCATTTTTCCACTGCTTTTAGGCGAGCTTCGATAACCGCCGCTGACTCGGGCGGGGTGCTCGGTGTCGATTCTTCTTCTTCTTCTTCGGCACCGTCGATGCCGAACTCGTCAACGATAGGGGCTACATTTCGAGCCGCTTGCGACTCCTTGTACTCGGCAGGGTCGTCGAGGGCTGGCTCTGATGCCAGCCTTTCTTCCGTAGAAATCGGCTGCTCTGTTTTCGATTCGCCAGCTTCTTTTTTTGCTTGGGGCCTGTCAGGCTCAAGGTCAGACATCAGCGATTCCTCTACGGCGATAAGAAACAGCAAGCGACATCCACCTCAGCATGTTGTGCGTGAGGTGAGTTAATGAACGCGATTGCCCTCGATGGTAAGAAGCGGTCTTAACCCGTAGTAGGAGCAATAATTAGCCCTAAATGGGTTTTACCCCTACCGGAGGAAGATTCGAACACTACTAAGGTTAAATCCGTAGGACCGATTCCTCTGGTAGCCATTACCGCCGCCAGTATAGGCGGTTCTCTGTGAGGATTTCGTGAGTGACGATGCCGACTAAAAAGCGGCGCGCTTGTGGAAACTTGCAAGGCCATCAGTTGGATAGCGCAAGACGAAGTTGCACTGTGGAGCTCAGTTTCGAATTCCAATAGAAAGCGTGGCGTTGTCGAAATTTTCAGGCAACCGGCCTAATAATCCTGATGACGACGTTGTGGTTGGAGAGATGTCTATGGGGGTGCTGCGCAGCGAGCAGCAGGGAAGTAACTATGAATATCTGGGCTCTTCGCAAAAAAACGGTATCGCAAAGCAACGAAGCTCCGAATGCTCCCATTGCTCAGTTGCCGATTAAAGCATTTGAGATAACTTGTACCGAACCGGTTGAGACTTCAGAGCACATCGGATTGAATGATTTGTTTGAGATGACCGACTCGCAGCTTCAGCAGATGTCTCCGAAAAACACTTTTAGTAGGCTTAAGGTTTTCCGTCAGAGCGAGTGTCTTGGACATGATGGTACTGCATATAGTGCAGTGCTCAATAGCTCCGAGGTTAATCGAATTTCTGCGACGATCACCGTAGACCGAGCATCTCTGCGTGCCAACGTTGGCCTGGACGAACTACTAACAATGGACGCTGATCAGGTCGAGCAATTGTTCAGGTAGGCGAGGTTGCGGCATTGGGAGTGTCGACTTATCTGCGTCGACCTTCAGTGGCGAACTCTTTGAATTTGTGATTTTGGAGATACTCGTCGTATGTCCCATGGAAATCGATCAGCCCTTCTTCTTGCGTGAAGGAGAGAATCCGAGTTGCCACGTTGGAAATTAGATCCCGGTCATGCGATACCACAAAGACCGTTCCTGGGAATGTCGACAGGCCTTCGGCCAGTGCTGAGACTGCCTCCAGATCCAAGTGGTTTGTTGGTTCGTCAAATATCAGAATCGGATTTTTCTGCATCATCATGCGGGCCATTAGTAGTCGAGCGGCTTCGCCGCCAGATAATGCTTCGGTTGCTTTCAAGCTCTCATCGCCGGAGAACAGCATGCGCCCCAGTAGACCGCGCACCACTTGGTTGCCTTCTTCGACCATGTACTGCATGAGCCACTCCAACGCCGTGCAGCCTGGTTTGATTTGGCTGTGCGAGTCTTGTGGGTAGTAGCTCCAGGTGCCACTGTCGCCCCATTTGATGTCACCGGCATCGGGTTCAATTTCCCCGATCAAGCAGCGCAGAAGAGTTGTTTTTCCGGCACCGTTGCGCCCGATTATGGCTACTTTGTCGCCACGTTCGATATCAAAGCGAGCATCTTTAAAAATTACGTTGTCGTCGAACTTCTTTGTCAGCCCCTTCACTTGCAAGATTTCGCGGCCGATTGGTTTTTCTTGCTCGAAGCGAATGAACGGTCGTTGAATGTTCGATCTCTTCAGCTCTTGCGGCGCTAACCTCATCATTTCCTTCTTTCGCGATTGCACTTGACTGGACCGTTGTCCAGCTGCGAAGCGAGCGACGAATTCTCGAAGTTGAGCTACTTTCTTCGCCTTATCTTTGTTGCCGGTCTCAACTGTTTGTCGTGCCTGCATCTTCTGTTCGACCATGTCATCGTAACCACCGGGATAGGTGATGATGGTGTCGTAGTCAATATCGGCGATGTGAGTGCAAACTGAATTGAGAAAGTGCCTATCGTGAGAAATTACTACCAGTGTTCCTTCGTAGATCTGAAGGAAGTCTTCCAACCAATGAATTGATTCAAGGTCGAGGTGGTTTGTCGGTTCGTCGAGCAGCAAAGCAAGCGGATCGCCGAATAAAGCTTGGGCGAGCAACACGCGGAATTTGTAGTCCGTGGGCAATGTGCTCATCAAATTTTCATGCTGCTCATCGGGGATGCCGATTCCGCGGAGGATTGCTCCGGCATCAAACTCAGCGGTATAGCCATTTTCGTCGGCAATCACTGTTTCGAGATCGCACAACCGATTCATCTGTACTTCCGACGGCTCAGCCATTTCGCAAAGAGCGTCTCGTTCTTTGAACGCGTTCCAAAGAGTGGCATTGCCCATAATGACCGTATCGATGATGCGCTCATTATCGTACGCAAAGCGATCCTGTTGCAGTACGCCGACCTTGCGTGGGCGATCAATTGTGCCGCGATTTGTCGGCTCGATTTCACCGGTGAGGATTTTCATGAAAGTTGACTTGCCGGCTCCGTTCGGCCCGGTCAGACCATATCGATTACCTGGGCTGAACTTCACGGACACGCTGTCGAACAATGTGCGCGTGCCGAATTCCTTCGTAACCTCATTTACAACAATCACGAGCTAGATTCCTTTTCAGTAAGTAAAAAGACGCACAAGCGCGCGTCAATCTAGTGGATTATAAAGGGTTTTCAAGCATCCATCACGGTCCGCGCGAAAATCTTTACAGCGCGGACGGTCACAGCCGGCACCGCTGTGGGTCTTATATGAATTTCAACATTTATAGTCCGGTTCTTTTTATCGAAAGTGGCGTCATGACAAGTTCTTACAACGCACCAGTTATTTCTCCAAGCAACCTGTTCAGTACGTCAATCAGTTTCTTGAGTCAGTTTCACCGAGTTCCACGGGATCTCCTTGGACGGTAAAAGCTTTGATGTGAACGGAAGAGTCCTGTCCAGCCAGACTAGGAGATCGCCACCATCGAGCTGATAGAAATCACCGAAGCCTTCATTTCTAAGTTGCATGCTGCTCACGTGCTGAATCACTTCCTGCTTCCAGCAACAAGTGAAACGCATGCTAAATGACGAACGTTGAGCTGCCTGCAGTTCTAAAGTTTGATGCAGAGGTTACTGGCTGAGTTGCCCAACACGGCGCGTTTGGCCAGGGCTAATTTGCCTGCGTCCTTGGCCTGAACGATCACCGCCATAACGCCACCGGTTACCTTGCCCATGCGGATGCTCGACCGCGTTGCAGGACGATTATCTAAATGCAGAATGCCTCCGATATAAGAGCCTGTGATTAGACCCAATAGAGCTCCTGAAAACGAACCCATAATGACAGACATAAACGCTGGAGACATGGGCGTGAAAGTATTGGTCAGGCTGGGCAATCCGGCAA
>JADYXS010000418.1 GCA_021772155.1 Candidatus Obscuribacter sp.
CTCTTGGTTAGAGAGCTTGCTGATCGAGTGGCACGGCTGGAAGCAGGCGCCACTGGCGGCAAATCTGCAGCTTCGGCTCCGCCGGTTGCTGCCCGTCTAAGTTCAGCTGGCCCAGCGCCGGCGCAACCAACACCGTCTTTCACGCGCTCTGCTCAGCCTACTGCTCCTTCCGTGCCAGAGCAAGCAGCGCCAGTAAGAGAATTTGCCCAGAGTGCGAAAACTCCGCAAACGCACTCCACACCGGAACCAACAACATATCAGGCACCGCCGGCAGTGATAGCGGTGAGTGCAGGCGTCCCCGATGCCCTTCCGGTAGTCAATCGCCAAGAAGAAAAACAAGTGCACGAGCCGATAGAAGAACCGCTTGCTCGGACCAGCGAACCTGCGCCTGAACCGCTGCATCCACCAGTTACGACATCTGATGAGACAGAAGCGCTTCAAGATTCTGCTTCTGCAGAGGAGGTTGATCGCATCTGGTCATCCGCGCTGGAGCAACTTCACAGTAGAAACATTCCGGCATATAGCGTGGCCAAGGACCATGCTTTCCTGCACTCGATGACAGAAAAGGAAATCGTGCTGGGCGTGCAGAACGAAACCTTCCTCAAAACCCTTGATAACAAGCTAGACCACCTGAAAGCCGCATGTAGTGCTGCAGTTAGCAAAGAAATCCATGTCAAGCTAAAGTTGATGGTCGGTCCTAAACCAGCGGTTTCTTCACCGAAACCGGCGCCTGCAGAGCGTCCCCCGGCTCCAGTTGCGCAGCTGCCAGCTGCTGCGCCGACACGGGACGACGAGAGCAGCGATAACGACGACGGTTACGACGAGCCGGGATTAAAGCCGCGAGTGAAACTTGATGACTTTGCCTCTGCCCCAAAGGCAACTGCTCCGGAAAGCGACCCGGAGATCCCGGAAAGCTCCACGACAATAGCCGAAGAACAACGCAGTGATGAAAACGCTCCAGCCCCGTCCGGGCAGCGCAGCGTCGAAGAACGTCGTGGCGATCCGACAATTCTCAAGGAAGCTTACAAATTGTTTGAGGGACCCGGTTCACGACAGATTGGCTGATCGCCATCTCAACTAACAATTTCAAATTGCCAACCCGGAGCAGGCGGGTCAACCCAGACGACTTGCAACTCGTCTACACGGGCAGTAGCAGGGCCTTTACGGCACCATTCAATAAGCTGCATGACAACGCCCTTTGGGCCAGTCGCCTGCAACTGCACGCTGCCATCGGATTGATTACGCACCCAACCCACTAAACCCAATGACTGTGCTTTACGCTTGGTCGTCTGGCGAAAAAAGACGCCCTGAACTCGCCCGATGACAACTACCTGCGCGGTTGATACGTCGTCCATTGTTAACCTCGCCAGGAAAAATCGATTCTACCGCGGCATGGTAAATTAAGATGAAATTTGCGCAGTCTGTCCGGTTCAGAGTCGAACCAGCCTTCAGTTAATGGGCATATCTCTCTAGGTGTCGTGCCAGAAGAATCCTCCTGGCGACTGACTTTCTCGGGGCCATCAATGGTGAACTATCTGATCGGCGAGAAGAAAGCGAATAAAGAAGCCATTTTGCAAGCGATCAATTCGCTCAAAGAACGCGGCTGTGATGTGAATCCGTACTCTGTTGCCAGCGAAACGGGACTTCCCAGGCAGCTTATCGCTCGTGAACCTGAATTGATGCGTCTATTGGCCGATGCGCGAAGCATCCGCGCAAACGCTGCCCCGGTTGCAGCGCAACCGGGTGACATGATGGAAGCCCAATCAGACGATCGCTTGCAAGAACTTGAGGCCTACAACAGCACTCTGCGCCAGCGGATAAAGCAGGTGCAGGCAGAATTGGTTCAATTGCGCCAGGAAACACAGAACCCGCATCCACTGGATGCCAGCTTGCATGAAGAGCTTAACAATCTGCAATCCGAAAACGGCTCGCTGCGCGAGCAAATCAACAAGCTCAAGGAAGAAGTACAAAGCGCGTCTAAATGCGTGAACATCGCATGGCAGCAGGGCTATCTGGCCGGTCAACATGCGGCAGTAACCGAAATGCAGGAACAAAAAACCTTTGTCGATACACTTGCCGACGCAGCACACGCAGCCACCGTATATGGTGGCGTAGAAGGAATTACAACAAGCGCAGCGGACGTTACGACAAATGCCACTGCGACGGAGTTCCCTGCAGAAACGGCAGCCTACATTACAGAAGCATTGCAGATAGACGATCCTGAAGTGTTGAATGATCCGTTCACCGCTCGCTTGCTTGATGCCCTGGGAGTCGAGCTAGAGCCGGTGCAAAGCGCTGAGCAGGCGCTGACAGCAGAAGATATCGCTGCAAATCCAGCCAGCATCGATCCAATCCATGGACAGTTTGAAGAAGGCGCAGAAGGCATTGACGTTGCTACATCGGAAGAAGCGCAACTTGAGCCTGCCGCCATTGCCGCCCATCAGTTTAGTTACGAGCCGGACGGCATTATCGACCAATCTGAAACAGCAGTAATTAAATTGAACGACCACGCTTCCGTCGAAGCGCCGTCAATCAGCACGCCAGAAGCCCAACCAATCAACGCGCCCGAAGCGCTGCCCGCCCAGCCTGCAGTACAGCAGGCAAGTAGTCTCGAAGGCGACTTAATGGGACATCCCTGCACCGCCGGTGTCCATATTCCCTATGAGGGCGAAGGGGAAGACGACGAGATGCGAGCATTTACAGCCGATGAGCTTCACAACTTGTTTCGCAACAAATACGTTCGCGGTGACGACGGTGAGATCAAGGACCGCGACCCGAGTATGTCCGGGACATTCCCTTCCTTCAAGAAATTCGTCGGCACAAACAAAACCAGTTCAGTAGAGCCAATACCGGCTATGACACGGGCTTTCCCACCCCAGATTCGTAAAGCCTGCAGACTTCTTGGCTTGAACCCGGAAGAGTTGACACGCCCCATAGTCACTGAGGCCTGGAAGAAGGAAATGGCTAAGCCGGGTGTGCATCCTGACACGGGTGGCGACACAGAGATGGCGATATATCTCAATACTGCTAAAGATACTCTTATGCGATGGGTCGATGATCAAGCGCCCAAACTAGGCAAGAAGTTCGGTAGCAGCCCAACACGCGAGCACCAGAAGCCCACACAACCTAAGCAAGAGTAGACTCAACCACTTGACACACACTGATTGACTTCTGCACACGTAGTAGACTGGGTGCTGAGGTGAAGTCATGGCCAAGTCTATTGTCGCGATTGTCGGACGTCCAAACGTCGGCAAGTCGACATTCTTTAACAGATGCGTTGGTGCTCGAGATGCAATCGTTTTCGACAGTCCCGGCGTCACGCGTGACCGGATATACCGCGACTGTGATTGGTCCGGGCATGAATTTATATTGGTAGACACCGGCGGCATCATTCCCGACTCTACCGAAGAAATTCCAGTGCAAGTGCGCGATCAGGTAACAGTAGCAATTGCGGAAGCGGATGTGATTGTCTTTGTTGTAGATGGAAAATCCGGGTTGAACGGCGCGGATACCGATGTCGCGAACATTCTACGTCGCAGCAATAAACCGGTCCTGCTGGCTGTTAACAAGATCGATGAACCTCACGAAATGGGCAACCTTAACGAGTTTTATCAGCTCGGATTGGGTGAGCCGCTTGCCGTCTCAGCCATGCGTGGTACAGGCGGAGTAGGCGATCTGTTGGACAAGGTGATCGAAAAGTTACCGCCAGAAACGCGCATCGAATTCAAAGATCCGATTGAAGTTGTCGAGGAAGGCGCCGAGCCGGACAACTATGCAGTCGCCATTGTCGGCAGGCCAAATGTCGGAAAGTCTTCTTTAGTGAATGCATTGAGCAACACCAAGCGCACGATCGTCACCAACATCCCTGGCACCACACGCGATGCCATCGACACAATCATCGCTTTCGGCGGCAAGGACGTAAACCTGATCGACACTGCTGGAATTCGTCGCAAGTCCAAAGTTGATTACGGCGTGGAAGCCTTCTCTGTTGTGCGTTCACTCAAAGCAATCGACCGCGCGGACGTCGCGGTATTGATGCTTGACGCAACACAAACAATTTCCGATCAGGACCAAAAAATCGCGGCCAAAATCGAGGAAGCAGGCAAAGCAGCCGTGATCGTCATGAACAAGTGGGATTTGATTGAAGGTAAAACCTCCAAGCTCCAAAAGGAAATGACGGACGACGTGTATATGAACCTGCCGCACTTAAAATTCGCGGAAGTGGTCTTTACCTCAGCCTTGACGAAGCAACGCCTGCCAAAGATATTGGAAGCGGCAGAACGTGCATGGAAAGAGTCGCGTAGACGCGTCAAAACTGCCATTGTCAACCAAATCGTCAACGAAGCCCAAACTCTTACGCCGGCACCATCGGCAGGACGCGGACGGAGGCTGCGAGTTTATTACACGACTCAAGTGTCGGCCTCGCCACCGACGTTCTGTTTATTCGTTAACGACAATAAGTTGATCAACAATAGCTACAGGACTTATCTGGAAAGAAAAATCCGCGAAGCTTTTGGATTCACCGGAACACCAATAAGATTGCTGCTGAGACCAAAGAAAACTGACTAATGAATACAGCGCTCGTCCTTCTGTTTGCATACTTGTGCGGCTCGATTCCCACTGGATACTGGGTAGTCAAAGCCCTGAAGGGGATTGACTTACGCAAGATTGGTAGCGGCTCTACAGGTACCACAAATGTCCTGCGGGTTACCGGCAAGAAGGCAGCAGCTTTCGTGTTCTTCGTCGATATTGCCAAAGGCTACGTACCAGTCTGGGTAGCAATTCAAGTTTTGGAAAAAGGTATGGTGCCTGAGCTGCAGAACAACCCCATGCTGGCGCCAATTGCACCATGGCTGCCGTTTGCCGCCGGGATTGTGGCGCTTATTGGTCACAGCAAATCAATTTTCCTTGGGTTTCAGGGCGGCAAAAGCGCCGCTACCGGACTGGGCATCATGTTTGCCATGAACCCTGTGGCGGCCTTTTGCACATTCCTGATTTTTGCTACGGTCACCTACTTGTCCAAGTTCGTTTCTCTGGCGTCGATGACCGCCGTCACAGCCTCGGCAATATTGATGTACTTGTTTGAGCCTCAAAGGATTCCATACATCACCTTTTGCGCCGTCGGCGCCCTCTACGTTGTCTACAGGCACAAAGCCAACATCAAGCGATTGATCGCCGGCACTGAACCGCGCATCGGTCAAAAAGCTGAACAACCAAGCAAGCAAGCTCAACCTTAGTTCCAGTACAATTCAAGCGTGACTCAAATATGTGGTGCTGTGATGCGAACTCAATTGTTGTGTGCACTGGTCTGCATTATGTTCCTATCGGTACTGGCGGTTAACGCCCAGGCAGCCGTTACCACCGCCTCGACAAAGCACGTTGTTGACACGATGACTCCGGACGAGCGCGTTAACACCACGGTATACAAGACTGCTAACAAAGCGGTCTGTTACATCACCACCATTACTCCTTCTGAAGATCAGTTCTTCCGTGTGGTACCAAGCAAAGGCGAGGGTTCCGGCTGCATACTGACCTCTGATGGCTACATTCTCACCAATTATCACGTCGTCAAAGACGCCAAATTCGTCAACGTCACATTCTGGGATGGCAGCATACTGCCGGCTCACGTGACAGGCGTTGATCCGGATTACGACATGGCGGTGTTGAAAGTCGATCCGGTCCGAAAAGTATTGAGTGTGAGCCAGCTGGGCGATTCAAGCAAACTTGAGGTGGGCCGACGTGTATTTGTCATCGGCAACCCATTCGGCTTTGACCGAACAATGACCCAGGGAATTATTTCCATGATCGGTCGCTCGATCACAAGTGTCGGCGGGCGGGTGATCAAAGGCGTAATTCAAACGGACGCTGCTGTAAACCCAGGCAACTCAGGTGGTCCTCTGCTCAACACTCGCGGTGAAATGATCGGCTTGACCACCGCTATATACAGTCGACTCAACGAAGCTAATGCGCAATGGGGAGGAATCGGACTGGCTATTCCCATTAATACAGTTAAACGAATCTTTCCAGAGCTCATCGCGCATCATCGAGTAATTCGTCCGGACATCGGTATCAAGTCCGTCCGACCGATAAAAATGGCAAACATTGAAGGGATATTGGTGATGGCTGTCGTCCCGGATGGCCCGGCTGCCGCGGCTGGCATAGTGGGAATAAAGGTCCGATTGATACAAAATGGGCCCTTCACTATTCAGAATATTGACGCTGACAATGCAGACATAATCGTCAAAATCGACAACACGTCCGTGCGATCCGCAGATGACCTGTTGTCTTACATTGAAGGGAAAAAAGCTGGTCAAGTGGTTACACTCACTGTCTTCAGAGACGGGAAATTGCAGAAAATTCCGCTAAAATTATCCAGCGGCAACTAATGGCGGCACTGCCTTGCACCGACCGCTAGCCCAAATCAGGAGACGACATTGAGCAGAATTTTGGTAATCGACGACGATCAAGCTATTGCTGAGTTGATCAAGGTCAATCTTGATCTTCTGGGGCACCAAGTGACGACGGCGAACGATGGCATCAAAGGATTAGCACTCGCTCAACAGAATCGGCCAGACTTAATTGTGCTGGACGTGATGATGCCCGATCTTGATGGATTCACTGTTTGCCAGCGCCTGCGTCAAAACACAGGCACAAACGGAATACCGATTTTGATGCTGACAGCTCTCGGAATGATCAAAGACAAAGTCAAAGGCTTCGATTCCGGCGCCGATGATTATTTGACCAAGCCTTTCGAAATTCCCGAGCTCCAGGTACGGGTGCGAGCATTACTGCGTCGTGCCGGCACTGGGCCTGCGTCCGCATCGCTTCCGGAAATACTGACCGCCGGCGAAATCACACTTATTCCAGAAAACCTGCAAGCAAAGGTTCGAGAAAGAATTGTCAAGCTAACCCCGACAGAGTTCGAAATCTTGCACTGCCTGATGCAGCATCACGGACAAACCGTTTCCACAGGAAAGCTGTTGGAAGAAGTCTGGGGATACTCGCCAGATGATGATGTAGACACAATCCGCGTGCATATCCGCCACTTGCGAACACGCTTGGAAACATCGGATCGCAAGTATATTCGCACCGTATACGGCGGCGGATATCAATTGATTCCAGAAGGCTTTACGAAACAAGCCGGCGAAACTCCTGAGTAAACCCTTCTCCCATACAAGCGCCGGCGTCCCGCCGGCACCTATTCAAAACGGGCGGCGCCCGAAGCTCTCTTCATTTCCTGGCAGCGCCATGCGCTGCCAGGGTGCCGCCGGGACGGCGGCGCTCCCACTAAAGCAAAAGAAGAATACGCTAACATTCCTCATTGGAGCATCAAAAAAACTGGCAGAGATGGCAAGGGGAGCCATCCGACCTCTTGCCATCTAATATGTTTAAGATTAAGAGCAGTGCCATAAAGTAGCTATTCTTGAGATCTGCCGTTTATGATATGGCGTCAGCCATCAGACAGTTTCCTTTATGGCTTCTAATGACCTATTCCGGGCTTTTGCCGATGATATACGGTCATGTCTTTACAAGGAGTTCGTAGATTGCTTTTCAACAGTCTGCAGTACCTCGTCTTTCTACCAGTTGTATTTGTACTCTTCTGGCTCATGCCGCACAAATGGAGAGTGCCACTGCTTTTGGTGGCAAGCTACGTGTTCTATATGTCGTGGCGCCCAATCTACGGGCTACTGATTTTCGGTTTGACAGTCGGCAACTTCTTGCTCGTACGTCAAATCGACAAGGCTACAGAGCAGAAACATAAGAAGAACTGGGTCGCAGTGGTGGTGGTAGCGAACCTCATCACACTGGGCATCTTCAAGTATGCCTACTTCAGCATGGACTGCGTCAAAGCTGGCTTTGACCTGTTCGGGAAATCGTTCATCCCCCCGCACCTGCATATCATTTTGCCCCTGGGCATTTCATTCTTCGTCTTCGAATTCATCCACTACGCAGTCGAGGTTTATCGCGGTAAGCCACTCGTAGCTAAGTTCATGGACTTTGCACTTTTTGCATCATTCTTCCCGACTCAAATTGCCGGGCCGATCAAACGCTACTTGGACTTCATTCCGCAGCTCAGCGTGCCGGTAATGTTCAAGTGGCAATACATCGATGAGGGCATGAACCTGATTCTGATGGGACTGTGCAAAAAAGTTTTAATTGCCGACAACCTGGCTCTGGTCGTCCAAGCAGGATTTAGCCACCCAGCGAACTTCTCTTCGCTCGACCTGTGGCTAATCACTTATGCCTTTGCTTTCCAAATCTTCTTCGACTTCTCCGGTTACACGGATATCGCCCGCGGCTCAGCACTGTTATTCGGATATAAAGTACCAATTAACTTCAACTTGCCTTACCTGGCGGCGAACGTCGCGGATTTCTGGCATCGCTGGCACATTAGCCTTTCCACATGGCTGCGTGATTACCTCTATATACCGCTGGGCGGCAGCCGTGGTTCGACATGGTTCAACTACCGCAACCTCTTCCTCACTATGGCGTTGGGCGGACTCTGGCACGGCGCGGACGTACACTACCTGGTCTGGGGCGTCTATCAAGGGGTCTTGCTGATCTTACACAAAGAGTATGTACACGGATTGGAGCGGATTGGCATCGCCAAGACCCTTATGCAGTCGAAGGTCTACCACGTCGTATCGATCGTGCTGACTTTCCACATCGTCTGTATCGGCTGGGTGATCTTCCGCGCAGATACGATGAAAACGGGCTGGGAAATCATCGGCAAGCTAGCTCAAGCCCCTATGGAAATCATGCATTTCAGTACATCGCAACTAGCAATTTTGCAAATTCGTGATCCGATTATGTTCCCTGCGCTTTTGCTGATTGTTCCCTTGTTGATGATTTCGCACGTCGTAGTGAATTGGCTCAACGACAAGCAAATCTACAAGAGTCCCCCCTGGGCTTTCCAGGTCAGCATGATGGTCGTGATGATGTGCCTGCTCACAATCTTTAGTCCAGATACATCACCAAGATTCATTTATTTCCAATTCTAGGCACGGCAGCGGTGGCAGGAACTCCTTTGATGCGCCAATTGCTCACAAGCAAATTCTTCATTGCTGTTCTGGCTTTCGGTGTGGCCAGCGCGCTTGCGGCGGCCGCTCATCTATGGCAAGGAAAACCTACCGACTATCCTTATCACAGCTGGACTTCTTGGGCGATAGATGACTTTCTTGCTGCCAAGAAAAATCCTCAGATGGTGTTCCTCGGCTCGTCGCTAATGTTGGTGCCGTTGTCCGGTGTGGATGCCGATCATTTAAACACAAGGCTGGACGGGGCAAAGCACCATCAATCGGCCTATTTCGAACAAGAGTTCGGACAGAAGACGGGATTCAACGTCAAAACATTCAACTTCGCCCTTCCCGGTGAGATGCCATCGGATGCTTATCTAATCACCGACTTTTTGCTAAAGGGTGAAAAGCGCCCGCAAGTAATCGTCTACGGGGTTGGACCGCGCGATTTCATGGATAATCTTCTGCCCAGTCCAGCAGCTACAGATCCCTTCCGCTTTTTGGCACGCTTCGGCAATATCGCTCCAATTGCATCGCTGACGATGCCAGAGACTTTCGAGCGTATCAACTTCGAGCTCGGTCAGGCAATCTACTTTTATGGGCAGCGCATCGATATCTGCCGTAAGTGGTCCGATCTGGCGATGCAGCTGACAAATGACGTATTCCCGGCAGGGAAACTTTTGTCACGGGACGTAGTGCACCAGATGGTGCCGGAGTACAAACCATTCCAACTTGAGCAAAATGAAGCCTTCTTCCGCCCTGTAACTGCAGCAGACCTGGCCAACTTTGTTGATAATCTTGCAGAATACAAAAAACGCTATAAAACCCTGAAGTCCCAGACGTTTTTGACTCAGATGCATTTCTTCGGAGACATTCTGAAAACGGCCCAGCAACGAGGAACCCATGTAGTCGTGGTTGCCATGCCCATTACGGACATCAACCGTGAGCTCATTCCAGATGCAGCGTGGGAGCTTTACCGCAATAAACTGAAAGACACGGCCACTACCGGCGGTGCCAGTTTCGTGGATTTTTCTGAAAGCGCTTGCTTCAACCGCAAAGACTTTAGCGATACCGTCCACTTGCACTCGCATGGGGGTCGCAAGTTTTTGGATCTGCTGATCGAGCAACTTGCCGATGACCAAACGCTGAAAGCAGCATTGCGGCAGAAGCCGGATGGCAACGTTCAAATGGCTGAGAAGAGCAGCGGAGGTCAATTGTGACCCCTGTTGAAGCCCCGCAGGCAGAACTTCATCCGCTCCAACAAATACCGATGGATCAACATCGTTTTTCTCTGCGTAAAAAAGTGCGCAGTCTATTTGTTGTCGCCTTCGTCATCTTCACGCTGCTGAACATCTACTGTTCCTTCTGCAACCCATTCCATTTCGACCCTTATAAGTACAGCTATAAGGGATGGGCGTGGTGGACGATGAATGACCTTAAGGGCACTCCTAGTGTGCATAACGTCGCCGTCCTTGGCTCTTCGCTGATGGTGAGTGCCGTCGCCGGCTGTGATGCCAACCATCTGAAAAAACCACTCGATTTAACGAAGTACCACCACGTCTCCTATCTCGATCAGCAACTCACTAAGAGCTTCGGTGGCACATTCGATACCTTCAACTTGTCTGCGCCTGGACAAATGCCATCGGACGCTTACCTGAGCTTGCGGGCGATGGCAGCAACGGCCAATCGACCGGAAGTGGTCATCTACGGAATTGCTCCGCGAGACTTTATCGACAGCACTTTGACTGGACCAAATGACACCGAGCCTTTCAAGTATCTGACGCGATTCGTCAACATCGATGATGTCGCAACTCACGAGTTCCGCTCGCCCTGGGCAAAACTCGACTGGTGCTTGCAACGACTCGTCTTCCTGTACGGCTACTCTCTGGACTTCAAGTTAGCCCTTGGAGATGAGTCAAATTTAGTCGCCAACCAGTATCTGCCAGCACCGCCATCAAAGCACCCGTTCACCTGGTGGGATCGGGTCAAAATCCTGCCGACATACATTCCGGCAGAAATCCATCCGGAAGCGGTAATATCGTCACCATTGACCGCAGACAAGATCGACTTCAAAGACAACACACAAGAATATTTGCAGCGGTACAAGTCGCCGGACAAAGACACGTTCAACACGCAAATCTATTTCTTGCGGAAGCTTTCAGAATTCTGTCATAAAGAACGCATTCAGCTAGTACTAGTAAACATGCCGATCATGGAAGTCAACACTAAAATGTTGTCCGTATCGACCTACCATAATTATTTGGATTCCATGCACAAATTCGCCTGGAACAACGATGTTGTCTATTACGATCTTTGCAATTTCGCTCAGTATCAAAAGCAGGATTACCATGACACCGTGCACCTCAATGCCTTCGGTGGCAAGAAGTTCTTCGACAATCTGATGACGGTACTTGTAAGCGATCCGCGCGCCAATAATTCATTGACATTGGCTGGGATTCAACTTGAACGCAACACGGCTCTGGCTGTAAAACTGAAGACGCCGATAAAACCGAGGACCTTCTGAGGTGGCGGCAGCAAAAAAAGCGGGAAATCCTCAGACGGGCAAGAAGAAGCCTGTGGCATTCTTCTTGGCGTTGGCACTGTTTGCTCTGACGAACTTGGTTGTGGCCAGTCTGGCATCAACGTATCGGCAATCGATAGACCGCAGCGTGTTCGCCTGGAGTGAGCAGGATTCGCGAGTGAAACCATGGAGTTGGTGGCTCGCCCGCAAATGGCTAGAACAACGACAGGCACCGGATATAGTATTGTTCGGCAGTTCTCAGATGGGATCAGCTATGGTCGCCTCCGACGCCAAGCTTCTTGTGGAGGCAATCGATGCCCTGACTCACCGCCGAGCGGCGACACTGGAAAAAGAACTCTCCGACAGGCTTGGACATCATCTATCGGCCTTCAGCCTGGCATCACCAGGGGCTATGTGTTCCGATGCGTTCATGGCAAGCAGCGCCCTGTTCACGCCGGAGTTCAAACCGAAGGTAGTTGTAATCGGAATCTCCCCACGAGACTTCATCGATAACACGATGCCTTACCCCGCGGTCACAGAGCCCTACAAGTTCTATTCTCACTTCGTCAACCCGGGACCTCTGACCCTTCACAGTTACAGCGGGCCGATGGCCTGGCTACAGTTCGCAATGGAAAGCATGCCATGCCGCAAGCTCGGGGAGTCCATTCAAACAAGTCTTGCTTCCTCTGCTGGCACCAATGCCCCTGGAGACAAAGCCAGCAACGCATTGGCAGCAGTCCTCGGCGGCGGTGACGCGGTCCCAGGCAAATGGCTGGTACCGTGCGTGATACCACCTATGTGGGCGGATAACACCAAGGAATATACTCGCCGATTCAAGGATCCCAACCCGCCGGTTTACACGGCGGAAAAAGCTTTCTTCAATACGTTCCTGGAAAAAATGGCCGCCGACGATATTCGTGTTCTGGTAGTTGGCATGCCCAGCCTGTCTATGAACCGCAAGCTATTGCCTGACTCATTTTGGCTGCAGTTCCGCTCCTCAATTAGCAGCGCCTGCCTGACGCATAACGCACAGTTTCTTGATTTGACCGGAAATCTCAATTTCGAAAAATCTGACTACCTTGATACTGTCCATCTGAATGCTTACGGCGGCCAAAAACTGTTCGCGCAAATAGCCAGCACCATCAAAGAAAATGATTCTCTCTGCGCAAAATTGTCCGCCCCCAACAACCTCACACTCTCGCCTGCGCGCTCGAATCTACGAACTGCCGCCAAGACTGGAACATCCACCAGGTAGAACCCGCCAGGGGATAGTCGGCGCGAATCTTTTGAGAACTGAAGAACCGCAACAATAAAATAGAACAAGACGCGAGACAAGAAGTGCAACCCAAATGCCTTGCATTCCAAGTCCGGCAAATCCGACGGCTACGTAGGCCACAACCACCCGCACGATCACTCTGGCGATGATGTTGGCGCGCAAGGATGCTGTGGTATCACTTGCCCCATCAAGCGCTCCGCAAAGTACGGTGCTCAGCGCGAGCAAGGGCATCAATACCGGGGCTAATTGCAGAAACGAAGTCAAACTTCCAAATGCCGCACCGGTCACGTGAAAGCAAGCAGCCACAGCAGCCGTGCTGAATGACATTAGCACGCCCGTACAGCCGGACCAGGCGACAGTCAACAGCGCACTTGCTTGCAAAACCTGCCACACCGCGTCTTTCTTTCTACTGCCCAATGAATGCGATATTAGAACTGTGGTGGCAAGAGCAATACCAAGGGCCGGTATGTAGATCACTGTTTCTTCCAGTTTCAAAACGACGAACCAGGCAGCCTGTGCTGAAATGGTGTCATCATCAATGAGCATGATGAATTGAGTCAACGCCAAGTTGGAGATGACAAAGCAGGCTTCGGAAAGAACGGCAGGCAATGCGATTCTGTTCAGCATCAGCAAGCGCTTGATGAGCCATTTTGATTTACTGGGGAGCGCCGAGCGCAAATAGGGCAGCACCCACCAGAAGCCAATCGATGTTCCGACAAAGGCGCCAATATCCCAGGCCCAAGCCAAAGATGCCAGAGTTTTATATGTCGGCAATTGCGGCGTCCAGAAAAAGATGTAGCTCAGACTGATGCTTATCACACTGGTTATCAGGGACATTGCCAGACATTTGAGGCCTTGCTGGCGCGAACGTAGAATTGCTGACAAAACGAGCGACAGGATGAAGGGCATATTGGCTGGCGAACAAAGTTGAAGGTAACTATGCGCGTCTGCGTTGTCGATGCCGAAGTGCTTGAGCAAGACAGGCGCAATTGCATAACTGCCGCACGCGGCAATCAGTCCAATGAATAACGCAGATAGCGTTGATACATTTGCATAAGCCGCTGCGATTCCTTTGTTTCCAGAGCCTTCAAACCTGGATACGCAAACGGCGGTCCCTGTGGCCAGTCCCGTGCCGACCAAAAGCCAAATCATTAACAGCTGATCCGCCAAACCAACTGCAGCCTGGGCCTGCGGTCCGAGAAAGCCGGCGAAATACATATCCACGACTCCAATGAGCGCAGTAAAGAAAAAGGTTGCCGCCAGGGGAAACGCCAACTTGACCAGTTCAACAAACATGATGTCTCCAATACCAATACGGCAGTTGAGGCGCCGGAAAGCGCGCCTGCTAATGCTTTGATGGTTGCTTTTGAGGTGCTATACTGATACAACGGTCGAACGTGGTAACGTTATCACGCCCAACCGTGGTAGTCAATCCTCGGGTAGTTGCAAAGTGCTCACCTTTATAGATGTGCTTAACGAACAGACCACGTGGCAGACATCCTTTGATGTAAAAACGTGGTTTGAGCGGGTAAGCGAACAGTCAGCGCCATCTGACGGCTCGGTATCCGAATTTCAATCTTTACTTTCTGAAATTCGAAATGCAGTTTCAGCACTTCACTTCAATCAAAGCGCCACATTAGATTGGTTGGACAAATATCTTGCGAAGTTGCACTTAGAATTTTGCCCGCCCGGGCACGACGACCAGGCAACTTCGCGCCTACTGCCTGCCTTACGCGCGCGTCGCTCCTCTGACTCTTCCGACTCATTACTTCGCTGCGTTGGCGATACGATGGTCCTGCAATTCGCGCAATTTCTATCTGAATGCGTGCAGTCCAAGCAGATTTTAGTCGGTCGATGCGAAGGCCTTTTCAAAACGGCAACTCTGGAAGATAGAGATGGAGTCAGCCAGTATCCACACGAGGTTGAGCTTTGCTGGCGTGAAGAAATACCTGTCCTTGTCGAAAGCAAACTGACAGATGATTTTGCGATACAGAGGTGCGCGGACTTTTTCCTGGTTACTCCCAAAGGGCGTTTCTGCTCTGATTCTTGCCGCTTCACGACGTTTCAGATAACCAAACAACTGAAGGATCCAAACTATCTGGCTGAAAAGCAGAAGCGCTATAGACAAGGGAAAAAAGACAGTTCTGCAACTAAAACGACCAAACGGTGACTTCTATTGGTCCAGGTCACGTTCGTGATTATCAACGTCTGGCCTACGATAGAGTTTTTCAAGATGATTTTGATTTCGAATCAAGCGAAAAAAGCTATTAATGCGTCTGCTTCCAGGCAACTGGAATACTCCCAGTGCCACCACAATCAACCCGATCCCCGCATTCATTTTTGCATTGTTGCTCACCAGAAGCGCCCCTGTCCAAGTGGCCCATTGCGTCGAACCGGTGAAGGCATCAATAAGAAGCCCGATGCCCAGCAACAACGCTGGAATACCAATGAGTTGGGTCAAAAAGCATAGCAACAAAGCTTTTCGAGTCGGACTTTCGGGCAGTGAATCTTGAGTCACGAGCATGTCACCAAGTCAGATGCAGTTTACGGGGCTTTCTTCTCAGAACTTCCTGTCTGTTTCGACGGCACATCCAGCAGTCGATCAAAGACGAAGTTGATATCGTCTTTATAAAACACATCATGAATAAATCGATTACCGCCAGGGGGCCACATCGGTTCATTGGCAAAAGTTGATTCGGTCAAATCATCCATCGCTTTTTTGTACGAGCTGGTGATTGCGGCCGGGCCATCCGGCTTTAGATGAGCGATTTGATAAAGCCGCGGAAGCAATGAATCTTTGTGCTTCTCGATCGCCTTGTCTATGTCTTTGCCAGCTTCTTGCGTTCGTCCCAGATCAGTCAACAATCTCGAGCGAAGAAGGTAAAGTCGAAAGCCCTCCGGAGACATCTGCAAACTCTTATTCACATCTGCCAAGGCCAGGTCCTTGTCACCTAGAGCCCAGAGCACATTTGCACGAGCCTGGAGCAAAGCCGTGCCTGAGCTACCGACGCTGATGAATCTTGAAGTCACATATGAAATTGGCAATGGATGGGCACGAAAGTCATCCGCGCGGACCAGGTGCTCGCGCGCTTCAATCAATTGCCCGTCCAGTGCTTTCGCGTGAGCCAGGTGATAATGCTTAAGCATCTCCAGATAATTGAAGGAGCTGTATCCCACATCTAACAGCATCAGGGTCATGAATACGGCCCCGCCCAATTGGATAGCATTTTGCCCACGAATAATGGCGCTTTTTATGCGTTTTTCTAGCCTATCGTTGAACTTCAATTGCGGTCTTGCGGCCAGAGCCGCTTGCATCAAGGCATTCTGCTCATTTTGCGTGGCGACGGCGAAAGGCAACTTAAAGAGCGGGTCGGGCGAACCAGCATGCTGTCCGGACAGTGCAAAGGAACGGATTTCCAGATTGCCGAAAAAAGTCAGAAAAAGCTCATCCACAGACTGCCATTGCACGCGTCGAATGCCATAAGTGAAGCCCTGGTCGTCCAATTCCAGCCAACGGGTGTAAGCGATCGGGGGCCGCCCTTTCCACAGGGGCATCACCCATCGACAGACCCGGTCACTTTGCAGAAACAGCAGGAAAAAATGGGTACCAGCGGCGATCAGCAGCATCGCGGTCACGCCGAACAGAGAGATATCGAAGCTGAACCAGAAATTATCTGAGTAGAGTTCAACAAAAATAATTTCAAAGAAAAGGAAGCTAAATCCCACCAAAGTGAGCAGTTGATGAGCTTTGGACGTTGCCAAAGACCTAACCGCAGTGCGGGATTCGGACGGCGAAGTGCTGCTTTCAGGCGGCTCTTGTGCGGATGATTCGTTCATTTCACCGTCCTAAGCTGCAACTTGAATTTCAATAGGCAACCTCTTAACATGCTATCGATAGTACCGTCCTTGTGGGATTGCCGCATCAGCAGCACTCGAAATGAAGACTCACCGGTACGAGCGTCAGGAGTATCTTACGTGACTACGACAACAGTGGTGCAGAGGCAGAACGCCTCCAGGCAGAAACAAGGTCCGGCAAAAGTCATCGTCACGATGCCGGCGTACAACGCCGCCAAGACGCTTCTCAAGACTTTTGAAGACATCCCGGAAGGGCTCGTATCAGAAGTAATTCTGGTTGATGACTGCAGCAAAGACGACACTGTGGGCGCAGCACACAATCTTGACATCAAGGTCATTCGTCACCCACACAACGTCGGATACGGCGGCAACCAAAAAACCTGTTATCTGGAAGCACTTCGTGACGGAGCAGACATCGTCATCATGCTGCACCCAGATTATCAATACGATCCGCGCAAAATCCCCGAGATCATCGCGCCAATCATCAACGGTGAAGCAGATATCGTTCTTGGCTCACGATTTTTTGACGGTGGAGCGCTGAAAGGTGGAATGCCGTACTACAAGTTCGTCAGCAACCGTTGTTTGACCACTGTGCAGAATATCGTTCTCGGAACCAATCTTTCTGAATTTCACACCGGATATCGCGCCTACAGCCGCACTTTCCTGGAGAAAGTACCGTTCTTGCGCAATTCACTCTCATTTGTCTTTGACGCCGAAATCCTCTGCCAGGCAGTCTTTTTCAATTTCCGCATCGCTGAAATTGGGGTGGAAACTCGATATTTTCCGGAAGCCTCTTCAATTAACTTCTGGAATAGCGTCAAATACGGTTTGGGCGTACTGAACAGCTTGGTTCGCTTTGCAATGGCAAAGGCCGGCGTCAAATCGGATCCCTTGTTCCGTCCATAGAAGGCGGCACGTGCAGGTTATGGTTGAGGTCGCGCAGGAACCGCAGACGGCTAAAGGTAGTGCGCCTAAGTTTCGATTGCCGATGCTGGCAATTGGTCTGCTTCTTGCAGCCTTCCTTGGAGCATGGTTGTTTCATGATTCTCTGACGCTGGGCTTTCTGCTCGACGATTTTTTCCATGTCGACTATTTGATAAAAGCATTCAACGGTCAGCCGGACGTACTCACTCGATTACTCTGGAGTAATTGGTCCTCTGATACGACTCTCACAAGCTATCGCCCCGCGGTGTCCTTCAGCCTCGCTGCAGATTACGCGCTCTGGAACATCAACGCGTACGGCTACCATCTGACCAACGTGCTGCTTTTTTCCGGCTGTATAGTGCTGGTCGGCCTGATTGCGTTTGAATTGTGTGGCGTCTTCAAAATCGCTCGCCCGCAGGTAATCGGTGTTGGCGCAGGTATCCTGTTTGCCGCGTACCCGCTACATCCGGAAGCCGTAGCGTGGATCATCGGGCGCGTTGACGTGCTTTGCTCCTTGCTTGCGCTGGCAAGCTTTTATAATTATCTGCTACATAGGCGCACCAGTGCGCCGTGGCAGTTAGCCGTATCGCTGGGGACCTTCGTGCTGGCGCTTGCCAGCAAAGAAATGGCAGTTACCTTGCCTGTTGCCGCAACTCTTCTGGAATGGCTGGCGCCAACTGCTCCGGCAAGCGGCAATTTAAGATTCAAACTGACGCGCCCGCTTCTGTGCTTGTGGGCAACATTGGCAGCATTTGCAGTCTGGCGCACGATCATTCTCGGCACCGTCGTTGGTGGCTATGGCAGCAGCAGTTGGGAAACGATAAGACAAGGTTGGCGAAATTTTCGCGACCTTCCGACGCTAAGTAAACTGTTCATCGGGGCCTCGGAAGAGTTTCCAGTTGAGCCCTGGCTGAGACAACTCAGCACTGGCGCATTTGCCGGCGTGTTGTTATGCGCGGCCGTTTCGCTTTGGAAAAACAAAACCGTTTTTCGACTATACGTTTTTCTTTTGGCATGGACTTTAATAACGGTATTGCCGACATTTCAAATCTGGCACATCTGGCCCAATCTCGTTGGTAGTAGATTATTCTTTCTGGGATCAGCTCCATTCTGCATTTTGATTGCTAGTGCGGCCATCGGCACCTATTCAAGCGCAGCGGTGGCGCCGTGCGCCGTTCGTTGCGACGTTCAGCTGAAGTCCTCGAGAGATGGGCGCCGCATGGCGCAGCCCCTACAACCATTCGTACTGGGAATCGGAAGCGTCGCGCTGTGTGCCATCACAGCTTGCTGGTCAATAATGCTGAACAGTAACCTCGACGCCTGGCGTGGTGCTGCGCAACAACTGTCTGTGGTGCAAGCGGACTTGGCAAGGCGCATGCCAAGCCTTTCCAACAAATCAAAAATCCTCATACCAACTCTGCCTCAGGATTACAAAGGCGGTCCGATTTTGGGACGTCCCGAGTACCTGGCAGTCTTGTGCAGACCACCTTTTGCAAAGTCCGATGTGACAGCGTACATATTGACACTTGAACCGATTATCGCCGGTGGCGAGGAGTACATCAGCCCCTCGTTGTTCCAGCGGGCATCTCGCGAAGCGAAGGTAACTTTGACGTGGGACCAAAACGAAAGCAAAACCCTCTATGCCCGAGTCTCCGAACAACCAACTCAAAGTCCTCAGGTCAATTTAAATCCAGCACCACCATTATCCCTCAAAGAGCGATCCGACTGGCTCCACCTCAAATCCCAAGCCCGCCCAGTTCTGAACTACGATGCCAGCAATATTGCTAATGCTTCCACGGTAAGAATCTATATCAGCAAGGCCTGGAATCCGATCACGAATGCACCGCGTACGGTGCCGCCTCCGACATCAGCGATTGAAACAGAAACAGCTAGCTTGCCTCTTAAGGGATCTTTTCCGCTTCCCTTCAGTCGGTCCAAAGGAGTCCATGACGTCGCTGTCATGGCATATGATAAATCCGGCAAGCCCGTAGGGTTGATGAGCGAAGCGCTCTGCGCTATTTTGCCGGCGGCGGAGTAAAGAACAGGCTCTGCGGCTTGGTTTTCTCGCTCCGCGGAGCTGTCTTCACCGGCGCCTTATTAATGGGTGGCGGCATAAAAAATGGCGTTTGCGCTGGAGTTTTCTCGGAATCTTCAAACGGCGGTGGCACAAACATCGGCGGAGTAAGCTTATCTTCGTCCGCAGAAATCGGTGGTGGCAAGAACATGGGTGGAATGAGCTTGCCGGAATCAGGCAATTCCGGTGGTAAGAATGCCGGAGGCGACGCATAGACGGTAGGAACATTAGCCGGTGCCGCCTTCGGCAAGAAAGCAATCACCGGATAATCCGCGTACACGCGAGCAATAGTCGCTTGATCTCGCGCTGTCGGCGGTCCGGATTGCTGCCGGGCTGATCGAAAGTACATCACATCCTGAATGCTTTTCGAATGCCCCAATCCAAGGGCGTGCCCGACTTCATGTATCACAACATGCGCGAAATGTGCCTCGTCCAATCCTTGCCCATTGAACGGACTGATTGTTCGCACTTGAATAGTGGCTCGTTCTGCCAGTCCCGCCGATTCAGCAGTCACTGTGGTCAGCCCAACAGGACGGGTGCCTGGATGATTGTCACTGAAGTCGATAGGATTCTTCGTCCATTCCACTATGATATCGGCCGCATCTCGCTTTGAGATTATCTTGTAGTCTATTTTCTTCCCTGAAGCTTCGCACCAAATATCAAGCGCGCGCTTCACCAGCAATGGAAATGTCGGACGGTATCCGACAACTCCGCTGCCGGACATAATTGCAACCTTTATGGGAAGTCTCTGACGCGCCCACCTCAGCCGCTGATCGTCCTGCATCGAGACGAAGTAGTCGCGCGTCTTGTTCACCGGATCATTGAACTGCGCTCTGTCATCAGCCAATGCTTTGGCGGCGGTTTCTGCACTTGCCCGACGCTGCGAATCTGATTCAGCCCCGATGTACCGTTGCAACCAACTGATGGCTTCATCGAATTGCGACAAGTCGGAAAGAGCCATTGCAACGGTGTACATAGTTTGCGCATCAGAAGGCAATAGCTGCAAAGCCTTTTTGCCCTCTATGACAGCTTGAGCCGGCTCGCCAATTTCCTGAAGCACATAGCACAAGTTGGCATGAATAGCCGCACTGTATGGCGAAGGATCATAGCTTGCAGCTTTCACAAGCAGCGGTTTCGCTTCCCTGTAGCGGCCGGCATCCATTTTCTTTCGAGCATTCTGCATATTGCTGTATGCAAGAATTTCCCTGGTGAATTTCTGCGCTTGCAGCCTTAATACAGGATCTTTAGTGGCAGCGACATACTGCCGAAGGTAGGCCAACGCCTCGTCAAAGCGATCGAGGTGAAAATAAATCATCGCAATGTCATAGAGGGTATCTGGCGAACTGGGGTCCAATGCACAGACTTCTTTGGCTTCCGCCAGTGCCTTGTCAAACTGCTTCAGCTGCCGATAGCAGAGGTAAAGATTGCGATGGACATTCCGGGAATAGGAAGTGGGATCATCCTTCGCGGCCTGCACAAGAACATCTCGTGCTTCAGAATACTTGCCTGCATTCATGAGCAACTGGGCTCGCGCGCAGAGCTGATATACCGCATTTTCCGTTGCATAGGCCTTGATAAGGTCACGGCTGTGCATCGGTTGACCGCTAGACACCGTCAACAAAATTGCAATGAAAGCCGACAATAATCCTTGGCGCATACGCAGGCAATTTGCCACAGCTCACATCTGATCTAACAACTCTAGTAAAATCTACTGAGGTCAACAACTGCTTGGAGAATGTATCGAATGGCTCAAAAGCCCGCAGGCGCCGGAATCAGTGGCGGAGATGTCTTCCGAGCCCTAATCGATTTTCTAGTTCTCACGCTGCTGGTGGTCGGAGCCGGCTTCGGAGGCTATTACTGGGGCATCCATGAGCGACTTGCAACCGTTCAAAATGTCCCACCGGGCACACCAGGAGCGCTCCCTGTTACAGTTCTGGCACCTGCAGCTGAACCTGGCTCGTTCAAGCTAGACAAACCAAAAGAGCAACCAAAGCCACCTGATACCACAAGCACTGCTACTGCCTCAACACCGGCGGCCTCAACTCAGGCACAGCCCTCAAAGGGCAAGCTCAAATTCTGGATCACATCGTCTGGAGTCGATTACACAGGAAACAACATCACCGTCACCGTCAATGACAATCCAGTCGACAACTTCTACGGCCCGGGCAAGAGCGTGGATATCAGCCGCTTTGTGAAACACGGAGACAACACTGTCTCTTTTGAAGCAAAGGCGTTGGGCGACAAGTACAACAAGCACCGTGGAGACAAGAAGGCGGAGCTGAAGGTCCAAGTAATCTCCGGCACGACAATTCAAGAGAATTTCAAACCTTCCGATGTACTTGCAACATACAAGCGAAATGCGACCGAGAATGAAGATGCTGTTGAAGCAGTGCACTTCACGGACGGAGACTAGCCTTGAAAGGGATGGGAATTTTCATATCCGCCTTGCTGGTGATCGATACGTTCTTCGCATCGTATTACATTGGAATGCATAGCCACACAGTCTCAGTGATCGACCCATCACTAAAGCCATTTGTGCCAGCACCGTCAGTGGTAGCACCAGTAACGAAAGCACCCGCTGCAGTACCGTCCGCAAAAAAGGCACCAGCAGCCGCGAAGAAAAACGTAGGGAAGGGGCTTGTCCCTAAGGCAGCGCGTGCATCGCGAAGCGATGCCGAGTTGCCTTACCTACCGGGCTCCCGCGTCGCAAAATCGACTGCAAAAACAACGGCGAAAACAACGGCAAAACCGACGGCGAAATCAACCATTAAGTCGACGGCCAAGTCGACGACTAAACCGGCCGCGAAGCCAACTGCAACACCGTAAGGAAGGGCTTGCGTTCCGAGAACGCGGTAGGGGACAAGCCCCTCCCCTCTTACAACTCCACCGGCAAAGCACCTACAGCTCGTAGCGCCGCAAATGCAGTCCATGAGACAGTTTGACGTGATCGACCATCTTGAAACGCGTCGGCACCATCGCTGTAAATGATTCGCCTTCTTGCGCCGTAATCAAGACAAATTTATTCACCCCAGATAACTTACTTTCGACTTGTGGAGCGGTCATGACGGTGCTCACGCCAACCTGCCGATAGGGTCTGCTCAAATAGCGATTAAGGCATAGAATGTTGTACGGTTGTGCCACCAATACCAACGGATCGTCCGATACCCGGGTCTCCAAGATCCGCGCCAGATCTCGCCATGGCTCACGTTGATGTACAACGGTAATGTGAGCGATGTTATTGACTGATGCAAAGAAAAAATGCGCAAGGACAATTGCCACCACCAATCGATTGTGCAATCGGAATTGGGAGAAGCCGACTCCGGCTAAGATGTAGATAGGCGGAGCCGTCGCCATCACATAGCGAGCAATTTCAATTACCTTGTGATTTTCCAGTACATCTACGAGCCACAAGCCAACGGCAGGCACAACTGCCCAAAGCACTATCAACGCCAGAAACATGCGCTGACGCCGCTCGAGGGTCGGCACCACACGCACACATAGCAGCAGGCTCAACGCCGAGGTAACAAAGACAGGTATCGCCGGTGCTACCACCTGCTTGCCGGACAAGAAGATAATCCAATTGACCGGAATTTTCACAAACAGCGCAAACGGAGGCCACCACAAAGAGGGCTGGCGAGCCACGTAGAAGGAAGCAGTGCGCACAGCAGCGGCCTGCATAAACATCTTTAGCCAAGGCAGCCATAGAATGCCAACGCAGATCCAGCACGCAGTCAAGATTCCCATCAAACGCCAGTTTCTGCCCAGCAACGCGACGGACATGCCTAACAAACCTTGAAACAGAACGATAAATAATCCAGTGTAATGGCTATTTATCAAAGCCCATGTCGAAATCACATAGACGACCCAAGCATAGACTCGGGCACGACCGCGAATGTAGTGCAAAAGCAGCAAAAACAGCGTTCCGCATGAAAGTGTCGCAGCCAGCGATACCAAGCCGTACATGCGCACTTCCTGACCGTAATAGATGTCGAAAGAGGAAAATGCTTGCACCAACCCTGTGAGGACTGCAGTTTTCAATCCCAACGCTTTATTGGTCACCCAAAACACAGCCGCCACACAAGCGGTGGAGATACACACCGACAACAATCTGAGTGCAAGATCACTGCCACCAAAGAGTGATATCCAACGATTCAACAGCAGCTGATAAAGCGGCGGCGTCAGAGGATCGACGTTTCGAAAGTTCTGCAACATAACTATCGGCTCAGCGGGCAAGCCAGGATCAAAGATAAATGGACTCAGCGGCACTTGCGTGAAGTCCGGAAGCGAACGACCGTATGCGTCAACGATGCTTTGATAGCCTTCGTCGAGCCACAAACTATCGAACGTGATTCCGGCGCATCGCCAGGCTAAGGCTAGAATCACAACGACAAAAAACGCTGCCATTGTTTTTGACACGCAGACAGTTTACCAAGGAGATCAGTGCTAAACCTACAAACGCTGTAAACGTCACACGTACACAACTATCACTTGACATTACAATCAAGCGTTTAATGCATATAAGGGTCGGGAACGTAAACAGTTGGGACACAACGCCTTGGCGCTCTACCGAAAGGCAAAGCTCACCCTTTGTCCAGAAGGCTTGGCGAGCATGGCAAGCACGTGATAGCAGCAGCAACGCGGCGATAAGGTAACTACAGGAAGGATCTATGGCTCTTGTTAAGAAAGAGATTGGCGAGCTATTAGTCGAGAACGGTTTGATCACTCCCGAGGAATGGGAGCAAGTTCAGATGGA
>JADYXS010000419.1 GCA_021772155.1 Candidatus Obscuribacter sp.
ATTGCCGACCGCCTCGGCAAGGTCGTGCGCTCGCAGCACGGTCTGACGTACGGAGTGAATGCTAGCTTCGGTGACGCCTCTTCTGGCTCAGCGCCGTGGACTATCACCATCTCTGTGGCGCCGGAAAACATCGCCAAGGCGCAAGAGCTCATCCGCCAGGTGGTGGATCAGTACTTGCTCGAGGGGATCTCGGAAGACGAACTGCAGGACAAGATCGGTAACGCGGTCGGGTCGCAGATCGTCAACCTTCGACATTCCGCCGGCATCAGCGGTGCAATCTGCAGTTACGAGTTCGCTGGACTCGGCGTGGCTGCTATCGATGCTGTGATTGACGGCTACCGCTCGGTCACAAAGGCCGATGTGGATGCAGCCATTCGCCGCTACTTCGACTTGAGCACATCCGTGACGGTCATCGCCGGCACGTTCGCTTGAAGCGCTGCCTGGCAGCGTCCGAAAGGTCGAATCATCAGTTTCATTTCCAACGGAGCGCGGACAACCCCGCGCTCCGTTTCTGTCATCCGACTGGAGTTAACATGAAAATCTCAGATACTATCTTGAAGCAACTCGGCATCAGCTTCGTTGCTCAACAAGGCTCACTCATTGAGTACCGGCTCGACGCAAACGGTATGAAAATCGTTCTTGCCCCGGATCCGACCGCTCGGATCGTGGCAGTGGTGCAACACTACAACGTCGGCTCGCGCCATGAAGGCGCCGGCAACACTGGCTACTCACACCTGCTCGAACACATGCTGTTCAAGGGCACGCCCACCTTCAACGCCGCCAAGGGCAACAGCTACGACGACTTCATGAAGCGTATGGGCGGGGTCTACAATGCCACCACCTGGCTGGACCGCACCAACTACTTCGCGAAGGTCCCCAGCGCATTCCTCGAACAGTACCTTGCGTACGAAGCCGACCGGATGCGCAACGCGATCATCATCGACGCCGACCTGGCGACGGAGATGCCAGTGGTTGTGGACGAGTTCGACATCGGCGAAAACGATCCGGACCAGATCCTCGACAAGCAGCTGGACGCCACGGTCTTTACGGAGCATCCGTACAAGGTCAGCACGATCGGCGCTCGTTCGGAAGTAATGAAAGTCACGGCAGCGGCTTTGAAAGAGAAGCTGTACGAGGTTTACTACCACCCGAACAACTCGACGCTGATCATCGTCGGCGGTTTCGATGTTCTGCAGGCGCTTGGCTATGTGGTTCGCCACTATGGCAAGATTCGTCCGTCGAAGCACGTGATTCCGGTGCCCTTCACCGTGGAGCCGAAACAGTTCGGCGAACGCCGCTTCGTCGTCAGCAAGGCAGGTGACCTGCCGCGTGTGATGATGGGCTTCCATGTGCCTTGCGCGCGTCACGAAGACAAGATTGTCATCGCCGCGCTCACGAGCATCCTCTCTGGCAGCCGTGCCAGTCGCCTGCACCAGAAGCTGGTCAATTCCGGCCTGGTTTCGGCGGTCGAAGCCAGCAGCCATGACACGCACGACGCAGGCGTATTCAAGGTCTATGCCAAACTCACTCCGGGTACCAAGCCCCAGTTGGTCGAAAAGATCATCCTGGCGGAACTTGCCCGGGTCGCCGATACCCTGGTGACGAAGTCCGAGTTGGATCGGGCCAAAACGCAGAACCGCAACGGGACTGTGCATCTGCGCACCAACAAGCTCAAGTGGGCCAGCAGCATCAGCGAGAACGAGGCCTGCGCTGACTGGCAGTGGGGCGAGAGCTACGACAACAGGTTCGAGCTGGTCACGGCCGAGCAAATGCGCGAAGTCGCGCAACGCTACCTGACCGTGGAGAACCGAACCGTCGGTTACTTCCTGCCGAAGGCGGAAACCGCCCCAGTGGTCACGGCTCCGAAACCGACCACGTTCGAAGGACGAACGGTCAAGACGGTGTTGACCAACGGGCTGACCGTGCTTCTCATGCCGACCGACGTCGAATCGGCAATTGGCTTGTCCTTCACCACTCGCGCCGGTTCGGTCTACGCACCGGCCGACAAGGGTGTGGTTGCGCACATGGTGGCAAAGTTGCTCACCGAAGGCTCCAACAAGTACAGCAAGAAGCGCATCGCAGAACTCTCGGCGGAAATGCTCGTTCAGCTGCGTTTCGGTGCCGGAACCTTCCGCAGCGACCTGAGCACTCACGTGGTGCCAGCGGATTTGACGCGCTTCCTCGACCTCCTATCCGATGTCCTGCGCAATCCGCTCTTCCGCCAGGACGAGCTGAACCTGCTCAAGACCACAATCGGCGCGGAACTGGAAGAAGACGCCATGGACCCGGCTGACCGTGCAGCCACGGCACTGACGCAGGCGCTCTACCCTGAAGGGTCACCGTTCCGAGGTGATTCTGTCGCTATCCGCGCTGCTCAAACAGCAGGTGTGACGGTAGACGATCTGCGCGCCTTCCACGCGGCGTACTACAGCCCCAAGGCCACAGTACTGACGCTGGTCGGCAAATTCGATCCGGCAGTGGTCCTCAAGACCATTGAGTCGAAGTTCGGAAAGTGGGAAGGTGGCGATGTCGCGGCTCCTCAAGCGGTGCACGGTATCAATCCGACATCCCAGAGCATCAACGTCAACATCGTCGGCAAGGACAACCTGACCACTCTGGTTGGCGTGCCGGTTCAGCTGTCAGTGACGTCTGCGGACTATCTGGCGGCGGCAGTGGCCAACAAAGCGCTTGGCGGTGACACGCTTAGCGCGCGCCTGGGCAAGGAAATCCGCGAGAAGCGGGGCTTGACCTACGGCGTCAGCTGCTCGCTGGGCGATGCCTGGGTCGAAGGTGGACTCTGGGCTGTTCGCATGACCACGAGCGGCGCTAACCTCGGTCAGGCAGTCCCCCTGATCAGCCAGCTAGTGGCTGAGTTTGTGCGGGATGGCATCGGCGAAGCAGAGCTGGAGCTGGAACGCGCCGGTTTGATCAACGCCTTCGTCATGAGCCTCGACGCGCCTGTGGACATTGCGCGCACCATCACCATGTACGAAGCTTCTGGTCGCGGTGTCGCGGCTATGGACAGCTACGAACAGCGCGCGATGGCTGTCACAAAGGCGGATGTCGACGCGGCGCTGCGCAAGCACTTCCGCATCACCGACGCAGTTACCGTAATCGCCGGCACATTGCCGGACGGCATGACGGCGTCCTAACAGCAGCCCAACGCGGGCGAGGCAATCTGGCCTCGCCCGCTTCGCGGTGGGATTTGCAGGATCTCGTAGGTGTGGCGCCATGCGCTACCCAATCTCAACACCAGTCGGCATACGCCGGCGGGTGGCGTATGCCGCCACCCCTACGAGGCTCAATTCGTAATCACGGTCAGGTGTGAACACGTGTGTTCACACCCGTTGTTTTTAACCGAGCGCGCCTAACAAGCGCCTTTCCTCGGAGAATCACCATGGAAAAAATGATTGGAATGCTAGGCATCGTCGCGATTCTGGCGACTGCCGTTGCAATGTCTAGCAACCGCGGGGCGATCAGGTGGCGCTATGTCCTTTCCGGACTGGCGATCCTGTTCGGCCTGGCGCTGTTGATACTGAAAATACCGGGAACTAGCGATGCGTTCCTACTGCTCGGACATGGAATCGAGAAACTGCTGGACTACGCTGTCGAAGGCGCGGCTTTTGTATTCGGCGACGACCTTGCAAAAGGGAAGTTCATCTTTCTCGTTCGCATCGGCTCATCGATCATCTTTGTCGCGGCGTTATCTGCCCTTACTTACTATCTGGGCGTAATGCAGCGCATTGTGAAAGTAGCGGCAAAGCTGCTTACGAAAACCATGGGCGTCAGTGGGCCGGAAGCCGTCTCCATCTCTTCGGCAACTGTAGTTGGCCAGGTTGAGTGCCAGGTACTGATCAAACCTTACCTGGCGAAGCTCACTCAATCGGAGCTGTTTTGCTCAATTACCAGCGCTATGGCGACGATCTCCGGCTCCGCCCTTGTTGCCTATACGGCCCTGGGTATGAACCCGACGCATCTGATCGCAGCGTCGATGCTGTCGGTAATTGCCGGCATCGTTATCTCCAAGATAGTCATCCCGGAAACCGACAAGCAAGCGCTCATCGAAAAAGTCGAAATGGCTCACCAGGACAACGGCTCGAACGCCTTCGACGCCATTGCCATCGGGGCCATGGACGGCGCCAGAATCGCAGCCAACGTGATGATCATGGTACTCGTTGCCGTGGCCATGGTGGCAATGATTAATGGCGGACTGAGCTATGTGCTTTCATTCTTCGGCGTGTCATGGACAATCCAGGACATCTTCGGAGTTGTTCTCACTCCTGTGGCATTTCTGATAGGCGTGCCCTGGGATAGCTCATTCGAAGTCGGGCGCTTGATGGCCACTGAGATCTTCATCAACGAGTTCGCCGCTTACGGCGACCTGGCTCAAGTTATGGCTGGCAAAGCCGCCTACACGCTTGATCCTCGCACGCAGATGATTACCACGATTGCCTTGTGCGGCTTCGCCAATCTCGGCTCGATCGCCATCAACATCGGCGGTCTGGGTGCAATGGTGCCCGAACGTCGCGGAGAAATTGCGCGACTCGCGCTGCGCGCGCTCATCTGCGCGAATCTCGCAACCTGGATGACGGCCGCAGTCGCCGGCATCTTGTTCTAAACAATTCACGCGGCACACATGTGCCAGCCCACAAAGAAAGGGTCACTCATCATGGAAAAGCTCGCCAAACTACGTAAATGGGCAACGGAACGACATGGCGATCAACGCTATGGCGACCAACCCTACGACTACCACCTGAGGGAAGTCGAAAGTGTCGCCGATGAATTCTTTCCTGGCGACATGCAGCTGAAGGAAGGTTCGTGGGGTCACGACCTCATCGAGGACCGAGACGCCACGGCAGAAGAACTGCTCGCTGCTGGTTTTGACCCGGAAGCCGTAGCCGATGTGGTTGCAGTTAGCGACGTCAAAGCGGCCACGCGCAAGGAGCGCAAGCTCCTGACGCTGCCCCAAATCCGCCAGCGCGGTAAAAGCGCGATCAAGCTAAAGCTGTGCGATCGCGTTGCGAACGTGCGCTACGGCAAGATCGCCGCCGTCAACAAGAACGACATGTACCGGGCGGAGCAAGCGCAATTGGAGCGCGAGCTTTTCGACCCAACGCACGTCGAGCTGTTGCCGCTGTGGCAGCACCTCCGCGACTTGCTCGCGGCATAAACTCGGGCAGCGCATAACGCTGCCCCTTCGTCAAACTTTCGTTCATTCGTATCGCGACTGGCCCGTCGCGACCTCTTGAAGGAGGAATATATGACCACGGCTAATTTCGAACTGGACCGACTGGTTCGTAAGGCACCCAAAGCGACGAAGCGGGATCGCAAGTCCCGACTGGATCGCTTCTGGGATAGCCTTGCCCCGAACTCGGTCGCGATTCTGGTATCCAACCCGGAACGCACTCGCAGTCACGACACGGAGTATCCCTACCGTCAGTCGTCTGACATTCTCTACTTGAACGGCTTCCCTGAACCGCAGTCCGTTCTCGTTGTGTGCAAGCTGAGTGGGCGCAACAAGAAGCGCCGCATCATGTTTGTGCAACCCAAGGACCGAGCCAAGGAAATCTGGACCGGCGTTCGCGTAGGCGTTGAAGGCGCCAAAGCGGACTACCTCGTGCACGAAGCCTTCAACATCGACCAGCTCGAACCGGAGCTGAAGAAACTCGTGGCCCAGGCCGCGAACATCTACTACCGCTTCGGGGTCAACCCGGAATTCGATGCAAAGTTCACACCGCTATGGCACGGGCAGCAGAAAACACTGCTCAACTACGAGGAAATTCTGCACGAAATGCGCTTGTTCAAGACCGCCGACGAACTGGCGATCATGCGCCACGCAGCGGCCATCTCCGTCGAGGCGCACAAACAGGCGATGCTGGCGACACAACCTGGAGTCAAGGAATTCCAGATCCAGGCCAAACTGGAATGGGCGTTCCGGCATGCCGGCGCCACCTTCGAAGCCTACGGCAGCATCGTTGCTGCCGGTAACAACGCGGTTATTCTGCACTACACCAGCAACAACGGCAGCGTCAACGATGGCGACTTGCTGCTTGTGGACGCGGCTTGCGAGTTTGGTGGGGTCGCAGGCGGCTACGCCTCGGACATCACTCGCTGCTGGCCGGCTAACGGTAAGTTCACGCCGGCGCAACGAGAGATCTACCAGCTTGTTCTGGACTCGCAAATGGCTGCACTGCGGTGCATAAAGCCCGGCGTACCTCTGTCCAAGGTGCACGAGACAGCATCAAATGTGCTGCGTCGCGGATTGTGCAAGCTCGGCATCCTTCCGAGCAAGGCCGCCGCACCCAAGAAGGTAAAGAACCCGAAAAAGGGCAAGGCGTCGACCACTCCGCTGGCATTGTCCGACTTCTACATGCATGGCACCTCCCACTGGA
>JADYXS010000005.1 GCA_021772155.1 Candidatus Obscuribacter sp.
CGCACGAGCGGTTCTTAGGGGAGCTTGGGGATGGCGACATCCCCGGCTTACCCGACTGTGAGGGGCTGGGGGTGAAACTCCCCCGGTCTACTCGACCGCCGCGTCCAGCCACTAGGTTGAAGAAACTAACATCACTTGGGCACATCCTTTAGCACTCGATTGTAGATTGCGCTTCCTGGATTGCAAAAGACAATGCCCTCGCCCTCATTGCCGGCGATCAGCATGCCCACCACTTGCCCTTGTTTGTCGATTACTGGCGAACCGGACGTGGCCTGTATTGCCAGCGGTGTATTGAGTTTAACCTGGAGCATCCTCGCGGAGGAATTTGTAACGGCGGCAGGGTAAAGCTGGGCCGTGCTGCCGGGTTGAGCAAGTCGCGTATACAACCAGACTGGTTCGCCGACTGTTGCCGGACGATTTGCAAGAGGAAATGGCTTTGCGCCAACATTTGCTGGAGTCTGGAGTATTACCACATCGCCTGTAAAGTCCATCGTCCGTTCATCGAGCACGAATCCAGTTTTCGAAAGGACTCTGGTTGTCGTGCTTTGAGCTTGGGCCTTACCGCAAGTAACCAGATCGACCTGCTTGAGCGAGCCAGCTAACTTATCTGCCGGTAATTGTTGTGGCAGGCCCGCATCAGGCCCGAATAAATGCAGCGCGGTGAAGACGAAGACGCGGCCATCTTTAAGCTTGCCGCACCATGCTTTTCCCGCTCCCCACCGATTTCCGCTCTTCAGGGTGAAGGTCGGTTCGAGCAAATTGTCGGCGGCATTCGTTGCCGACGAGCTGGATTGCTTTGCGCCGACTGGGAAGAGTAAAAAGGTTCCTAGCCATACTGTTAAAACGATGGATTTCAAAGGCTTACAGTGCATTCATGACGTCCTCTGTTGCATCTTTTTCCCTGCTTGAAGAGGCAATTATGCCGTCTTTGAAACGTTCATTCAATTAGCCTGGGATCGCCGGATTCCAGTCAATCCCAACCCTGGGAGTTAACGAGCGTGTTTTTCCAACCAGGCCGTCAACTCAGCTCCGGTGGGGATGCCGCTGTGAGCATCAATGAAGCGAGTGGCAAGAGCACCGGTTAAGTTGCCGACCATGCCGACTCGATGCCAATCGTCTACCGACAGTGTTAGTAAGTCACGATCGAAAAAGTCTTGGTACAGAATGTGTAAAACTCCGGCGATATAGGCATCGCCGGCGCCCACTCCGCAAACACATTGCACAGGAATTGCTGCGCATTCAGCCACGCCCTTGTTGGTCATAACGAACGAACCACGCTCTGCTTGAGTGATGAATAATGCAATTGGATTGTATCGTTCAAACACCCTTTGGGCAGCTGCAAGCACCGTATGTGGTGTCGGATCACCGGCCCAGAACTTCAGTTCATGCTCGTTGAGTTTTAATAGCTGGGTTTGATACAGTGCGCTTTCGACCAGTTCATGAGCTTCGGCTGCACGCCCGGTCGGAAACAGACCGTCAAAGGAAACTATGATGTTGCGTTCGCGAGCTATATCAAGGGCGCGCTGAACGGCATCGCGGCGTGGTTCCGCCATAAATGATATGCCGGTGGCATGAAGGAATCTGGCTCCGTCAAAGGCGCTGTCAGGCACCTCAGCAGGACATAGCATGTCCGCTGCATGCGGTCTTGGCCAATTCCTGTATTCATGCTCACCATCAGCGCTAGTGGTCATGTAACACTGGGCAGTCGGGTATTGCGGATCAGAAACTATGTAATCTCCGCTCATGCCGATGTTTGAAAGTTTCCGCTGTAAAAACTCTGCGTGAAAGTCATTGCCCGTCTTGGCGATCAATCGAACGGGTGTTCCCAGCTTGTGCAAACCGATTGCCACATTGGCCGAGTTGCCACCCAGAGCGCGGTGGAACTGGCTCGCGTTGAAAACGTCACCGCCCGGTTCGGTCGACAACCAATCAACAAGAAGTTCGCCTATCGCGACAACCGGCATGAACTTTACGCTATCTTCTTACCGATTTCCTGCAACACTAGCGGGTAAAGCGTGTACGCTGGTTGAATCACCGGTAGTAATGCTAGTGCTTTCGGAGTTGGGCCCTTCGATACGATTTTGCCGGACATAATCGCCAGCGGGATATTAGTCTTGCCGAGCCAGAATTCATGTGCGATGTCAGCTTTCATAGACATCTCAATGATCGGCTTGAGGTTCGTGGCACCTACGATAATCTTCATTTCTTGTCCGTCAGAACAATCAATAGTTAAGAGACCGTCAGGATCACGATACTTGAATTGAACAACCAGTTTGGTGTCGATCAACTTCTGCGACATATCCGGCTGCTCTTTGATCTTATTCCAAAGAATTTCCATCACTTTATTCAATTCTTCAGTGTTGGCAAAGTAGCCCATCAATATGCCCTCTTGATGATTTCGACCAAGTCTTCAATAGATGCCAGTCGAGGATTGAACATGATAGCGGGATCCGTAATGGCAATCTCGGCCAGCTCAATCATTTCTGTTTCAGAAAGCTCGGGGACTTTGATGTCCTTCAGTCTGGATGGCACTCCGCAGGCGCTATTTAAATTACGCACAGCTTGGATCAAATTTGTCGCCGAATCACCCTTTCCGCTTACAAACCAACTCTTGGATGGCTCCGCGGAATCACGCATGACCACGCACAGGTAGTTGTATGCCATATCAAACTTGTCCGATACGGCCTCGAGATTGAACTCCATTCCATATGGCAAAAAGATGGCGTTGGTCACCCCATGATGCGTGCCAAACCTTCCACCGAAGGCGTGCGCTAGTGCATGAACGATTCCTACGCCGGCATTGGTGAACGATAGACCAGCCATCATGCTGCCTACAAGCATTGCAGAACGAGCTTCCAAGTCGGTGCCATCTTTGGTAGCTCGGGGCAAATTGCCAAAAATCAATTTCATCGATTCCAGGCAAAGTGCATCGGAAGGCGAGTTCTTGGTCATCGCCACAAATGATTCGATAGCGTGCGTCAGGGCATCAAGGCCGGTGCTGGCCGTCAGACCCGGTGGAAGTGAGACGAGTAACTTAGGATCTAAAATCGCAACATCTGGGAAGAGAAAGCGGCTACCAAATAACAACTTCTTATGTTCAACGTGATCCTTGATCATCGCCACTGCCGAAACTTCTGACCCAGTGCCGGCTGTTGTAGGAATTGCGATGAAGGGCAGCAATTTCGAAGTCAATGTATTCATGCCTTCGAATTCCATGACATCAACGCCGAATGTCAGTCCGATGTTGACCACTTTGGCAGTATCAAGAACCGAGCCGCCACCCAAGCCAATGACAGAATCACAACTGGCAGCACGTGCGATGTTTACTGCGTTTCTCACGCATGTAATATCTGAATCCGGCGGGACCTGGTCAAAAATGACCGGTTCAGCAATGCCCGCTTCGCGCAACGCTTCAATAATCGGACCGAGCAAACCGGCTTTCAGCAAGTTAGCATCCGTTACTAGCAGTGGGCGACTTGCTCCAAACTCGGCGACAATGTCTCCGACACCATATGCGGTATCTTCACCGAAGCTGATCCGCGTAGGTGTGTGGAACGTGAAAGGTTGCATAGTTTGTTGCATACGATGAACCGAGAATTGAAAAGATTGCCAGCTTAAATCAATTTAGATGCAATCTGTTCGGATGCGGAGCAATATGAACAAAGACTTCAGCCTGACAACTATATAATTCACATTTAATCACCTTGAGAATCCCGCACCCCCTGTGGCGTAATAAATACTTCGTCCGTGTGGCTTTAGCTAGGTTTACAGCAGGTTCCTTATTTGTGCGATAAGCTAAGCCAAATCGTTTTCCGCTATAGGGGAGATTGATGTCTTCTGCGCATCTGCGAGCCCGGATTCTAGCTGTCTCTTTGACGCTTCTATCCACTAATTCCCTTGCACTGCCCTCATTGGCAGCAAGTTCAAAGAAAGAGAAATCGGCGCCCACCGGGACGCTACTGATACCGCTTACCCCGAGGATGGATGACGGGAGCAACTTGTCACCGTCACTGGCGCCGGTAGTCACTGCCGCGCCTCGACCGGCGACACCGCCGCCGGCACGTCGTGCAACGACGCAGTCCAGCGCGCCTGCTCGCGGTCGCCAAATAGCTATCAAAACCGCTCCAACAGTTGCCGCAGTCACGGCTGCCGACCCGACCGGCACCATATCCGGTACCAACACCGGCGATCTCACGGGCACAGACCCGAGTCTGGCGCCGATCGAAGATGCTTCTACCGGTCTTGGTGTTTCAACCCAACCGGTTGGTGGAGAAGCTATTGATCCTTTGATCGATGAAAATTCTTTGCTCAAAGGTACTGTTCAGATCGTTGCTGACGATACTGAATATGACCAGGAAAAAAATACTTTCTTGGGCACCGGAAACGCCGTTGCCGTAATTGCTGGACAAAACTCAAAACTTGAAGCTGACACGATTCTGTACGATCAAACCAGTCAGACAATTGATGCTCGCGGCAACGTCAAAATTGTTCGTGATGGGCAACTGACCACCGGCAGTTCTTTCAAATTCAACATTGATTCCGACGAGTATCTGATAACCAATCCTGATACAGAGCTGCAAGGCACGCAAATCATTGCGCGATCAGCGCGGGGAACCAATGACGGTCTGGCCTTCAAAAACGGCACATTCACACTGCCTGAACCGTTGCACATGGCAAACAACGCCTTTAACGGTCCGCAAAGTATGGCAGAGCGCTCTTACGAAGTAAAAGCTCACCCGGATGCCTTCGTGCCGGTGAAGCCAAGCTTTGTTTTCACAGCGCGCAAGATGGTTTACGAGAAATACAAGGAAACCGGCAATCTCACCGTTTTCGGTGGCAAGATGAGGTTTAATCACTTCACTATTCCTTTGCCAAAGTTCACGGCCACCGCATCACAAGCTACCCGTGTTATTTTTCCAGTAACGCCAGTTATCGGTAACAACTACAACGTGGGTGGGATCAACCTTGGTCCTAGCTTCAACTATGCTGTTGGCAAAACCGGCGCCTTTTCCTGGGCACCGCTGTTGCAAATCGGCGGGCGGACTATCTACGACAGTGCCAGCCAGCAACAGAACGGCAAAATAGGCGCTGGTGCACGCATAGGCTACGTAAGCGAACGTCTCAGCACCCACCTGGCATATGGTTCGGTCACCAACATGGTAGTTGGTGATTTTAAATACAAAATCAGCGACAAAACGCTTTTCCAATCAGGGATCAACCGATTCTTGAACGACGGTATGTTCGGTATGCGCCGAGCCAGACTAATGGCAGAAGCTGTCGATTATCGCAATGTGACAACGGTTCCGTATATATCGTTGCTTCAGTTCCGTAGTTCCGGCGGTTGGGCCCAGGATCAACCAAGCTTGGTCGACTTGCAAAACAACCAATACTCGAGTTTGTTTAACCAGACCGGCAAAACTGTTAATAAGAGTGCCTTCCGATTGCAAGAACAGATAACCGTTGTGACGCATCCTCTTTTCTCTGTAGGAAATGAGAAGTACGGCGCTAAGATGAACATCTACACCGGCGCCGCGCTACGTGCGTATTCCAGCGGGGAAGGGATGGGCATGGGTCAATTCGGTCCAATCCTCACAGTCAAAGCAAACCGAGCGCGCTTTCAAGTTGGCTACACACAGTCCGGCGTAACTGGTAAGTCACCATTCGTGTTTGACCAATTCATTCAAGGTAACAGCTCTACCAACTTCGCCGGAGACGTCAGAGTTTCTAAATGGCTAACGCTTGGCACCAGCCTCGGCTATAACTTGACGAGTTCTGCACTTTACTCACGTGCTATAACTGCCGCAATTGGACCTGACGATTTCAAGGTCATGCTTACCCGTGATACCATTTCTGGCATCAATAGATTTGGCTTCGATGTCCTCTACGGACAACCAGTCAGGTTCAATAAGCTGATCATGAAAGGCGTTGCGGACCACGGACAGCTTGGCGGGATATAAAGGCAGTGGATAAACAACAACTTCCGGCGCTGGGAATCGACCTTGGCGGCACGAAGATTGCCGCAGCACTGGTGCAAGGGCACACGGTTGTCGGCGAACCATGGCGCGTACCGACGCCACAGGGTCCAGACAAAATCATCGAAGCGCTGCTTGAGTTAATCGAGAAGTTCAAGAAAGAACATCTGATCATGGGCGTTGGCATTGCCACAGCCGGAATCGTCAATCCCGAGACCGGCGAAGTCGTCGGCTCCACTGGCAATCTTCCTGGCTGGGAAGGGACGCCGCTGAAGAAAATCATTGAGGCGAAGACTGCGCTCCGAGTACACGTAGAGAATGATGCAAACGCTGCTGCATATGGCGAAGTTTGCGCATCACCGCATTTGCAGAACAAGACTTGCATCGTGACAGTCACGCTCGGCACCGGCATCGGGGTAGGCATCATCATCGACGGAGATGTCTATCGCGGCGCGCATTTTGCTGCTGGAGAAGGCGGGCACATCAAAATTTCGATGGAAAACCGCCGGCGGTGCACATGTGAATTGTGGGATTGCTGGGAAGCATACGGATCTGGACGGGGGCTGCTTGCCACCGGTTGGGAAATGCTGGAAGGAGTGACCGACGATCAGTCGCGATTGGCGCAAAGACGTGCGCATCTAACTAACCAGGATATTCTCGAAGCGGCAAAAGACGGTGAAGTCCTGGCTCAACGCATGCTTGAAAAATGGCACGAACACGTAGCTTGCGGTCTGGTATCACTTTGCCATCTGCTGGACCCGGATGTATTCGTGTTGACGGGCGGCATGAGCAAGTTTGTGGATTATAAGATGCTTCGCGACATGGTGGCAGACCGAACATTGCCACGCATTAGCAAGTTCTTGGAAATTCATCCATCCCTTTTGAGTGAAGCGGCCGGCTTGATCGGCGCCGCCGAACTAGTTCTTCTGGAAGCAACGCGCGGCGACAAACCGGTTCGAGCTTAAGAGACTTTTCTACCGCGTGAGATGACATGCTTAACTGCCAAAGACTGACGGTCCCAAATGATGACGTCGGCCAATTTGCCCGGCGCGATTACTCCAATGATCTCGTCCCAACCCATTGCCTTAGCTGGATTGTATGTACTCATGCGTATGGCATCGACAAATGACGCTATGCCCCATTGCACTACATTTCGTACGGCCTGGTCAAGTAAGATGGAAGAGCCGACAAGCCCACCTTGACTCGTCCCTACACTAGCGATGTCAGTTACAAGAATCGTACGGTCCACACCTTTGGTTCGAATAACAAGTTCTGCTGCCGGTGGAGACACGTGCTGTCCATCGCAAATCAAGCAACAATCGACCCTGCTATCTAACAATGCCGCCACCACAGCACCAGGCGCTCGATGATGTATAGGTGGGAGCGCATTATATGTGTGGGTCATCATGCCGATATCGGCATCAAATGCCACTTTAGCTTGCTCGTAAGTGGCATTCGAATGACCGAGCGCCACAACAATTCCTTGCGAACGAAAGAAGGCAACGCACTTTCCAGAGGGATCAAGTTCTGGCGCAAGAGTAACTAGCTTAACGGACTCACTCACAAGACGCTCGGCAACCTGCATTGTAAGCGGTTGCAGATGCTGTTTGGGATGCACTCCTGGTCTTTCCGGCGACAAGCAAGGTCCTTCAAGATGGATCCCAGGCATCCTCACCGGGATAAATTCGCTCAACGAAGGCGTGGCGCTGTTTCCGCTGGTGACTACCGCCTGTGCAGCCGTCAAGCATGCCGACAGTTGCCTTGGTCCAACTCCCATGTGTTTTTCAAGAAAGTCGATGTTCTTTCGCAAATGCGTGAGATCGTCAGTGATGAGAGTTGGTAAAATCGTTGTGACACCAGCATTTGCAAGCGTTTTGGCTAACGTGGCAATTTGAGTTTCAGTTGGGTCAGCCCAAAAGTCACAGCCTGGTCCGCCGTTCACCTGCAAATCGATCAGGCCAGCAGTGACCCAGCAGCCGCTGGCGTCAATTGTTTCGCCATCTTGCGACGAAGTTTCGCTGCTCGGCCCGACACTCGAAATTAGTCCCTCGGAAACAACAACGTCCTCAAACCGCTCTTCTGTCCGAGTTACAACGTGTCCGCCCTTAATGACAATCCTATTCATGATTCCCCATGTCCAATGCCTGACTGAATTTAACGCACTTTGCTAGATTGAAGCTGATTATGCTTGGGAATATTAACTTCGGCGGGCTCTCAGGGCCTTATGGTACCTATGGTTGAAACGAATCGACTGATAAACCCGGAAACCGGGCGTCAATGGGACCTCCAGTTGCTCCTCAAGAAGCTTCTGGAGCTTCAAGATTCGCTGTTGCAATCGCAAGAGCGAAACATTTCGTTGACTGCTCAGGCCCGTGAGTTGGAGCGAATTTCACGCGACCATGAAGACATGAAGATCGACATGGAGAATCAAGCGGCGCTGCTTGCCGACAAAAGTCGCGAAAACAAGTATCTGCATCAAGAGCTGTCGCGCATGTCCGGGGTGCTGAGTTCAAAACTGCTCGAGGGCGAGGAGATGAAGACTCAAATCAGCGACGTACAACACCAGCTCAAAACATGTCAGCAAGAACGAGACTTGCTAGCCATTATGTTAACCGAAGCGGAAAATTCAGCCCGTCAAGGCAATGCAACCAATGCCCGCGATACTAAAGATCCACAAACTAACTGGATTAAGTACCTGAAAGGGAAACAGACGTAGGACCCGGGCGGCGCATGGCGCACGCCCCGATTGCGAGGCAATCTTGCACGCCGATACGTGTCAGACCACAGAATTGTAGGGGCTGCTCGTGAGCCGCCCGTCTTTTGTCCACAACCGCCGCACCGCGGACGGTATCATCGAAGATTCCGCCCGCAGCTGGTATTAATACGAAGCGCCGTTGCCACCGGTGCTGTTACTACTGCCGCTGAAATCGGCCGGATTTGCTAAACCAGAATCGGTAGAACCAGACCCGAGCGAACCAGCACTGGAGGAACTAGCACCGAGACTGGAGTTGTTATTGAAACTTTGCTTCGGCGTGTTGCCCAGAAGCTTCGAACCGTGTTTATTCCAAAGGTCCTTCACAACCGAGGAACTGCCGCTCACATCAACAGTGGTTGTTCGACGTCCGAAAAATCCTTTCTTA
>JADYXS010000050.1 GCA_021772155.1 Candidatus Obscuribacter sp.
AGGAGGAGGAATCGGTGGAGCCAGGGATGGGTTCAACGCCGTCCGGCTTGACGGGCAGCACTTGAGCGTCGACTTTCGTCGGGCCCTCGTACAACTGCGCGTAGCGGTCACCGAGGATTGTCTCCTCGGCCATTAACGCGTCTCCGATGCGCACGATGCGGTCCCTGTGTTCCTTCGTCAACTCCAGCGTTCTCGTCCATGAATCGGCGATGATGCTCATCCAGGCCTCGTCGAACTTGCTCGCCAGATGCGGACTGAGCGGAACGGCTGGGAAGCCCTGGTCGTCCAGCCGCAGCTGAATCGGACCCAAGTCAGACATTCCGTAAGCACCGACCATGGCTCGCGCCAGGCGGTTTGCCTGCTCGAAGTCGTTGCTTGCGCCGGTGTCCTTGAAGCCAAGGATGACTACCTGCGCCGCCTGACCGCCCATGGCGGTGATAATGCGGCTGCGCATCCACTCTTCCTTCATGCCGTAGCGGTTCGACTCAGAGTGCGCCTGCATCATCCCCAGCGACTTGCTGCGAATGGTGCGCGTAATCTTGGTCACGCGATCGCCACCGGTGGCTGTGGCCATCACTGCATGTCCGGCTTCGTGGATAGACGTGTTGTAGGCGTCATCGACAGGTTGCGACCGCATCTTCGAAAGCAGTTCGTCACCGAATTGCACAAAGTCGATCGCCTTGTCGAAGTCGGTGACGGTCACCTCACGCGGCAAAGCCTTCATGGCTTCATCAGTGAGTCCAACGGTGAGATGTTCCAACCGTTCTGCCGCAATCACGCCAGCCTCGCTGCAAACGAGCTCGATGTGAGCACCGGTCATGCTCGTTGTGCGAATGGCGAGCATTCGAATGCTGATGTCCGGCGCAAGTTGCATTCCTTTCGCGTGAATCTTGAAGATCTTCTCGCGTCCTTCGATGTCCGGGTAGTCCACCGAGACATGGTAGTCAAAGCGACCGGGGCGCAACAGCGCCGGGTCAAGTGTCTCAGCCAGGTTGGTGGCAGCAACAACTAGGATTCCCGAGCTTGGCTTAAAGCCTTGCATACAGGTGAGAATCTGGTTCAGGGTTTGATCTCGCTCAGAGTCTCCCCCGCCACCACTCTTGGTGCGCTTCTTTCCGACCGCGTCGAGCTCATCGATGAAGATGATCGACGGCTTGCCGTTCTTTTTCCGAGCGGCCTTCGCCTTTTCGAAAATATCTCGAACGCGTTTGGCACCAACTCCGACGTACATCTCAACGAACTCGGAAGCCGAAATCGAGAAGAAGTTAGCGTCTGTTTCTCCGGCAAGCGCACGCGCAAGCAGAGTCTTTCCAGTGCCGGGAGGACCGAGCAAGAGAATGCCCTTGGGAATCCTGGCCCCGAACAGATTGAACCAGAATGACTTGCGAAGCCACTTTCGGACGCGACGCAGCTTTTCAATCGCCTCATCACAACCAGCGACGTCCTCGAAAGTTTTCTTCTCAAGAACAGTGGTTTCGTCCTTCGTGATGGCGGCCGTAGCGCTGGGACCTCCAGCAAGCCCAAGCCCGGAAATCCCGGGTGGCAAGGCCTGAGAGCCTGGGTTGCGCCGCTGACTGTCGTATTTGGCCATCGGTGCGACCAAGTAGAACAGACCGATGAGTCCCAGCGGAATGACCATCCACCAGAACGCTGGATGGATTGTCTCCTCCCAGCTTGGATGATAAGCATCCCCGATTTTGTACTTGATGCCCTTGGCGCGCAGCTGTTCAGGAAGCTCAGCTTGAGCACCGGGTCCGTAGTCAACAAGTACTTCGCGCAGGTGGTTTTCCCACTTGACCACAATGGTTGGCAAGTCGCCAAAGATCAAAACTTCCGTAAGCTCCTTCGGGCGATCCTTCAGGGCTTCCAGAAATTTCTCTTTCGAGAAGTGAGTGTAGGGGGTCACGTACTTGCCACTCGCCGCATAGGGCAAAGGAAGACGTGGAGGCATATTGCGGTCAAATCGGCCGTTCATTGTTGCAGCAGTTAGAGCGGCAACGACGACGAAGTAAATCGTCCAAGACAGCTTTCGATCTTCCCACAACTTGCTTACTATTTCGAGCAAACGTTGTTTCATGGTGATATTCCAGTACGCGATACTGCTCTGGTGAAGGGCAGTAACGCAAAATAAACTTGCGGCAGCGACACAGCCAACGACGTGCGGTGCAGCCCTGACGAAGACGATAAAGGCCCAGACCCTAAACCTGCACACAGCTCTGATCAGCTCTGAATTGGCGGCAGTTGTGCTGGTATCTGCGGGGCGTTGTTGTCTTTATCGAACGAAAAAAAGGGATAAACAAAGAATATTTGCTGAAAGGAATCGATAGCAACAATTCCATTGGATGCCGGCATTACCAAGCGGTAATCTTTGTTTCAGACTCAAGCGAAAATCACCGTTTCGACCACTTACAATAAACGTCAAACATTACGCTAGCGATGCGCAACCGGGGACATGAATCGTGCAAAATCGAACAAATTACAGACTGCTGACAATTCTGATAATGATTGCAATCTCGCAGGGAGTCAACGTTCGAGCGGCCGATGATGCTGGTTCAACCACAGCTACGCCACCGGAGAAACTGAAAGTTATCAAGGAGATGCTCGTTGCCTCTCGCACAACTCGCAACGCCAGACTTGGATTCGACCTCATTTTCGGGCAACAAATTCGTGGTATCACGACCGGAATAAGCGAACGCATAGACAAGAATCCAATGCTGACATCGTCGCAAAGGGCAGACGCCAAGCGCGCCGCCACCGAAGCTTTGAAACGCAGAAGCGACCGATTCTCTAAACTGGTAACTGAAGAGCTCCACCTGGATCAGGCGATCGAACAAGCTTTCATTCCTATGTTTGACCAGCACTTTACTATTCAGGAACTGAAAGAAATGCTGGCCTATTACAACTCGCCTATCGGTCAAAAATCCCTGGACTTACTGCCTGCAATGTCGATAGAAGCCGCCATGAAACTCAATGCGCAATTAGTGCCCAAGCTCAAAGAAATCAGCGCGCAAATCGACGCGGAAGAACGCGCAGCGATTGAATCCAAGTTGAATGACCCGGCAAACAACGCTCACAAAGCAGTGCCCGAATCGAAAGACAGTAGCGCGCCTACGATTCAACAAAGTCCTGCAAGCGAATCAAAGTAGCGCCAAAGGCGCGCGCTCCGGTCAGACGCGCCCGGGTTGGGTTTTCGCTAAAACCACCCCTACCATATCTTCTAGTATTAGCCAGCAAAAAAAAACGCGGAGTCTGTCCTTGACGGACAAACCCCGCGCGGGTCTAGGCGACCAAACTGGCCGCGTTAGTTTCCCTGGCTATCAGCAAGACGACGAGCGCAGTGCGGCCGGCGTATTGCCCTCCTTCTCAGGTTCGGCGTACCCGGAAACCGTAGCTTCCTCGCCGACGAACAGAACGTTGATGTTGTGTTTCGGGGCGCAGCACGCGCAGTACCCCGCGAACAAGTAGAGGGCACTGACGCCACACTTCTTGTCCTTGCAGACTTTGGCGCCAAGGGCCTCGGAACCGAAGCCGCAGGTCATCCCGCGTTTCGGCTCGAGAAGCGCTTGGACGTCTCGATTGAAATGGTCCATAAAAGACCTCCTGGGTGTAAAACCCGTTACTGCTCGGAAGCAGC
>JADYXS010000420.1 GCA_021772155.1 Candidatus Obscuribacter sp.
CATTCCGATACAATTCCTCGCCAAGCGGGAAAGGCCGCTTTGGGGGCGACGACCAGCATATGGTTGTCAGGGCTTGCCACCAGCAGGTGAAGGGCCAGCGTAACTGTGGTTTTTCCTGCGCCTGGGACCGAGAAATTGGCTCCATGAGGAAGAGCCAGCAGGCGAGAAAGGTCCCGAATTTGGAAGGGACGCAGGGGCCGGGTGAACCCTAGCGCCCGTAGCCTCTCTTTGATTTCATCAGACGGGATCGCCGCTACGAGGTTGTCTCGTGATAGTTGCGCCGCTCGCGTTTCCTCAATGAAGCTCCGTATCCTAAGAATGGCCTCGCCCGTTGGCCTGAAACGAAAGTTCAACGAGCGTTGTGTACTGGCGCTTCCGAATTCTCGAACGATGCCGAGCAGCTCTGGCCACGGCAAACTCAGCCCATCTAGCGAAAAGCGAACGTCCGGATTCGAGGTGAGCTTGGCATTGAGGCGCTCCCATATAGAAGACGCCGCGTCGTTACCTTCCTTATGCAGGATGCCGCGAACCCGATCGGCGTCATAGGAAATGGATATCTTGAGAGGTGCGGTGTCTGACATCACCGAGTTCGATTACGGCTTCTGGCGTTTTGTCAGAACGTCTTCCATGGCGGCGATGAGTGACTTGATTGCATCCAATTGCTTTTTGATGCCTGGGAGAGTCCCGGCATCAGCTCTATTGATGTCAACCGACGCTAATTTTGCATGAGCCTGACCGATGGTTTTGAATGTTGCGGTTCCAGACTTCTTTCCTTTCTCTAGTTCAATAGCTGTCTGCGCGGCATCGATGAGGGACTCAATGGCGTCTTCATTATCGCCGGCTTTGAGGGCTTCGATCAGCCCATCATAGTTAGGCTCGTCGCCGCCATCCCCGATATCAATATCGATATCATCATCAGGAGTTCCTCCGTCTATCGGAACCGATTGTGAAGGAATCCCGAGCTCAGCGCTGACGCGTTCTAAGACATCGCCAGCCAACTTTCCAAAGGCAGCATTGTAGTTGTAAAGGCGACCTGGAACTTTGTCCTTATTCTGAAATAGCGCATAGGCAATTGCTCGGCTTGCCTCCTTGGCGCGTTCGCTTTTACCTTCGAGCGCTTTGGGCAAATCCTTAAACAGTTGTTCTGCCTCTTCGCGTATTTTTGCGTAAGAGCCGGCGCTCCCCGACTCCTTTAGATAAAGATCAACTTCGGCCAATTGCTGAATGGCATATTTTATGTCTTTTTCTTTACGGTGAAGTTGATTGGCGACCTGCACATAGCTTCGACCTAATCCAACGAGGCATTTTATAAGCTGGGCTTCGCCAATCCAATCGTAATCCAACTTGGTTTCTTGCATTGCCTGAAGATTCGCCTCGACGTCGACAATCTCCTCCTCCGTAGCATCCGCCGGAAGAACCATGACATCGATGTGACTAAAGTGTGCGAACGCGACTGCGTCCTCTGCGTATAGTTCCCGAATGGCCGCGAGACGGCGGTTGCCATTCACCATGACACCGGCTGCCGTGATTAGGAGAGGCTCACGTTGACCATCCGTACGTAATACGTCAGAAACCGGAGCTACAGAATCCGCCACTCCCTTTTCAGCCAAGTGAACAAGTAGCTCGTGCTGCACTTGTTGGGCTGTTTCGGACTCCTGACCCTTGGCAAAAAAGTCTTTTTTCTTGCTTTCCGCATTCAGATAGTCCCGCTGATCCGTGAAGGTACGGAAATTTTCCATGCGATAGACAGGCAACCCTAGAGGCACTTGGATTACGGGCAACTTGCTCAGACGGTTACGGAAGCCGTAAAAATCTCGAGGGGGTTCGGTCGCGCTCTCGACCTTTTTTTGAATAGTCGCTGTTCGCGAGACAGGCGCGGTGATCTGGATTTGATACTTCATCTCAGGCGCCCCTTGTCGCGCTTACTCGAAGGCAATCAGCAATATCGGTACCGTTATGACTCGATCGAAGACGGTGAGTTCTTTGCAGATGCGCTCGAAATAAGCCACGTTGCTCCCAATCTTTGAGGCAGCAAGCTTAGTCGGCAGAGCGAACGCTGCGGTGCTGATCCTTTTGGATTGAAAGAGATATTGAAGCTTAAGCAGGTCGTATGGTGCGCGACTCATATTGCCTGTTTGGATTTGAAAAGCGAGATCATCCTTGATTGCAGAGATCGTGTTCCGCAATTCTTGGTCGATCTTGACGTTAAGAGCCCAGCCCTCTTTTTCGAATTCGGACGAGATATGGGCTCGTATATCGTTGGTGCAGCCTGGCTTAAGTTTAATGGCTGGCACGGCAAAGACATCAGTGACCCAATCATACAGGTCCCGTGCTTGCCATTCCGAAACGGCGTGGTGGTGGTCGTGGACGAACTCAAGCCTCATTCGTCTCTTCCGTCGGGATCATAGACCGGCTTATTCATTGGCCTGGTCCGGAGTGTACCTGCGAAAAAACTTTCAACTCGCTTGTTAGCAATGTCCACATACTCCTGGACAATATCGCAACCATAGGCGTTACGATTATTTTTCAACGCAGCAATAGCCGAAGACCCCACACCGAGATATGGATCTAATACGTTCTCACCTGGATTGGTCAGCGCTAAAACTAAGCGTTCGACTAACCCCACCGGAAATTGACACGGGTGATCCGTCTTTTCTACATGGTTCGCTTTAACATTGGGAATCTCCCAAACGTCAGATGGATTCTTCCCAAGCGGGTTGCTAGAGATTTCTCCCCGCTTTGGACCTTTAAAGTGCTTCTTCCATGGGTATTTAGAGGGAATGCGAACGGGGTCTAGGTTGAAGGTATAGTCGTCTGATTTGGTAAACCAGAGAATGGTCTCGTGACGACCTGAGAAGCGCTTCTGGCAGTGCAGACCGTGCCCGAACGTCCAGACGATCCTATTGCGAAGTTTCAACCTATGAATTTTGAAGAGCGGGTATAGGAGGATGTCGAGAGGGAATACCTCTCCATCATCGACATGATTCCCCACCTGCCAGCAGATTGATCCGTTCGGGTGAAGTAGCCGGGCTGCTTCAGCAATAGCTACCGCCTGCTGTTCAATATAAAGCTCGTAAGGAGTGTGCTGTTCGTACGACTTTCCAAGATTGTAAGGAGGTGATGTAATGATGAGCTTCATGCTTCCCTTTTTTTGGGAACGCATGAACTCAATATTATCTCGACATTCAATGTGAGCCGTCGTGGCCCGCCTGAAAGGGACAACAGTCTGATCGTGAATATTTTTTGCGGACGTTTGCATGACACTACACCTTATTCTGCGAATCGAAGCGCTGTCCATATGCACGGATTAGGCGAAAGATCCACTGCTATTTGGCAGAACGCCTTTCATAGAAAGTTGCCCGGCAGCCTTGACCGAAGCGGATGCAAAGTTCCGGGCGACCACCGGTAAACCGGAATGGTCATGTAGCCACGGCTCCACCCGCGGACGATGTAGACTCTCCGCAACGTCGGCGCAGAATAGGAGCCCCAAATCGGGCGGCAACTCGACACCAAAATGTCGCACAAGGCTCAGCAATTCGCTATGGCGAACGTCTCTGTGGGCCATAAGCGGTAGTTCGTCTGACCCAAGTCCGGGGCCATGTCTGTCCAAAGCCGACATTGAACCAAATCATTGCCCGAACGGTATCCGCCCCCGCCGTCATACGCTATAACCCACCAAGCGCGGGGCGGCGAGCACGCTTCCGGGCAGGGAGCCAACCCAAGAATTC
>JADYXS010000051.1 GCA_021772155.1 Candidatus Obscuribacter sp.
CAGCATGACAACCTCAATAAATAATAAGAGTGTAATACATGACTACTGCTAAATGCGATGAAACTGCTTTATAATCAAGAGCTTGAAAAGGGTTGTCAGGGCAGGTCCTCAAACGTCACTTGTAGTGGGGTTAATACGAGGAAATTAGTTTGGAAAATCAAAAAATTCCAAACGTTACTGGCTAGGCGTGGAAAACACAAACTCTACAATTAGTTGCCCCGTCAATCGCAGCAGTGGCGCTTTTCGCCATTGTTTACACAGCAGAGAAATCTGCATTACCGTTGATATTTGCCGTAACCGATTGATAAGTGAGTCGGTAACACGTTCTAATCAGAAAGGGAGGAAAGGCAGGGAAAAGTTAACGAGGGCTAATCAATTCTCGATAATGACTACCGCCGAAAGATAGATGAACACAACGGTCACAACGAACACAACAATCACGCAGAAGACCACTTCACCGCGTCGCTCACGGTTTCCAGGCAAAGAGTCTGGTTCCGTATCCTTCAACCTGACGGCTCTTGGCCGACAGTTGTTGAAAGAACAAGCTGCCGCAGCGAGTGTCTCTAACGGTGATTATGTTGAGATGCTCATCCGGGAGCGTGCCGGCCAACCACCACTTCGCTTGCCGGCTTCTGCCAAGCAGACTGGTCCGAAGGGCGGCGCTAAATCGTTCTTCTTCGGCAAGAACAGAGGAACAACCACAGCAGTGTGCGTTACGCCTCTGGCACACCGCTTGCTTGATGAACAGGTTGCCGCATCTCGCATGAGCCGTGGGGACTATATCGAGTATTTACTCCGTGAGAAGTCTGGCTTAATTGACGAAGCTCTCAGAGCAGCTGTCGCTGGTGCCTCAATTGTCACCGAAATTCAGCCGACGACTCCATCACTACCTGAACAGGTAGAAACCGTCGTAGCACCCCCTCAACCGGTTGCCGATTGGTCCTTCAACGGATAATTCGTTCTTGAGACCGTATCGTTAACTCGATACGTTTATCGAAACGCGTTCTCCCTTTAAAGTGAGTGTGCGAACCCCGGACGCCTAGTCCGGGGTTCGCTTTTTTTGGCTGCACAATACTTCCGCGCTCTGGCGGATGTGCTTGCAATGCCTACTCAGGCACCGCTAAAGCGGCTGCATGCATCGTCATGACTTGGTGGCACTTGCACCGGCTCAGTGCTCGAATACCAGCTGAGGCGCTTAAGCAGTGTGCTTAGAGATCAGTCATCCGAGACAACATCGTGAGACATAGCAGCTCCTGCTATGCTGAGTAATAGTGACATGCACAACCACGACGTAATCGATGGTATCGGCGATGGTACTACAGACAGCAGCCTAAAATGCCGTGCATGCAAGCGTTTGTGCTAAAGCTGAGGTTATCGATTGGAGCGAAGATGTTGGTACATGTTGTTCTGCAACTTTCGCAAAGCGTCGTTGAAGACATCCGCATCGGGCTTATTTACTCGGGCAGTCGGTTCCAAAGGCGTAAACGGCATTTCTGTCGACTCGTCTACGGCACCAACACCACTGTTTTCGATGATCACCGCCGGTGCATCACTAAGTCTTTCAGCCATGCGTTTTTCCCCCAAACTGCAAATAGCTTAGGCGATTCAACCGCAACGACGACCTTTTTTAATCACTTGATAGCCGCCGCCAGGCTCGGTTTATAAATTTTCCATCCATGTCACCGGCGATGAGATAACCGATGGCTCATTGTCGCCTCACCGGAAGATTTTCGACTGAGCCCCACACCGTGACAACCGACTGCTCATCTGCTTAGTTCCTGCTATAGACGGGAACAATGGCGACGTCGGCTCTATCCAGAGGAAGGCGCCTTGCTTAAGAAAGTCATCTTGGCTTGCGTACTCGTCGCGCAACTTGCAGCTGGCGCCTGGGCAGTTTCTCCCCCCGCCGACGGAATACACCTCTACAAACAGGGTAAGTACTTGCCGGCGGCGCAAGCAATCACAGCAGCGCTTAAGACCAACAAGAACCCGGCAATGACGCCGACTTTTTACTACTACCTGGGTTGCTGCTACTACCAAAGCAAACAGAGCGCCGAAGCCACCAAGATTTACCGCTACATCCAAACTGCATTTCCGCACTCAGGTGAAGCCAGAATGGCAGCGACAATGCTCGCCAAACTTGTTCCATCCCCAAGCAGCCCAGGCGCGGCCGATTCTGCAGCACCAGCAGATCCGGACAATCCATCGGACGCGCAGGTGAAAGCGGTGGTGACAGCGATGGCAGCCGGCACAGCCACTGAGGAATTGTCGCCAGCTGCATTGCGCGTCCTGCAAGCAGCCACTAAGCGATCTGGACAAAGTCTGGCAACGGCCGGACTATCATCAGCCGGAATGAAGGCTATGACAGCTGGTCAACGAACTGAGGACGAAGGCCCCTCGGGGGAAAATTCGGACCTTCCTGACACAGGCAAGTTCAATTTCCAACGCAACGATTCAGGGCACATGGACGTGGTGTGCTACATCAATCATAGCCCGGTGAATTGCTGGTTTGATACCGGGGCCGGTGCCCATTTTGGCATGAACCATCTCAGGGAAGCAGGAGTAGACGTATCCAAGGCCAAGCCAGCAGGAGTTACTCATGGATGGGCAGGCCGACCGGTTCCAATCTGGCGAATGGTGGCAGACGTAAAACTCGGCAACGTAACAAGAAAAATTCCGATCACAATCGAGGAGCACATGACATTGTCTCCGCTTATCGGTCAGGACTTTGTCGAGGGTTTTCAATACGAAATCGACGACAAAGCCGGCATAGTAAATATGCGTAAAAGCTTCAGTGGTGAGGCAGACAAGCAGACAGTCAATTCTTTATATGACGTGCCTTGCAGCCGTGATGGTGGACGAGATGACGTAGTGGACATGTCGGCCAATGGTAGAAAGTTCAAGGCGTTCATCGACACTGGTGCCGCTTTCACTATCATGCATCCGGCCACGGCGGCCAAGCTCGGGATAGAAGTACCGGCAGACGCAGAGATAATGACTATCGGCGGAGTTGGTGGCGGTCTAAATGTTCGGGTTGTCTATCTAGATATGAGAGTTGGTCCCATTCACAAACCGGATTTTAGAGTTCTCATCGGAGGACAGGCAGGTAATTGTGTCGGGCAAGATTTTATGCAAGGCTGGCGGGTTAAAATTGACCGCGAGAAGAACCTTCTTCGTTTCTTTCACTAACAGTTGAGGCGGCAATGTATTTTGAGCACAAATGGTCGGCGAAAGGTGTCGCGCTAAGCGCAGCTTTTCTAGCCTTGATCGGCACACTGGTATCAACATCGTCCGCCGCCGCACAAGCTCCGGGCAGCAAGCTTGCCACGTTCAAATCGAAGTTCAATGAAGGAAGAATGGACGAAGCGTTTCCGATATGGTTCGAGATTCGCGAAACATTTTCGTCCGACAAAGAGATCATCTTAATGGGCGAACTCATTGGAATTCACTATGGTGGTGCTGAAAAAGCTCACAATGAATTCTTGAAAGAGAATCAGTCAGACGTTCCTCATATCACTGCGGCACTAGCGAAGTATAGGAATTCGCAACGTCGTTATAAAGAAGGGCTAACTTTGAGCGAAGCGCAGCTCAAGCGAAAAAATAATGACGCCGAAGCAATGATCGCCAAGGCCGAAGCCCTTATCGGAATGAAGCGCTACGCAGAAGCTGAACACACGGCCGGCACTGTCTTCGAAGATCACCCTTATGAGTTCGAAAGTGCTTTCCAGCTTGCTGATGCGCGCAACCACAATGGGCGCAGCGAAGCTGCTCTGAGCCCGGCATTGTTCGCTCTTTCATTGGCCGACAATCACAGCGAACAAGCGAAATCCCAGCAACTATTGCTTGATCTGTTGCGCAAACTGCCAAACAACTCTTCAGATTTGATCGGCATTAACTGCGCTGAGACGATTGATCGCTCACCCGGGGCCGCTGAATATCACTACTTGCTCGGTAACATCTACAGCAGCCTTTCCCAGAACAATAGAGCTACTTACCAGTACCACCAGGCCATTAAATTCAATGGCACCAATGGAAAATTTCATTACGCGCTGGGAATGGCTGAAGAACGCCAGGGACATCATCAAAACGCGATGTCAGAATTCGCTCGAGCCCATGATTTAGAACCTCACTCCTCGCTTTATACGGATGTCCGGACACGGTTGGACGCACGCATGTTCAATAAAAAAAACGATCTAGCATGGCGGTTAAAGGAAGTGATTCAGCAAAAATGATTACCACCAAAAGTATTGGATTATTCAGACTTTACGCTGTAGGGCTGCTTCTACTAGCTTTGACTGCCTCAAACCAAACTTCCGCCATGGCAAACGAACTGTTAGTTGGACCGTCCAGCAAGATCTCGTCAGCATTAGCAATACCTCTGCGAAAACCGAAATCCTTTAATTGGAAAACCAGCGCTGAAGTTTTGCAGTTGCGAAAAGACGCCGTCAATGCCAATGCCGATCTTCTCCTTTACAGGTACAGCGCCAGTCGTGAAGTCTTTGGCAAGATCGAGGACAAGAGGCCCTGGTGGGGCTCGGCCGGACAGACCGTTTTTGGTCGCGGACAGAATTCCATCACCGGAGTGTCCGAAGAATCGCGCTTCATCCTGAATCCCTATCTATTGGTAGCGGCCAATTCCGCTACGGTAGGAATATTCAATCCGGAAAAGTTCACCGGCAAAGAGCTGGATAGCGACGGTTTTCCGTTCTTCTGGTCGCCAGAAAGTCTGACCTGGGAACCACGAGAAAAGCGTGCTACCGCGTCCTATAACATTCGCGGATATTTGACACAGATAAACTCCAGCGGCAAGCTGTTTCGCAGGATTTTGCCAAATGAGTTTAGCCTGGTTGCCTATAACGCTCGCGACTTAGGCTATCGCTACATTTACCTTGATACGCAAACGTCCAAGAACGTCGTCAACCAACAAAAAGTGACCGCGCCTGTATTCATTTCGCAGTTCATTCACTGCGGCGGAACCTGCGGATATCCCGGCGGCTGCAACAACATGAGCCCCTTTACTCGCGAAATTGATCGATGCGTACTTACAGCCGTTCCAGCAAAAGCGGTCGTGAAACTGTGGAAGGACCGTCCCTATTCTTTAGGCCAGGAGCCGGATTTCCTTTTCACTTTGAATTTCAGATAGTGATTTGAGAGAAGGCATGGGTATAAAATGTTGTCCAGCTGACATAATGCCCTATTGTGTATTAGACGGCTCTCATTTATCATAGGTGAAATACAGTTAATCATAGGGTGAAGTCTGGAGACCACCCCTACAACTGCCCGCAACAACATGTAGAGGTTCAGATATGCGCTCCAATCGAACGCGGAAAGGCGGCACCCTAGCTCTTATCGCAATCAGCATTCTGATTATCGGAATAGTTGGGATAGGACTTTTCTTCTTGACTCGCCTCCTGGGTGGGCACAGAGAACTGGACTTCGCGACACGATCTGGCAACCTGAACGTTGCTAAGCAGGCAATTGTCAGTCCGGCTGAAACGCTCAGCGTAGGCCTGGAACAAGATAATTTTGCTGGTCTTGTCGACACAGACCCTATGGCAAACGGTGGAGTTAACCTGCGGGTGTATAACCGATTGGTTGGACAAGCGCTGCTGGTCGCCTTAAATGCTTCAGCGGATCCAAAAACTACAGGCAAAGATAATGCCGCAAATTTGATCAACACGATGCAAAGTGCCGGGGGTGTTGGCGGTAGACTACGAACAAGGCTCAGTACTCAAGGAACTACTAATGGCTTTTTCGATTTCCTCGGAATGAGAAACAGCACTCGCATGCTCGGCCAAGGACAACTTGCCGCTGCCGTGTATCAACCTTCTTATGTGGAAGCTCGCGGTACAGATATCGGTGCGACAAACATATTAGTGCCGGTGGGTAATCAACTTCCGGTCAGGGATAATGGAACCAAGGTGGACATTGGGAGCCAATTCAAACGCAAGTTACTGCAGGCCGACGGCAATAACCACCAGTATTTTCGCGGCTACATGCCATTGGACTTGCAGCCAGGGCTCGGAGTTCAATGCAGCCTCATTGGCGTGCCTGTCCAACCGGGCTCGCAACCGCACCTTGTATCAAGCGCTGAATTTACCGCTGGTCTAAACCAGTTCGGTGGCACCAACACATTCGTTCCGCCAAATGCTTTCGAATTCGGCTCGCAAAAGCAAGATCAATTCACTGCAGGAAATGCATCATCGGCGTCACGTGCCATCGTGGGCTCACTGAACGTAGAGTTCGAACCAAGCATCCCACTTGGTTATCTCGTCGTAGATAATCCGAACGGACTAGCCAATCCAGCATCAAACAATCCTTCGAGCCCAGGTCCGTTGGATGCTGAACTCGACCCAGCCGTCGGTGGCATTGCGGTGGATAAGAATTCCGGGATGTTCAGCGCCAACAATCAGTTGGTAGAGGACTGGCGAACACACAATAAGAAGTCGCAAAACAAAGAATTTTTTGAAAACGGCAAAGATCTGTGCCCGGCCGATTGCATGAAGAAGGACAAAACGGCAACCACAGAGGACCTTTTCACACAGAACGGCGACAAAGCCACCAGATCTGCAGCTCATAAAATTGAACCGACTGGAGCGACTAATACATGCAACGACAACAACTCTGTAGATGGTCTCAACAATGAAGGCGAAGGCGGCCCGTGCCCGGGCATGTTGAATGCCTTCGGCAAAGCCTACCCAAATGGTGGCCCCTACGTGTCACCGGCCGCAGTCAAGGGCGACAACCTCACCGCCGTCGAGAGTGCTAAGGCAGACGTCATGGACAAATTTAACACCTGCGGCAATTTAAACTTGAGCAACGCCGCCACCAAAACGACAGGATTGCGCATCTGGGCATGCCCACCAACCAAAGATGCAGCAGGTGTATGGCAAGCACCGGCCTGCGCATGGCCGCTGAACGGCAACGCATCATCAAAGGGTCAAATTAGCTCCGATGGAACTGTTGGCGATTTGTTCGAGCAGACAGAACCAGGCAAGAAAGCTGTGGTTGAAAGCTTTATAACTCAAAGGCTTTACCAGATCAAACCGAAGGCAACTCCAGCCGAAATAACCGCGATTTTAACCCAAAAGGTACCTCTATCGTCGTCGAAGTATTACATATACATGGCTGCCGACAAGACACTTCATTTCGACACAACAAAACCACCTGGTGCTGCTGCGATCCAGACAGCAGATGGCACTCCCAAGCTATCGCAAATGAGTTACGAGACCCAAGATAAGTGGGCGAATCCAAAGGGTGAAAACAGCATTCACGACCAGTTGTATAAATGCGCTTCTGGTAGCGTGAATTCGCAGGATCAGGCAAACTTCACAGCAAGTTCCGGATTCAACAACCTGTTAGGTGAATTCAAATTCGAAAATAAGGTAACAACTGCGGGCGCCTATTACTGCTGCCCAGACTAAACAAAGGGATTGAGATGATAGCGACGAAATTACCTCGTGCGATTTGTCTTATGGCATTATTGCTTGTGATTGCCTGCTGGCTACCAAGTTACGCAGGCAAAGCACTGGACGTGATTTACACTGTTTTGCCACAGCCTCCAAGCTTGCCTTATCTGCCCACGTATAACGGCGTGAAGACCAAGTATTTTTACGGCAAGCGCGCAGAAAAACTCTCGGAGAAACGCGTTGGTTACGACCTTGAATACAATGTCATGGAAGAGCCGGCGCAAGTATTAGACTGGTATACTGCAGCGTTGAAGGAAAATGGTTGGACGGTCGATGCGGCCAGCAGAAATGCTCGGTCATTAACAGCTCAACGCCACAAAGAAAGATACGCGATAAACATTACTGTGGTACCGCCCGCAGGGCGTCCGTATCGGGGCAGACTTATCCTTGGTTACACCATGTTCGAACCAGCAGGCGGTGATGAAGAAGATTCCAAAACCAAACCAACGAACGGCAGCCGTCCTAAAGCCGCGCCTGTTTATAGACAGCCCACCCGTGAGTACACACCTCGTTAAAGCTCGCAAGATTCTGGGAGCAATTCTGCTTACTTCAAGCATGTTGTTTTCCTGCGCTAATGCTTCCAATATGCTCGATAACGTCCAGCATGATTTGGACATGAACGCGGTATCTCAATCCACTTTCGATAAGCTACAAACTGTCTTGACGCAAGAGCCGTCAAATGCACTTGCACATGTCTTGCTTGGTAAAAGTTACGATGCAGTAGGCATGCGGGAAATGGCGAAGGAGCAGTTCGCCAAGGCCCACGTACTCGATCCTGCCCGTTCCAAAGAAATACTTCGGCAATTCAAGGAAAAGTATCGAACAGATAACCCGGCGTCTGCATTTATGGATTGGGTAGAGATACGGCAAACTTTCCCGAAAGACGACGATATCCGGGAAATGGAAACAGTAGTTGCACTCTTGTTTGAAACCGTCTCTACAGCCGAATCTGCTTATATCTCCGAGAGAAAGCATGGTCATCCTTTGATGAGTGTAGCGACCATGATTTCCAAACGACGATCTGTACAGAAACGCTTCGCAGAGGCGCTGCAACTGGCTCTGACTGACCTAAAGCTACATCCCAACGATGCAGAAGCATTGATTGCCAAGGCGGCAGCGCTCAACGGGTTGGGACAGTATAAAGAAGCAATCCTTGCCGTCAGGCCAGTCTACCTACGTTGGCCGTATCAACCCGGCATTGCGTATCATTTAGCTGCAGCGAATCACCATGATGGACGCGACCAAGCAGCCTTGGAGCCAGCGCTCTTCAACTTGGCGCGCTCAAGTTCTGATCGAGATCAACAAGAAGCAATCGCCCTGCTTCAATTGATTTTGCCTGGGGTGAGCAACGAAGTCCTTGCTTCCAATCTCGAACGAGTGGGCAAGCGAATCGACCAAACCGCATATCATTCGGAATACCACCATAGCCTTGGCCTTCTCTTTGAGAAACAAGGTGACTTCAATGCAGCCGAACGAGAGCTGAGAACCGCAGTCGACGGAAATAAACCGCGCAGCCAGTGGATGTTAGAACTGGGCCGTGTAAACGAGTCGAAAGGCAGGTACCGAGAAGCATTAGAGTGCTACCTGGCGGCTGAAACGATGTCGCAAGGTTCAGTTGAAACTGTAGCGCGCCTTAACCGTTACGAAATGCGCTTGGTTAACAGACCGAACGATCTGGCTTGGCGGCTCAAGGATGTCATGCGCGGTCGCTAGAAATACTTCTCCGTAGCCAACCGGCAACGCTGAATAACTGGCCGTACTGACTGCACACCGCTTCTCGTTTGACGTGCGGTGCATCTGCAGGGGCGTGCGCCCCTACAAAGTATCAGGATCGCCGCTTATTGCTTGCGTCTGCGTCTTCGCTTTGTGTCCGGCATAGTTCAGTATCGCTTGCACTTGTTGCAGATAGCTGGTGATGTACTGAGCACGGAAGCCGCGTTGAACAAAAGCTTCAATACGCA
>JADYXS010000421.1 GCA_021772155.1 Candidatus Obscuribacter sp.
TATCATCCAGCGTCGTTTTTACCAGCGATGGAGCAGTTTTTTCGATTTCGGCCGGTTTGGTTGCAACGGGTTTGCTTGCGACCGGCTTGATTTCAACTGGTTTGTTTTCAACCGGTTTCGTTCGTCCGAAAATTTTGTCACTGTCCATCTTGCTGAGTTTGGCTGCTACCGCTTTGACCAATTCAGTCACCGGTATGTCTTTCGACTTCACATACCTTTCTCCAATTTTTTCGCTTTGGTCGCGATTTAGTCCCTTAGTATCCCGGTTGAGCATGTCGAGGCGAAGTTTCTCCCATTTTGCCTCGGTCAGTGGCCACGTGAAACGCGTGCCTTCTGTTTGCAGAATTAACCTTTCGCTAGTGACGTCAATAGTCATTTCTGCGGTCTCAAACGAAGTATCCAGTCGTTTGCCGTTTTTCAACTCCAGTAGAACCTCCTTCAGACAGGCGTCGCATTCGGCTTCAAATGCCTCTTTGACTGGCTTCATCTCTGGTTTTGCCATGCGCTCAGCAGCCTTTGCGTAGACAACCGACCCACGCACGTCGCTTGCATATTTGAGTACATCGGGGTTCGTCGAACGCGCCAGTGCGCGCATGTAGTTTTCAAGTTTGAGTGCGTGCTCTGTCGAATCCTCGATACGTTTGGTGGAAGGTATCGGATGGTCCTTCAGGTTGAGCGGTGATTCCAGAGCCGCAAGTTCCATAATTTTCGTTCGAACTTGCTTTTCTCCGTCGGCTGTCAGAACTGAGTTACCTTCTATCTCATTACCATTACCGTGCTTCCATTTAATTATCGACCGCTGACGAATGATTGACTTGAGGTGCTTGTCTTGGGCGGAAGCGTCCAAAATGTGATACTCACCGGTCTTTTCGTTAACCATGACGTAATCCATTTTTGCATGATCGGCAGGACTGTCTTTCTCACTTTGAAACAACCACCAACCTTGCTCTTTCAGACTGGGTTTTCCACCCGGCTGTCCTTGTGTCAAGAACCTTTGAGCTACAACGAAGATTGTTTGTTGAACATGATCGGCAGATTTTGGAACTTCAATATTTCTCGTAAAGTTATTGGTGGATTCCCTTTCCAATGTTGCAATGTCCGTTCGAAATTGCGGATTCCGCTCTGGTGCTTTTGTCTTGTCTGGGAAGTTATGGAGTGCCTTGGCTCCGTCAACGGATGCCTCAGCGGTACCAGATGGGCGCGTACTCGCTTTTGGTTGTTTGACGGTTCCTTCGGTTGCGCCTTCGCCGAGTGCGAAAATTCTCGCTCGCTGACCCGCTATCCAGGACTCCTTTTCGGGTCCGTGCATGTATGCGTCATAAGCTCGTTTCCGTATCGCGTTTATCTCATTGAGTCGATCGACAAGTAATTTTTCCTGCGCAAGTGTGGTTTCAGTCCGGGCACTGCTCTTTAACCTGTTCAGTTCTGTCTGAGTTTCTCCGAAGTCTTTTCCAGTTTGCCTCCACATATCCATACTTACTGGCGAGTTGTCCCTAAATTGTTTGGCCAGTAGTTCGGCCCTGGCTCTCTCTGTATGTGTAAGCCATTCGCCATTGCGCACTTTGAGTACTTCCCGCGCATGCTCGTTGGAAAGTTGCATGTCCGTTCGCTCGTAATACAGCTTTTGTAGCTTTGCAATTGCGGCGTTGTCCCGGGCTTCGATACCTGTTAGACGCAGAATCTTGAGTTCATCAGCGAGGCCGCGGACAATAGTTCCATCCTGCTCATTGTGTACGAATTCGTGATACGCCTTTTCGACCAGTTTGGGGATGTTGTTACCGTCAGTCAATGCAGATTCTTTGATTGAGATGCGACCGTCAAGATATTGGGCTTCTCCCGAAGGCAGGTTTCGTTCAGCCTTAACCTCAAGATGAGGTAACCCATGTTGGTCTGCAAACTTGTTCAGGTGCTCCTGAACCTGCAATGCCCGCTCACGCGGTGATAAGTTGCTCGGCCAAGACTGGGCAAGTTGCGTCAGCTCTTTGCTGAGCGTTTCAATTATCTTAGGTTCAAAGAGGCGCCCCGTGTGACCTTGTAATTCTCGCATCAAGGCGACTGAATCGCTGAGCTGGACCCGTGTAATGCGCCTGTCTGGTGAATATAGTTGAACGTCATTGTTAGCAATGACGCGGTCGGCTGCTTTCGCACCGTTGGTGGTGCCGCTCTCGTATTCCGGCGCACTGGCGATGTGCCGTTCTGCCGGCCGCGGCTTTTGCTGCATGGCGGCCGCGGCCTGCCGAACTGCGAACTCGTTCCCCATGAACACGCGAGTGCCATCAGGAGCCGTGATTTCCAGCAATCCATCTTTCTGGATCACACGCTGTCCCTGTGTTTCAAGTCTTTCTTTGAAAAAGGTGAGTTCTCCGTGGGACAGATGCTTCCCATCTGCGCCTTTCAATATAACTCCATGCAAATCCCCGAGGAGGTGCTGTTTTATGCCGTGTCTTGTTGCCAGCAAGCACATTACGGCGATCGATAGGGCCTCGCCATATTTGGCCATTGCCTTGGGCATCATCTCGGCGGCCGATCGTTGAGCAATCTCGAACTCGGCCGCACCGACCGTTTGACGGCCGAGCTCTTTCCCGTATTTGCTCATGGCGTTGTCTAACAATTCGCTGACAAATGCTTTCTGGGCTGGAGTTTGGGCAAGTTTTTCGGCCGTTTGAACTTGCCTGGCAAGTTTCTGAATTGCCGCTGCGTTCTGTTCGATTATTCTAGGTATCTGCTTCATGCCGGCTTGCTCCAGCAGCTTTCCTAGTCCCTTACCAGCTACGCTACCGACACCGGCTGTGAGAAGCGTTATCACAAAATCGAAAGAGAGCTGAGCAGCGCTAGGGCAGATAACATCAGTGAAGAGCGTGCGATCCCGTGACTTACCGGTTGCAGGATCGTACACTTGGACGCTAGCAAAGTATGCTCCAAGTACCGACCGCTGATCCGCCGGAATAATGCCACCATAAGCGTGTTGAAATTCTTTGGCGCCCTCGCTACCAATAAACATAGCGGCAGCTCCAATAGCAGCAGGAGCCAGGATGCCTCCACTACCGATTGACAGGACGGCTAACCCACATACAGCTATCGCTCCAGCAATTACCGTCCCTTGGGTAGCAAGCCATGTGATCCCGTTGGACTCCTTCACACCGCCATCCCAGATAGTTTTCAGCATGTGCTTCATCTGCCCATAATTGTCGACTGCAGCACCGGATTTGCGGGCGTAGTCCGGATCGAACATATTGACCATCTGTTCGATAGCTGAAGCCCTCTGATTCAGTGCTGACCACAATTTGATATCGTTATTTTGGTAAGCTTGATGACTGGCTTTTTCCAAATCTTGCTTGAGTTGCCGAAACTCGTCCAGATTATTTTTTCCTTGACTGAACGTCATGGTTATTTTGCCAGCAAGAGCGTGAAGCTCAGCGATTGTCGGGGGCGACACATGACCACGTTGAGCAGCTTGATACAAGGCCTGTAACCTGGCTAAGTCCTCGCCAGCAGTCTTTGCATATTCATTGATCCTTGTCATTGCGGGATGGTTGTCTATTGCCCGGAGGGCTTCACGCCTCTCTACCTGCGCTTCCGGTCCAGCGCCGGAAGGTCTGCCTAAAGTCTCTAGTGCCACCTTGTAGTTCTGGGAAGTACCGAACTCTTGGCTGCGTGCCCCATTTCCTCTAACCAGTCCCGCATCTTTCAATCTGTCCCAGATGGTATGCGTACTAAACGTATCAACGCTGTGACCGCTATCCATTTGTCCGGTGCTGCTTTGTAATTCGTGCCAAAGGTCAGGGAGTTGCTCCCTGAGCGAGTCTCCATAGTTCTGCCACATGTCGAGCGCTTTCCTATCCGCTGCCTTAATATTGCCAGCGGACCGTAATCGTGATTCCTCGCCGGCATCGAGAGCTAATTGTAATTGGCCAGAACATGACCGGAGCAACTGGGCCTCGGCTGTTTTTCTCTGGATCAGCTCATGCAGATGCGGCACTTCAAGGATATCCATCTTCTGTCTGTGCTCGACGCCGATCTTCTCATCCGATAGATTGATTTTATCCAGACGGCAGGCCGACCCGAGGTATCCAGCAAGGCTTACATGCTTAGGAACGCCTATCTCCTTCAGTTTCCGCTCAAGGACAGCATGAATATTTTTGGCTTCGTTCTCAAGTCCGTCTGCGCCCGTCTGAAACGTAGCAATCGAATTCTTCAAAGTCTTATCCAAGTCCCGACGCAAGAACCAGTTAGTGGATGCATCTAACTTGCCATTGGCCATCTGAATTGCGAGCTGCCTAAGATCTATCTCCGACCCGCCATTTTTGATCTGTTGAGCATTGCTTTCCTTTTCAGCTTGGGTTGGGAACAGTCCGTCTATCACTCCTTTTCGGAGCGCCTCGGGCAAGGCATTATAAGTGGCAGCGTTGGTTAGAATTTGTCTAACCGCGGCTTCACTCTTGTGATTCTTTATGGCCATTTCGGCTAGTATGGTCAGTTCCGCGTCACTACCAACAAGGCCGGTCATTTTGAATAGGACTGCCACCGGCACCGGGGTGCCGATCGTGTAGCCGCTGTCCGTGAGCACCTTCCAGTTTGCCAGGTCTCCTTGTCCTTTCTCCATAAAGGTTTTCAGCGAATCTTTGACCGAATACTCAATCTTGCCGTATTGATTTGCAGAACTCTTATCACGACAAAAGCGCTCAAAAGCCGCTTGCCTGGCTTGGGGATCTTCTGCATCCGTCATGACTTTGAGGAGTAGTTTCCCCGTTGCAGAAGTGAATGAAGTAGCACGGTCAAGCAGTTGCTGCTGCTCCTTGCCACTGCCCGCTTCTTGGGCACGAACGGTCTCTCTGTTTGCCGAACGGGCAATTCGATTCACTTGCTCCGGTGAGATGAATCTGGCCAGAGCTGCTCCAACTTCAAGCGAATTGACATATCTTGCGCTATCTGTTTGTTGGAGTTTACTAGTAAGCGGCGGAACTGAAATTGAAAGTGCGTTTTGTAAAAGCCCAACTATCTGCTTAGATTGATCTGCTGTGAGATTCTTAAGGCTTTTGGCCAGCATTTCTAGACCTTGCAATTCCCTTGTCCGATTGACGAAAAACGGCGGGGTTGGATCAAGTAGCCTTTCCATCGATTCTTTTAAGATGCGAACTTTCACCTCTGGCGGAATCTTGTTGCCGTGTTGCTCGAGGCTTTTCGCAAGGTCGTTGTAGTGGATGGTGCACAAAGTTTTGCCGTCAGGAGACTGAAATGTTTCGGTCTCCCGCAATCCTCTGTGATAGTGACTGAAGCTGGCTTGTGTCTTGCCATCGGGATGGTAGGTTATCTCGAAGCGTCTTCGTCCATCGGAGTCTCTTTCCGTATCAACTTTGTGCTGACCATCGGGCGTGTTAGTTATGGTGCGCACGCCGGAGTGATCTCTGTACTGTTTGAATACCTCGGTTTTCCCATCTGGCGCGTAGACAGTTTTCGCCGAAATTTTGCCTTCTCGGTCATAGTTGGTTTCGGAGAGCAAAACATTGACGTTCTTTGCTGAGTTAGGTTCGCCTTGATAGCGCCGCTCTGCGCGTATTTTTCCTTCTGGATCGAGATCCTGCTCGCGAGTCATTCCTCCATTGCTTGAAAAGCTGGATTTAACTGTCAAAACGTGTTGCGTATGCCTATGCCCGTCAGCGCCGTTGATGTCGTTGTACTTGTACTGTGTGGTTGATTCCACAGTACCGTCTTGGCGAAGAGATTTCACGGACTCTTTTCGGAATTCGTCGGTGTTTCGATCTCGTTCAAATTTTGTTATGGTGCGGCTATCGTCTTCCTTGAATTCCGTGAAAGTTTTTGTTCTTCCATTGGTGTCAAAATCGATTCTGGATGTAACTCTGCCAGCAGTACTTTTGGAAGTAACCGATTCTGGAAAGGTTCCCAGAGAGTCGGTGCGCATGATTGTTTCTTCCGTTTTGTTGTCACTAAATCGTTTCAAGGTCGACAGAAGCTGTCCAGTCTTCTGGTCGTGGTTGTAGGTTGTTTCAGCAATTTGTTTTCCGCTGGCATCGAAATCTAACTTGCGATGCCCGTTTATATTGGTGGATTCGCTAGTAAGTCTAACTTTGCCAGCGTCCAATGTATCGAAAGTTTCGCACGCTTGATCTAGGACCTTGCCAGTTTTATCATAGGTATATTTGTTCTCCTGCGCCACCTTGTTGTTTGATGCAAATTTGATATCTAGCTCTGTCCGACCGCCTGGTACTGTGACAGATCTACGTTCAAAGCGTTTGGATCCGTCCGTATTGTAGAAGACCTCTGTTGAAGCGTTCGGTCGGCCGCTTTCGCTGGAGAACCTCGTCTCGCGAATGGCGTACAGTGTTGTTAGTCTGGGGACCTTGCCCTGTGACTCATACTCAACCGTGGATATGGCAAGGACTTTGCCGGAGTCGCCCGCGCAGATTGTTTTGCGGGAAATGATTCCGGAAGGCTTGAATTCGGTTGTTGACGTGATTATTCCGGCCTTGTTGATCTCCACCATTGTTTTTAGGTTGCTGGAGCCGTCGTAACCGTATCTGGTTACGGAGCTGTCAGCGTGCTTTATCTCTGCAAGCCGGCCTTGGTGGTCTTTAATCTCGATGTCGCCGGTAACGACTTTCCGAGTAAACGGGTTGCGTTCCGGGCTGTTTGATTGTTTTTCTGATCCGCTTTTAGAAGAGTCTGTTAGTGCGAGTGTCGGCAGAATGCGGGTTGTTTTGCTTTCCGCAAGTTTACTGCTTGGCTCAACTGCAGAAACAGGCTTTATAGCAGCCAATTCGGACAGTAAGACTGGGGTATCCCATGCAGTGCCAACGTCAGTAACCCTATCGTTGCATGTCTCTGACCCGGCATTGCATTCGAAATTCATATCGCTCACCCCCCCAAATCCCAGCCAACGAAGTTGCAGCCAGCAACATCCATATGAAACAGCAACGCTGTGAGACCATCGTGATAGCGCAGCCTTTAAAGTCTCTTTTCCTTACTGTTCTGTTTTTCGACAACGACCATCCATGGAGAACAACAGGAGGCGATACTTAACTCTAAGGTTTTAACCCTGTGATGAGTTGGAATGCAGGACAGTCCGGGGTAGGAAAGCAACATGTCCGTAGAAAGTAAGTCCAACGAGATAAGAATCACCAGAGTGTATGACGCGCCCGTTGAGGCCGTTTGGAATGCTTGGATCGATCCGGCTCAAGCAGACGAATGGTGGGGCCCTCGTGGATTTACACGAACAACGCATAGCACGGAATTGAAAGCGGGAGGATATTGGGATTACACAATACATTGTCCTGATGGCGTCGATGTTATTGCCAGGACCAAGTATCTAGAAGTCGACAAGTGGGCAAAATTGGTCTACGACTATTACGGAAGTGGTGACGATGATCCGCTGTATCGGATGACGGTGCTCTTTTCCGAAAGTGATGGTGAGACACGATTGGACATCTGCATTGCGTTGTCCACTTCAGAAATTGCCGAACTAACTCGCAAAGGTATTAAACAAAATGGTAGCGAAGCTACCTGGGATCGTCTAGCGGAGTTTTTGGAAAAAGCTGCGTTCGGCAAAGAGATCTGGACTATAAACCGCTCCTTTGCTGCATCTCAAGAAACCATGTTTGAGTTGTGGACAGATCCAGATCACCTTTCGAAGTGGCTGCCAGGAACGGGATCTGAATTGTGCTTTATCAAGTGCGATATCAAATCCGGTGGCAGACGTTTGCATTGCAGAACCTACGACGATGGCACGAAGATATATTCACGTGCACATTATCTAGCAATTGAAAAACCTCATCGCATTGTTTACACCCAGCAGTTTTGCGACGAGAACGAGAACGTCATTCGGCATCCCATGGCTCCAACTGGGCCCATCACAAAGTTAATCACGGTGAGGTTTTCCGACGAAGGTCCGGAGCACACTCGCGTGACCATAATCTTAGAGTGTTACGGTGATACCACGCCGGCAGACATAGAGACCTTCATCAGTGACAGAGGCGACGAGACCGAAGCTTGGACCGGGACACTCGACCAACTGGAAGAATACTTGACGAACAACTGATACCACATCCTTTTCGCTTCCGTTGAACGCGGTATTCAAGCGCTTCGTCAGATATACCTCCGCTTGTTCGTACGCGATCACCGCGCTTTGTCTCCAATGATATTTTGCCTGCCTTTAATGTACCTATCTGCGAGTTGATAGGGCGAGACAGATTCGATAACACGGGGATTGCCTGAATGTCCATAGATTTCCTTCAGTCGCCTGATGTGATCGCCAGTCTGCTGGCTCAAGTTTTGAATCACGCTTTCAGGCCTTGGTCCCACGTTGGAAAATTCCAGGAAGTAAGTCTGGCCGTTAGGCTTGTGTTTATAGACGCTCGTGCGGCTGTCGGCGCCAATGACTACTGAGTCATAGCCATCCGATACAGCTATCGCACCTTTCCCATCGGGTCCTTGAACATATTTGATTGGGGAATGAACAAGATCACCGTTAACGGCTTGAAAAATCCGATCTCTCATTTGGCGACCTTTGAGTAATGAAGGCGCTATTTGTTTGAGGGCCGGCAAATCTCCTTTTGCAATCGCCATTTCAACAGCATGAATAGTTTTCTGTTCTTCAGGGCTCAAAGACGATCCGTCACGTAGTCGGCGACTTGGATCTTCGGCAAGAGCTCTGGTGAACTTATCCACATAGCTCAGCTCGTTAAGCTCTAGCTCAGCTTCAGTTTTGCCGTTAACGGTGACTTTATCTCCGGCGATTTTGACGTTTACTTTGACTTGATTGGAGGGGCTGTTATTGTCGAAACTAATCCCCGTAACCTCTCCTTTAGGGTCACGATCTACGGTGCCTGAGCCAAACATTTCCATCTTTCTTGCCACATGATTAAGAACGCGCAGCTTGAGTGCACCACTTACTAAATCAAAAACCTCTTTATTTGCAACGTCGCTGTCGCCAGCCAGCGACTCTTTAGCCTTACCTTCAATTTGATACATTAAAGGAAAAGCGAGGTCCTCAGGATGCGCCCGACCTTTCCCGAAATCGTGGGAAAAAGCTTCACTCTCGCCTACCCTCGAAGTATCAAATACCAGTTCTGGCATGGCAGACATCTCCTAACAGTTCTCCATAACAAACTAATTGCCAGTTATGAAGTTTTGGTAACTGCGCTTCAGTCTCTCAACGCTCTGAGACTTGAATGGAGTGAAAAATCGAGACAGATAGCGTCTTACCGTCACACTGTAAGTCCTTCGACGCACAGATCGAGCTATGCTCGGCTCTACAAGCAAGAAAACCAGATCGGACGCGCCTGAGACGAAGCCTCGCACGACGCACAACGATCTTGAGCAAGAATAGCGTTGCGCCCCCTGCGACCAAGAATATTATGGCTAGCTTCGTGATCGTTCCGGTCTATGTCTGGATGCCCCAGCTGACCGAAAAAAGAGCTGCTAGGGTTGGTTAGGCTGAGTCCGTAGTTCTTCCAGATATTACCCATAATTTTTTGGATCCCAATGATTCACTAGTAATTACGTTCCTGCCGCAAGGCTAGTTCTGTTGGGTTTGTTTGCGGAGTTAGCCAGCACAGCAGCAACGGTTCGGCAACCGCATTGTATTTGTGCATCAGTCCGCCCGCCCGTGTTACGCCATCCGGTATGCCAGGGCCTTTTGACTGCATCATAGAAGAAGCGGCTTCCTTGCTGAAAGCCGCTCCCGGAGCATTTCTATAATTGGTACGCCCTGAAGGATTCGAACCTTCGACCTCATGGTTCGAAGCCATTAGGAATTGTACTTTTCCGACGCTTCTGCTGGTTATATCAGAATTGCTCTATGCTCCTCCCTGTCCAGTGATGGTGAAGACACATATTTTCTCAAGTGTTCTCAAGCTTACCCCATAATTCCCTAGCACATATCACCTACATATCACCAGAAACGACCCATAGACTAAATGGGTGCTAATATGAGCTTAGAAGTTGAGCTTCAAAACTGCCGTGTAAGTACAAGGGAATGTTTCGCGAATGCCACGCAACCAAGCACCATTCAGCAAAGGCTACATCGAGGGTCTACGCGTTTCGCCGGATGGCAAGCGGTTATACTACTATGATACAAAGATGCGCGGGCTAGAGCTTTCGGTAAATCCGACCGGAGCGAAAACCTTTTCTGTGTACAAGTGGTCCAACGGAAAGCCGCGCCGCGTAGTGCTTGGACACTACGACGGACTTGCCCTCCAAGGAATTGAGTTTAACGAAAACCCGCTGGTAGTGCTCGGGAACAACAGTGCTCTGTCCGTGGAACACGCCAGACTGTTAGCTCAAGCAGTTATGCAGCAGCTCTCAGCGGGTGAAAAGCCGCGCGAGATCAAGAGAAAAGAGCAATTCTCCGAGCTGACGCTCGGGCAACTGTTCACCGAATACATAGATAAATACGCGATGGAGCACACAAAGACTTGGAGCGTGATGCAAGCGAGCTTCGACCGCTACCTTTCCGCCTGGAAAAACAGACCGGTAAAGGAAATCACCAGAGGCGAAGTCCAGCTCCTGATCAACAAGCTTGGTAAGACCAGTGGTCCAACGACGGCAAATCGCACGTTAGAGCTGCTCAAGGCGGTCATAAACAAGGGCAAACACTGGTCCCTTGTTATGGGCGATAACCCTGCTTCCGGCATCGCTAAATTCCGGCTTAAATCGCGGTCTCGTTTCGTCAGTGAAGACGAACTGCCGAAGCTCATGGCGGCTATCCACGCAGAAAGTAATGACAGTGTGCGGGACTATGTTCTTTTGAGTCTCACTACCGGCGCAAGGAAGTCGAACGTACTTGCGATGCGGTGGGATCAGCTCGATCTTCAACAGGGAATTTGGATGATACCTGATACCAAGAACGGTACCAGTCAGACAATCTTACTGACGAAAGAAGAACTTGAAATATTGCAAGCGCGGTTTGCTAGCCGCAAAAGTTTCGAATGGGTCTTTGTCGGCCCAGGCAAGGTCAATCAGCTTAAAGATCCAAAGAAGGGCTGGGCTCGAATTCTCAAGGCGGCTGGTATCAAGGATCTACATTTGCATGATCTGCGACGGACGCTGGGCAGTTATATGGCGATGTCGGGCGCCAGCCTGTCTGTCATCGGGAATACGCTTAATCACAAAGAACTCAGCACAACTCGCAAGGTCTATGCGCAATCCGCCAGAACCGCAGAGAAAGCCGCTCGCGAGCGCGCTCACGAAATGATGTTTCCGGTGAAAAATCCAGGACCAACGAGCGAGCTTGAAGATGATGAATCGAAGGTCGTTTCCATGGTGAAGCAGGCAACAAACATTGAATTTTAGCTCCTGTTCGTCCTGATTACAGGTATTCGATATGGTTGCGCATCTCATCCGGACTGAGGACTGTACCGACCAGCAGCAAACATCTGATTAGCTGTCCAATCGAATACTTGGTTGCTGGGCACCAAACGATTCCGGCATGTTCTGTTCCGCTTTGGGCAATGTTAAGAAAGTCCGCATCAAAGGTAACCAGGACGAGCTGATGCTCAGATGCAAACTGGAGTTGAGCAACATCAGCTATTCCGGAGCGTCCAGCGTCGTGCATGGTCAATATATCCATACCGCGCTGCTTCAATCCAGTCGAAACGGCTACGGGAATGTGCTCATCGCAGAAAAAACGAATGCGTTCAGGCACTAAGTTTGCCGATAACTTTGGAGGGCTGTTTGGCTAACAAGGCTTTGCCGGCTGTCTCATCTTTGACGAAGTCATCATCGATTTCCTTGCGGTTGTCGAAATAATAAGCAAGGGCCGCATGAATGTCTCCCAAACTGATCCCGGGAAACATTCCGACAATCTCATCCGGGGAGTAGCCGCGCAGTTGATGAAGAACAACTATGTCCATCACCCGAATGCGATGACCTGTGACACATGCTTTGCCGCCGCAGACACCCAAGATTTTAGAGATGTGGGCCGAGATGACGTCGTCCATACTATTTCCCAGGTACTGTAGTGTTAGACACTACCAAGTTACATTCTAACTCCCGGTACTGCCACAGGCAAGCTTTGAAAGGTGAAGACGATTCCGCTTGTTCTCTCTTGAGTCTTACCACCAGCCGGCGCAATCAGGCATCCTTATCTATACGCTGATTCAGCACGAATTTGAACGGGGCATATGGAATGGTACCTGATACCAAAATGGAAAAAGCCATGCATAGGTCAGGAACAAGACGAGGATTTTATGGAACTGAGTTTGAATTGCCTCAGATGTAAGGCAAACATGGAGCAGGGATTTTTATTGGACCGCGGGCACTCGGGGAAGTATTCCGGTGAATGGGTGCCTGGAGCGGCCCAGCAAAGTGATTGGAATCCGGAGACTGTGAAGGAGCCGCAGGAAACGAAGAAGATCGTGGCCTACCGCTGCACTGCTTGTGGATATCTTGAATTTTATGCCAAACGTAGATAAATCTTTGTTTGGAGATGCTCAATTCAACGCACCACTTACTAGAAAAACTCGTCAGATGTTCGGTAATAGTCAGAGATTTGCACAAGCAATATCAAACCAGACCAAACAGCAACTTAAGTTGATCTCAATCAGAGCAAGCTGCTGGTGCAGTAGCGGAAGTTCAAAATGCATTGATCTTTGTCAGTGACAATTGGCTTGGAACGAAGAGAAAAGACAATTGCAGGATAAAGGATGTATACAAATGCCCGAAACCGTTGGTGGGCAGGGCATTCGGTGTATACACTTTCGGGCACCACGTATACAGCAGGGTCTAAAGCCACGGCCTGTCGAAAGAAAGATGTATACACTGCTTTGTGAGCGCAGTGGTTTGGGCTACTTGCGATGTCGGCTGGAGTTTGTCACATCAATAAGCAGCGTCTGCCGCAAGGGGAGGGGACACGCTGTGCGGACCGCCCGCGGCACAGCAAGCTGTGCACGCGCTGCGGTCAGCCCCTCCCTACAACAGAAACGTTTTCTCAACCTGTCTGAATCTACCTGCCGAAAGGGGCATCAGAGGGGTATCGAGTGATATTCGATTTTTAAAATTGGAGCGGGCGAAGAGTCTCGAACTCTCGACCTACAGCTTGGGAAACGTGAGCCCTTCCAGAGTTACGGCGAGAATTGGTTTGACAGTCGCCGCTGCTGACTGCAGATCTTCAGTAATCGTTTATTCGCGTTCCGCTGATAGACCGAGGTTCGCGCGGCGCTCGATGCCGCCAGCGATCGCCTGGACGCCAGCTGTAGATCTACACGACGCGAATGGCGATAGCGGCGGTATCGAGCCATGATTTGCAATTTCTAGTGTGCGGTCGGCTACCTTGTAGATCGCGAAGCGACAGAAACTTTAGAGATGAATTTCGGTCTTAGGGAACCCGATTTCGACCGAAACGCTGTGGTCAAGCGGATGCGAACTATTGGTAATTATCTGTTTATTTCCCAAATTCATATCACCCACATATCACGGCCGTGATATGTGTGCCCCAATAAAAAAGCGGCTCGCAATTCGAAAGCCGCTTCAATAAAACGATAAAAGAATTACGCCCTGAAGGATTCGAACCTTCGACCTCATGGTTCGAAGCCATGCACTCTATCCAGCTGAGCTAAGGGCGCGTATCCGAAACATTATACAACCTTGGCATTTCAAGGGGCGCCACTCATGTGATACATTGGTTAGTCCACCCCAATTTGAAGACCTCGCGGAGAGGTGTCCGAGCGGTTTAAGGTGGTTGTCTTGAAAACATCTGTGGGTTTATCCCCACCGTGGGTTCGAATCCCACCCTCTCCGAACTAAATTCAAAGAGCCGGCAAGATCGCCGGCTCTTTGAATTTGCGCCGAACACTACGCGAGGTATTCCTTCAAACCGGAGACTCGCGAGCTGTTTCTGAGCTTTTTCATCGCCTTGAACTCGATTTGACGCACTCGTTCGCGGCTATACCCCAGTCGCTTGCCTGATTCTTCCAGTGTGAGTGGTGCTCCGCCTCGCAGGCCGAAACGAAGCAGAATCACAGCACGCTCTTGCGGAGCAAGTTGTGTGAGCAATTGTTCGATATCACGGCTGAGCAACTGCTCAGATGCTGTGTCTTCCGGTTTTCGACTAGATTCGTCTTCAAGCATTTCACCCAGCGTGCTGTCAAAGCCTTCACGATAGACTGCATCCAGTGACAATAAGTTTTTGGAGGCGCCCAGCACCTGCTCAATTTTCTCTAAAGTTAGCCCCGTTGCCTCTACCAGTTCATTCAAGTCCGGTGCTCGACCAAGTTTCTCGCGCTGTTGTCGGATTTCTTTGCGCAATTTACTTAGTCGTTCATTCATGTGTACTGGTACGCGAATGGCGCGTGATTTGTCTGCAATTGCTCTGGTTATTGCCTGACGAATCCACCATGTGGCGTAAGTTGAGAATTTGAATCCTTTTTCCGGGTCGAATTTCTCCACTGCGCGAATGAGGCCCAGACTGCCTTCCTGGATTAGATCTTGAAATGTAAGGCCGCGGTTTATGTACTTGCGAGCGATACTTACAACCAAGCGAAGATTCGCTTGAATCAGCCTTTGCCTGGCCTGCTCATCGCCTTGCTTGGCCGAGCGCGCAAGCTCAATTTCTTCGCGCCCCTTCAGTAACTTGTGCCGACCGATTTCACGCAAGTAGGTTTTGGTAGAGTCTTCTTCCAAAGCCGGGCGGGAAGACTTATACTCCCGCTCGTCCCCGTCATCATGAGTCTCCTCCTTCAGGACAAAGACGTCTTCGTTATGGGGATCCGTTTCTATCACTTCCACGACGTCTGAAACCCCTGTCGGTTCTGGCGATTCCGTCTCACTCCAATCCGCTGGCTGAGGGGTGTCCTCGTTCCAATCTCCTTTTGCTTCTGATGATCGTCGTTGCTTCCGCATAATTGGCCTTCCAGCGATAGTAAAAAAGTCTCCGGCAGTCGACCGGAATGAACTCAGGCTGCTCATCACGTCCTTGAATAATTCGACGCCTTAACAGGTAGTCAGTTCCCTTGACTACATTTAGAAAATCTGAAAGTTAAGAGCTAAAACTGAATGAACTCTGCAGTTGTTTCTTAATCTCCTCGAACGGGGTAGTATCTTTTCAATTGCGAAGTCTCAAACTGGTTGATATGAAATCTAAGACGTATAAATTGCTGGTCGGAGCCCTAATTTTGTTGCAGCTTATTGCCATTACTGCCGTAGTGTTCACTGCAGCAGGTGGTGGCGCACAGCCTGGAACGGAAGATCGGCGTCTGAACGAACTGGTTACTGACGTGCTAAAGGCTGGCGTGATAGTCAACGAGTATCAAATGAGCTTTGCCACCGGTCAACGAATTTCTGATGCTGAGGAGTACGAACAGCAGAAGAGCAAACTATTTGCTAGCTTGGACGGACTGGAAAAACTTTCTCAAGGCAACCCTGAGCGATTGGCAATCTACCAAGAGCAACGCAAATTGGTGACCGTCGGGGACAACGTTGTACAGAAGCTGAAAGCGCTCATGGAGAATCCGGAAGGCTCTGGTAGCAAGATGTCCAGGATGCTCGTAATGTTTGCTGGATTACGCAAACTCAGCAGCGTCTCACACAAACTTACCGATAACTTCACAACGCTGTCTCAGACTAGCCCCAACAAGACTGACTCCCTGCCTGTACTTCCGATCACAGCGGCCGCTGCCTGCGCAGTTTCACTTTTGCTCGCCGGCTTTTTGATGACGAAAGCACCGGTCGATTGATCATTTGGTTTGGTGCGTAGCAGCCGGACCGCGAACTGCTGGTACAGTTGGATCCGCGCGCAGATCCGCATCCTGCATCCAGCCACGCAGGCGTGCTATTGCCCAAACCACTATTGCTGACAAGAACATCAAAGCTAGGGCAAACTCATATCCGAATATCCAGTTAAGCTCAGGCATATTCCACTTTGAAATCTCGGTATTGAAATTCATTCCATAGATGCCCGCCACTAGAGTCGGTGGCATGAAGATGAGAGTGATCATGGTCAAAACTTTCATCACTTCATTCATTCGATTGCTGGCGCTGCTGAGATAGAGATCCATCAAATCGGTGCACATTTCTCGTTGCTGCTCGACTAAATCAATGATGCGAATCACGTGGTCATAACAGTCCCGCAGATAAATTTTGGTGTGCGGATCAATATGGGGCAAGTCGTCGCGGATCAATAGATTGAGGGCCTCACGTGCAGGCCAGATCGCCCGTTTTACATTTAGAATTTCTCGTTTGAGCTCAAGAATGTTCGCCGGCGAGCGTCGATCAAAGCGCTCGAGGATTTCGTCTTCAAGTTCCTCCAGCAGATCGCCAATTTTTTCGATCACCGGGAAATAGCCATCCACGACCGCATCGATTATCGAATACACCAAATAATCACTTTTCGCCGAACGAATCTGCCCAAATCCTTTGCGTATTCGATCGCGCACAGGATCCAAAGAATCGCCGCCTGGTTCCTCTTGAAACGTCAGAACAAATTTATCTCCGAGCACGATGCAAAGTTGTTCCTGGTGAAGTTGGCCATCTTGCCAAGTTGGCATTCTCAAAATAATAAACAGTTGGTCGTTGTATACATCGACCTTGGCTCTTTGATGCAGATTGATGACATCTTCAATAGCCAGCTCGTGTAAGTTGAAGAGCTTGCCCAGGCGAAGCACCTGCTCAGTGTCGCCTGTACCATCAACGTTTATCCACGTGACGGACCACTTGTCAACGAGTTGCTTCAAGTCACCGGCTTCAGTGACAGGTACTTCGACCAACGCCCCTGCGTTGTAGGCAAAAACTTCAGCCTCTCCGGAAGGACGAGGCTGAACTGCTTCGACGGTCTCTGGAAGTGTTTGACTGACATCCGGCTGCCGGAGTTGAATTTTCTTACGGCGGCGCTTTCGATATCTGGAAGCCATATATTCTCGCTAAGTTGGCTTGTGGCGCGAATTGTGCGTCCTTCATACTAGCGCTTAAACTATGGTTGTGTAACAAAGTTTTTTGCATCGGCCGTCCAAATGAGGCGGAATACTGTTGTGGTTGCCAGAATACGACTGTATCCGCGGTCAAGAAGCGGGTTTTCAAGAGTGAGTTCAGGAGTGTAGTATGAAAAACGGTATTGCTGGGTTGATGGTTGCGGCGTTGGCCGTTGTTTCTATCGGCGCTGCCCAGGCAGAAGATAAGGTCGTTGAAGACGTAAAGAAAGCCGGTGAAGCCACTGCTACGGATGCCAAAAAAGCCGAAAAGGGTGCCGTAAAAGGTGCTAAGAAAGTTGGAGATGCTGTCGGCGATGGTGCTAAGAAAGCTGGCGATGCCACCGTTGCTGGTGCCAAAGCAGTTGGCGATGGCGCTAAGAAAGCTGGTAATGCAGTGGTTGGCGGAGCCAAAAAAGCTGGCTCAGTTGCAGTAGGCGGAGCCAAGAAAGTAGGCGAAGTCGTAGTTGGCGGAGCAAAGAAAGTTGGCGAAGGCGCCAAGAAAGCAGGCGATGCAGTCGTCAGCGCTGTACCAAAGAATAAAAAAGCCGCGAACTAGACATCAGTTTTCTAGTTCCATGCTGATAAAGGAGCGAGAGATTTCTCTCGCTCCTTTCATTTTTGGCTCGTACGTGTTAGCGTAAGCACCATGAAAGCTGTTGCTATTGCCTCTTTCGGCGAACCAGAAGTTCTTGTACCGGTCGAACGAGAGTGTCCGATTCCCGGACATGGAGAAGTATTAGTACGCATACGAGCAGCTGGTGTAAATCGTGCCGATGTGCTCCAGCGCCGCGGGTTTTATCCACCACCGCCGGATGCACCAGCCGACATTCCCGGCTTGGAATTTGCCGGCGAAGTAGTAGAATTGGGACCTAAAGTCACTGAAGTTGCAGTAGGCGAACGCGTTTACGGTCTTGCCGGTGGTGGCACCTATGCTGAATTCATAGTTGTGCATGCCAGAGTGTTGTCATTGATTCCAGCAAATCTTGGATACATCGAAGCTGCCGCAATTCCGGAGGCTTTCATCACCGCATATGATGCCGCAGTTGTGCAAGGAAAGCTCTCTCCTGGAGAGCATTTGCTGATTACCGCGGTGGGCAGCGGAGTTGGGACGGCTGCGGTTCAGATCGCTCGCGCTATCGGGGCGATTTCCATCGGCACTGCGCGGTCCGGACACAAGCTGGATCAAGCTGAAGCATATGGACTGGTGCACCGGATTCTTACTCTTGACGGAGAATATGCCGAAGACGTGCTTGTGGCTACCGGAGGGGCCGGCGTAAACGTGGTATTGGAGCTGGTTGGGGGAGATTATGTTGCACAAGACATTGAGTGCTGTGCGCCGAAAGGACGAATCATGCTCGTAGGTCTTGTTGCCGGCACAAAGGTTCGTGTGGATTTAGGCACAATTTTGAGGAAGCGGTTAACGATAACCGGTACGAGCCTGAGAGCGCGGGCTATCGAAGAAAAAATATTAGCTGCGCAGATTCTGTCCCATCATTTGAATCCATTGTTCGTTAATGGTGCGCTTAAGCCTATCGTTGACGCAACGTTCAAATTGGATGAAGCCGCCAAAGCGCATGCGTATATGGAAGCGAATGAGAACTTTGGAAAAATTATTCTCGAAATGTAAGTCCGAGCTGTGGTCAGATCATGACGGAATTCATAACCACGGAAGATGGCTCACTGACCTTGTTTAACGTCGAGGCGGGCGAACTATATCACAACAGCGCCGGAGCTTACACAGAGTCGTACGAGAACTATGTGGTTCCTTCCAATGGTCTCGGCAAACTAAAGGAAACACAAGAGCTCACACTTTTAGATGCCTGCTTTGGCCTCGGATACAACACTTTTGTCTTGCTTCAGTCTGCCATTGCCGATGGTATCAGCGGAGAGATCCGTGTGACAGGTGTTGAGCTTGATCCGGAAATCATAACACTAGTGCCCGAAGTTCTCAGAATCGAAAGGTTCGCGGAGCTTCGATCTGTTTTTGGAGTCAACTTGCCAAACAAATTCGGGCATTTCAGTTATCAGCACGGCAAGCTCGTCATTTCCCTTGAGCTTATTCATGCTGACTTGCGCACAACGGCTCCCAAGCTAACGGAGCGTTTCGATTTGGTATTTCATGACGCCTTTTCACCGCGCAAAGTACCGGAATTGTGGACAGTTGATTTGTTTGCTGAATATTATCGACTGCTTGAGCTGAGCCAGGGTGTGATTCTTACCTACAGCTCGGCTGGGGCAGTGCGCGGCGGTCTGGTCGAGGCCCGGTTCAATGTGTACAAAACGACCGGGGTCGGACGAAAGTCTGGCGGTACCCTGGCAGCGATCGCTCCTTTGCCTCTCGACCGACCAGGAGTTTACAAATTATCAGCAGAAGAGCAGATGAAATTGTCAGGCAGATCTGGCGTTCCTTACCGTGACAGCGGCTTCCTGGCACCAAGGGAAGCAATTGTGGAACGCCGTGCGGCGGAACAGTCTAACCAAACGCTTGTAATCTCAGATTAGGCGCTGTCGTCCCCGGGTAATTACGTAGAGGCACGCCTTGGCGTAGCCAGAAGTTCAGCGGAGATTTTCAGGATGGAAGTCATAGTCGGGTTCGTTGGCAATGCCCTGTCAGCTATTGTAATTGGCGGACTCATTTGGTTCTTTGGCACTCAGCTAAGTAAAGACCTGAAGCAGCAGCATCGCGAAAACTTGGATCTGATGCGACAACTATGCGAACAACAACTCCACGCTTGGCGTGCCCAGCATAACCAGTTGTTGGATACTCAGAAGCGGCACCAGGAACACGAAGAAGAAATTAGCCAGCGTCAAATAGACCAGCAGCTGCAATTGCATAAAGTGCTCGGCGAGCTGCAGATGGACGTGCAGATCGAAGTCCTAAAAGCACAGACCGAACAGGCTAGCAAGTTCCACGAAGCCCAAATCATTGCCACTCTCAGCCGCCTACTGGACGATCCATTGCACGCTAAAGATGCAGCCGCCCTGGCTATTTCCAGCCTGCCATCCTCGTTCACCACGCTTCAATTTTCCAGACTGCTGGAAGGTGGTGAGATGCAGACTGGTACTTTCGATAACCTTCTGGAAGAGGAGTTGCAGGCAGTTAAGGCTCGCAAACGCGAAGAAGAACGCACCGCCGAGGAAGCTCAAAAACGCCAGCAAGAAGCTGCTGCGGCAGAAGTAAGCCGCATTCGTGACGCTCAAAGACGGCATGCTGAAGAAGAGAGCCGAAAATCCGATCAACAGGAAAAGGAA
>JADYXS010000422.1 GCA_021772155.1 Candidatus Obscuribacter sp.
CTGTGTCGCCGTATTGACCATCGCTCTCCCTGACAGCATTGCGATTCGGTGCGTTGCTGTTGGATCGATTAGAGGTAGTGGCGCTAGTGGGGCTTTGAATACTTGTTGAGGTGAGGTGATGAAAAGTGTCTGGCGTCAATATGTTTTGCCGGGAGCGACAGTTTAAATTTGCCGCTTGAGATCCCGGTGATTTCAGTAGATTTTCTCTTTTCTGGTTTTTTCTAATTGACATGGCCCAATGACCATAGCCAACGCGGTCGTAGTAGGCTTGGGCCATGGCACGCTCGTCTGATCCATTGCTGCTGTAGCCGTCTGCTCTTGGGCTGCTGTGCCAACTAATCAGCCCGCATAGATCGGCGATGAAGCCGCGCAGTATCTTCTCCGGCGTCTGCAAGTCAGACTCACACAGATTCAAAAACTCCTCTGGCAGTGTGAGAGTAACTCTTCGTTTTCTTCGCATGTTCTGTTTCCTTGTATGGGCGAGTAAAAGCCGCCCTGGAGGCACGCAGCTTTGCTGCGGCCGACAGGGTGGAATCCGCGGGCTGGGCAGGCCCGGTGGAACTTAATCGTCTTCCTGCAGCTTCTTCTCCTCTTGAATCTTTTTCCTGTTTTTCGCTTCTTCCTGCCTGTAGCTTGTGGTCAACTCCAGGATGGTGGCGTGATGCACAAGACGGTCAATCGCCGCCTGGGTAGTCATTGCGTCTTTGAAGATATTTTCCCATTGCGAGAAAACGAGGTTACTGGTTATCACCACGCTTCTAGTTTCGTACCTTGCTGCCAGCAGCACAAATAAAACGTCGGTCTCGTCCCGGTTGTAGGGCACATAGCTGATGTCGTCGATCACCAAAGCGTCGTAGCGATCAAGATCCTTGATCATCTGGTTTAATTTCAAATCTCGCTTCGCCACCAGCAAGTCCTGCACGAGTGTGGCTGCAGTTGTATAGAGTACGCGCCGTCCCCTCAGGCACCACTCCCGAGCTAGGCCGGACGACAAATGTGTTTTGCCGGCACCAGGAATACCGAAGATCAAGAGATTCTCGCAGAGGTCCAAAAAATCACCTTGAGCAAGTTCCTTCACGCGCCCCGGAGAGAGCGATGGTTGCTTTGATAGATTGAAACCGGCCAAGGTCTTTCCTCTCGGTAATTTCGCCAGTTTGATTAGTTTCTCGATTTTTCGGCCTTGACGCTCAGTGCTTTCTACCTGCGCCAATTCGTGCAAATAAGCAATGTGACTGAGCTTTTGCTTGTGTGACTTCTCCGCAAAGTCGCTGTAATTACGCACAAATGACGATAAGTTGAGGGAGCGCAGCAACGCCTCAAGCTGGGCTGTATCTTTCATTGGTGCACCTCCTTTGGTGCCGACAGTGACAGTAGATACGACAGCAGAACGTCATATGAACAAAGCTCTGGAGCGGCAATGAACACAAACGGCACCGCACTCGGCATTTCGGTGGTAGTCAATTCCCTCACCGCCACAAACAACGGCAGCTGCCCCGCTTCTAACAGCACCGATAGCGCGGCTTCTACATCTTGTTCACTTGTTGTAGCAGCATGATTTAAAACCAACAAATATTCTTTTTCTGCTCTTTCTGGGCGCTTCTTGCTCAAAACATCATATGCCTGTCTAAAAACAAGAGTGGGAAACATCTCGTCCCGATATTGATAGTTTGCAAACGCTCCTGGCTTGCGCAAAAGATGTGCCACCACATGGCGGTAATTGATCTTTCTGGAGCCCGGCGAAAGTCGCGGCATCTCCTGCACCATCGTGTCGCCAAAAAATACTCGCACAACCTCAGGATAGGCCAGGGCTTTGAGGCTTCGTCCAATTAAGCGACTGGGCACAGAATAGACAACTTTGTCTACCGAAATAGTGCTGAACGACGTCACCGTCGGCCATACTTCTTTGGGATCATTCCAATCACTTGATGGCAATGGCTTCATCACCTTCATCTCTTCAGCTAAGCGCTGCTTTCGAGCTGCATTGCGTTGATCAAGTATGTGCCGAATGAACTTTTCATACTCCTCTACAGTGCTGAACTCCTTGCTGCCCCTCAGCATCAGCGCCTGCTTCAGTGCATTCTTTAGCAGGTCGTGGCTCTTTTCCACTGAGCCATTTTCATGGCTGACGCCGGGGTTATTCTTGCTTGGCTCAACTTCGTAATGGCCAAGAAAAGCTGCCCAGCGCTCGTTGAATACGTGTGCATTGCCATGATTGCTTACCGCTGCCGTTAAATTGTCGGTCCGATGTTCTTCCGGCACCATCCCAAGTTCGGCAGCGGCCCTCTGGTAACCCATCGTCAAACTGGCAAAGCTCTCTGAATGCGATATGTACGCTGTCTCCCAGCGAGAATACTGCAGCATGAAGTGAAAAAGCATGTGCGAAAATGGCTGTCCATCAACCTTTACCCCGAGCTCAGTACAGTGAGTCCAATCCGATTGGCTCTGTTTTCCGGGTATGTGTACTTGCGGAAACATCACCTCCAGGTCCGGCCCTTTTAGCGCTCTCCACTTCGAAATGCGTCGCTCAAGTGTTCTTCTGTGGCTCCAATTGAATTGCTCTGGGTACTGATCAATCAGCCACTGCATCACTGTCTGCGCCTGCAAGCCCGGATTGATTGCAAGCATGCCCTCAACTTCCGGAAGCACATTGGCAAACAAATCTTTGTGCGTCTGGCGATACTTCCATTCTTTCGCATTGCTCTTTTGCCCGCCAGCCTTGATGTATGTCCTGGCTGTCCTTAACGACATTCCAGCTCTGTCGGCCGCGGTTTCCTGCGATAGCGTCTTTGAATATTTCATCAACTTCCTAACCTGCTTTTTGCTGCACGTCATGACCGACCTCGGTTACCACCGAGGCCAAACTTAGTTCTATTTTTCAATCAAACAACGCCACTAGAATGCGCTATCGGTGGCACGCTACGCCTGCAATTCGATGTTCTCTAGATATTTAGTGGCGGCACCGCCGACGGTGTGTTGTATCTAATTTTGGTTAGTGGGTCTAATACCGAACCCTTAACTGATATTTGGGGTACTCTTGCCGATTGTGGTCAAGCGGCAATTCAAATTGTCGCTCATTA
>JADYXS010000423.1 GCA_021772155.1 Candidatus Obscuribacter sp.
AGAATGTCCGGTACGTCCGCATTTGTGATGCGAATCGCCAGACCTTCTGCAATAGCTGTCTTACCAACACCAGGTTCACCAATGAGAACCGGGTTGTTCTTGGTTCGCCGTCCGAGAATTTGGATAACCCTTTCGATTTCCTTTTCGCGACCGACGACCGGGTCGAGTCGACCTTCAGCAGCGGACTGGGTAAGGTTGACACCGAACTCATCCAGCGTCGGTGTCTTGGAGCGACCTGTGCCCGCTGAAGTGGTGGCACCGGCGGGGGCAGCGCCACTTTCACCCAGAAGGCGAATAACGTGACTGCGCACTTTGGTAAGATCAACACCAAGGTTCTCAAGAACTCTAGCGGCGACGCCCTCGCCCTCTCGAATCAATCCGAGCAGTAAGTGCTCCGTGCCGATGTAGTTGTGTCCCAACTGCCTGGCTTCATCCCACGACAGCTCCAGCACGCGCTTGGCACGCGGCGTGAAAGGAATTTCTACAGCTACGAATCCGGACCCTCGGCCAATGATTTTCTCTACTTCGACGCGCGCATCTTTCAGATTGACGCCCATCGATTTCAAGGTCTTGGCTGCAATGCCGGTTCCCTCGCCAATTAGACCGAGCAAGATTTGCTCAGTGCCGACGAAGTTGTGACCTAGCCTGCGAGCCTCTTCTTGGGCAAGCATGATGACCTTGATGGCCTTTTCTGTAAACCGTTCAAACATGGCGGCCAGCAGCCTCCCTTGGGTTCCGATTAAGTAAGTCTATTCTAACACTAGGACGTTGGACGAAAGCTGAGTCAACATGTTGCCTCTTGTGTCTCTTGCTAACTCAAGTTGGACCCAGCTATCAGCAGTTCTAACAGGGCACTCAAGATAAACGTTAGGCTACATCAATGTTTTAACAATTGAAGTTTCTCATGACATTTCTGGAATGCCAATCAGATGTGTACAGGGAGTCACCCAACGCGCTCGTTGGATACCACCGCTTGCCTAGGACACCCTTTCTTCCTGGCCCGTCACAGGTTGCGCAAATCCGCATTCCTTGTTCGAGCAAGCAATTTGATCTCCGCGTTTCAGCACTTTGTAGAGCAGTAAAGCGTCGCACTGCGGGCACTTGTTACTACCACTCTTAGGTCCACCGGATTTAAGCGGCGGATACCAGAAAGCCATGGTGCATCCGTTGACACCGTAATGACTGCAGCCGAAGAACATTTTGCCTCGTCGAGATTTTTTCTCAACGATATCTCCGCCACATTCTTCACGCGGACAGGTGACGCCGGTGTACTTAACGATAGGTCGCTGCTCAGTGCATTCTTCAACCGAACAGGCTAGATAGTCTCCATAACGACCATAGCGAATCAGCATGGGCGCTGTACATGTCTTACACAGCTCGTCTGACGGTCTGTCTTCCGGTACTGGAAGTCCGTCTTTCGTCAAACGAATTTTGGTCTTGCATTCCGGGTAGCCGATGCAGCCCAGGAACTGACCAAATCGCGAAGAGCGGATGGCCATTTGCAGACCGCATGTCGGGCAAACATGCTCAGAAAGGATGATCACCTTGTTCATGTTTTCTTCAGCACGTTTCAGCGTTTCGCCGAAGGGCTTGTAGAAATCCTTCAACATGCCGTGCCAGTCAACTTTGTCATCTTCGATTTTGTCGAGCTTGGCTTCCATGTCCGCTGTAAAACCGACTTCGACAATGTCGCCAAAATGCTCAACAAGGAGGGCGTTTACGGCCTTTCCGAGTTTTGTCGGGCAAAGGTTCTTGGCTTGTCGCTCAACGTATTTGCGATCGATGATCGTATTTACAGTCGTGGCGTAAGTTGATGGTCGTCCAATGCCCAATTCTTCCAACGTTTTCACCAAGCTCGCTTCTGTAAAGCGCGGCGGTGGCTGGGTGAAATGCTGTTTGGGATCGACTCCTTTCAACTTCACTTCCTCGCCCTTGGTGAGCTCGGGAAGAATTGTCAGAGCCTCTGCTGAAGGATCTTCTTGCGCTGAATCGTCCGCAGTCGATTCGCGGTTATACACAATTGTGTAACCGGCGAAAGTAACATCGGTCGAAGAGCCGCGGAAAACGCCCGCTCCGGCAGTAACTTCAACGGTGGTTGTGGCCAACTCCGCGGAAGCCATCTGGCTTGAGAGAAAGCGCTCCCAGATCAACTTATAAACCTTGAATTGATCCGGACTCAAAAATGCGCGGATTGATTCCGGTGTCCGCCAGACACTACTTGGGCGAATGGCTTCGTGCGCGTCTTGAGCCGATTTGATTTTCTTCTCGTAAAGACGTGGTTTGTCTGGATAGAATTCTTTCTCGAAACGATCAAGGACATACTGCTTCGCTTCGTCTTGAGCTTGCGGCGACACACGTGTCGAGTCAGTACGCATGTAAGTGATCAGACCGGACGGTCCAGCATCGCCGAGCTCAACGCCTTCGTAAAGTTGTTGAGCGACTTGCATCGTTTTCTTGACTGCGTAGCCAAGATTATTAGCTGCTTCGCGCTGCAATGTGGATGTAATGAAAGGCGGTTGCGGATTGCGCTGGCTGGTCTTTTCAGTCACTGAGGTGACAGCAAACTTTTCCTTTTGGACTGCAGAAACGATTTCGTTTGCACGCTTCTCCGAGTCGATGACAACTGCTGTGGCAGAAGGTTTGTCGGAAGCAGCGATGATGCGTTTGCCTTCGAACTTGGCCAGATTCATCGCAAAAGAAGTTTTAGATCGAAGCTTCGAAAGGTCAGCTTTGATGGACCAGTATTCTTGCGGCAAGAAAACGTCTATTTCTGCTTCGCGTTCGCAAATGATGCGCACAGCTACGCTTTGTACTCGTCCGGCGGAACGGCCGTTGACCTTTCGCCAGAGCAAAGGGCTGATCTTGTAGCCAACCAGACGATCGAGCAAGCGCCTGGCTTGCTGCGCATCTACCAAGCTGCGATCGATCTGCCGCGGCTTTTTCATCGCCGCCAGAACAGCTTCTTTAGTGATTTCGTTAAACTCGACGCGATGCAACTTCTTGGCCGGCAGATCCAAAATCTCCGACAAGTGCCAGGCAATTGCTTCCCCTTCTCGGTCAGGGTCAGGTGCCAGGTAGACTTTGTCTGCTACATCGGCGGCTTCTTTAAGCTCTTTGACGATTGTTTCCTTCTCGCGAAGAATCTCGTACTGCGGTTCAAAATTCTTGCGGACATTTACGCCAAGCTTGTTCTTCGGAAGATCGCGAACGTGTCCGATACTGGCCTTGACTACATAATCCTGTCCAAGGATCTTGCTGATTGTTTTTGCCTTTGCAGGCGACTCAACGATTACAAGAGATTTTGCCATCGGGCGTTATTACCAAGGTTCTGAGTTTACTGAATACCATTTGCACTAACTGGATGCGCGGTCATTTAAAGTCCCATTATCCGGGGGACTCTTATCGAAGAGATTGCCGAACCCTGTCAAGTGCCTTAACGTCGTGGAGTATAACACGGTCGCCAATCTGCCTTTGCTTGAGGTTCTGCCACGAACCGCTCAACCAACCTTACCTTCTAACAAACGCATTAATAAGGATGGCCACCCGAGTCTATACATTAGCGAATGGATTGATTACCGTAGAGCATTGGACACTCCACATTAGCAAATTTAAATAATTGACAGGTCATCGAGCAACTTGTTTGAGATCTCACCGAACGCCGACAGGGTTGCGCTCCTACCGTCCCCAAGGAGATCTTCATTGTCGACATTTGTCGAAAGTTGGCTTTTCGAATAGTTAAGTTGGATCAAAATATGGTCACGTTGGCCAATCCACTCATCCATAAAGTCCGCCCACTCGATCAAAATCACTCCAGGACCGGAACTCAGTTCGTCAAGCTCAGTAGTCAGCCACTGCAACCCGGCATGGGAAGCGCTTTCTGACGAGCCGCCATTTTCGTGCGTGCGATAAAGATCGAGATGGTAAAACGGTATGCGTCCAGAGCTGAACTCGTTCAACATCGTGAATGTGGGACTGTTGACCAACTCATGTACATCCAGCCCTTCAGCTACACCCTTGGCGAAGGTCGTCTTCCCGGCACCCAACGGTCCCACCAGTGCGACCACTAATCGTTCAGTTACTAATGAACCTAGCTTATAGCCTAGCTCTTCGGTGGCTCTGGCATCACTGAGTTGGAGCTGGATCGTGCGGACTTCTGTGCTACTCATGCTTTCAAAAAATAAGGGGCGCTTGATGCGCCCCTAGAATAACTTGTCTCAGCCGTAGAGCAGCTTCTCGTTTTGACCCGGGGTGAGCCAGGTGGGGTACCTCCTAACAGCT
>JADYXS010000424.1 GCA_021772155.1 Candidatus Obscuribacter sp.
CGGCGGTTTTGTTGGCGGCGTTGTCGGCTGCGCCGGTGTCGGCCACGGGGGTAGTGGAGGCCGCGGTGACGGTGGCGGTAGTCGCGGGTTTATCGGCGGCGGCAGTTGCAATGACGCTGACGCGCTTCGCTCGGACCACCTCCCAGTAGGAGAGATAGCCGCCCAAGATGCCACCAACAACCTGGCCGATGATCAGCCACTTGGTGTCAGTGAGTTCGAAGGCACCGAGAGAAATTGTCACGACGAAAGCGGCGCCGAAGCCGAACACAAGTCCGACCAGCAGGGCGGTCAACGTTTTGACTTTCAGTCCGAGCTGGTGCACAGAGGTGATTGTCGCCACGCCGAGCCCGACGGAGCCGCCGATGAGCAGCGCCAGATCGACACGGTCGAGCGCGTGGCCGACATACCACTTGTAGATGGTCAGCGCGAAAAGACCGATCATCAACAGTGAACCGATCACCGGACGAAGGGGAGGGAAACGCATAGTGAACTCCTTGTGGGAGGTGAATGGAATCAAGGCAACGAAAACACCGAAGCAGTTACTTCGCCGCGAGACGATGTCCAACCCAGGCACCGGCAAAACCGGCAAGAGCGCCGCCGGGCATCAAGAACAGAGCACCGATGAGGCCGGCTCCTAACAACGACGCAACGCCGGTGAGCAGCGAAGCGACGACACCGCCGAGAACTGCGCCGCCAGCCAAGACGGGGATGCGGATGGCCGAGCGACCGCCAAGCTTCATAGCGGCGACCAACGTCAGACCGAAGCACAGGAAAGAAATCAGTGAGGCCCAGAACAACATGGGAGGCTCCTTGCAACAACGGGTTCGCCTTTGGCGAAACCTGAATGGTCGACCCTGCCATTTATAGCTGGTGTCTTCGGGAACTTCGAAATTGGCGGGCAACAAAACGCAGTCGGCATCAACTTCCGCTCAGCAGCGCCACTTTATTTTGATGGCTAGAAAGAAGTTAGTGTCTGGTTGTGGATTGCACGCTTGTCGAAGGAATTGAAAGAGGTAATAGATATTAGGCTTCTGGGCTAATTTAGATTCAACAAAGGTTGCCGAGAACGGCAAAATTGGCTGATCCTTTCCTCGTAGTTCCCCCCATCAAGCCGGTCTTCTGCCACTAAAGGGTCTTGGCGATAAATGCCTACTCAACCTATACGAAATCCTTCAAAGCTCCATTCAGGATTGTTTTTTAGAAATTTCCTTGTATCATCTTGAAGTCGCTCGCTTAGCTGCGCTACCCGATGGGTACAGTGATGTCAGCGAAAGCTCGGAACACGAGCATATATCAGACACAAGGCGGGAGAAACCCATGACCGATCTGCTATCCATCAACACAGTCGCCGCACGACTGGGACTGTCTGTCCACCAGCTACGCCGCTGGGAGCTGATGTTTGGGCTCGAAATCAAACGTGGACGGGGACAACAAAGACAGTATCGCGCCGAGGACATGACTGTTCTGGAGCGTATCAAAGAGCTGGTCGAGCAAGGCTGGCCCACATCGCAAATTCGTCCTCAACTCGAGGCGGAAGGGCTTATCACACCGAAGTTAATCGGCATGCCACAGCCTCCGGGAAATCCGGAAATGTTGATGGAAGCATTAATCGGCTTCAGAAGCTTCAGCGAACGTCGTTTCATTGAGTTATCCAAACAGATAGACGAACTCAGACAGTTGATGATTTCCATCACTCTCAAGCAGGAATTGAAAGGCGAGATTTCATCGCCCTGGCAGCCGCTAGAAGAGGAATTTGAGCCGCCTGTGGAATTTGTGCCGGCACAAGAGATTTCCATCGGTCCATCGGTCAGCTCAGCGCCTTCTGGTGCGGCAGCACCAAACTCGCCGCCGATGACTGCAAACGATGTGCTCGGTTTGGGCGAAGTCACCGATCAAAACTATCTGACAGTATTAGGGCGAGCCCTTGATTTGGTGGGCTGGAGTGATGAAAAAGCGGACGAATTTTCACAGAAGTCCTTCGGAATTTCTCATTGGGACGAACTCGGTCGCAGTCAGGCAGAAAAACTAATCAGCACCCTTGAGGCAATAAATGCAGTTCCGGCCGCCGCTCCAGTTGAAGTTCCAGCACCAACGGAAGTTGCAATTCCAGTCGTAGCGGAAGCAGAGCCACAAGTGACAGTGACAGCGTTGGCGGAAGAAGAAGCGGAAGCAGAGGCAGAGGCAGAGCCTGCCGTTTAGCTACACATTCAGGGCGGTTAAACTTTGCCCGCATCTCGATTTGCTGAAAACAGGCGCATTCCAGGATGCGCCTGTTTCGTATCCAGTCAGACATCGACAATGACTTGGAGTCTAAACTTGCGCCGAGCAGTCCAAGGTCGCCGGGTATCCACTGAGATCAGATCAACCGTATGAGCATCAGCTCATGCAGTCTTGGTGAACTTCCGATGATTATGCGTTCATCTGGTCGGATCTTTGCGGAAGCTGCGAAAGCTCCGCGAGGCAACGTTTTCCGCAACTGCGTAGTTTTTGGCACTTTGTTGACAACCGCCTATTGGAATCTGCATCTGGCTTTCATTAGGATCAAGTATCACCTCAAATTCAGAGCATATAGGAGCCCCAGACACACAAAACCCAAGCTATTCACCAATTCTGGGTTCTGGGTCACTCTAAGTTAGAGATCGATAGACAATCGAATTGAGCATTTTGCCATCGAGAAGTCGCAATCAATCAACCGCAACGAGCATTCTGCCCGGGCGAGTTTTGTTGATCAACCATTTACAAAGTGAAAGGCCTTGGACGTTATGAATATTGAAGAGGCTGCTGCCTTAGTGCAGTCGACCTTGCGGCACAGCGCTGTACTGGCGTGCTACAAGCAGGGCGACGCAAACAGCAGCAACCAAACGAAGCACGACATCTCGCACGCAGACGAGGTCTTGCAGCTCGCGCTTCGGCTCATCGACCTCACCGAGGAGATCTCTCCCGGCAAGCTCGACGAGTGGACCAAGCGCGTGGTTGTCCCGATGGGGGCATTTCTGCACGACATCGGCCGCTGCATCAACGTGGAAAACCACGATTCCGAAGGCGCCAAGTGGGCCATGGAATTCCTGCAAAACACCCTCAAGACCGCAGACGGCGAAACACTGCCGATCGACATCATCAGGCGCATTGCGCGAGTCATCGCGTGCCACCGCACAAACAAGTACGTGAAGGTCACTTTCGAAGATCCCGCCTTGGACATTGTTTTGATTGCCGACAAGTGTGTCGGGGACGAGGCCCGCGTTCGCTGGTTCCGGAAGCGCTTGATCCGCTTGCTCTCTTGGTTCCGTCTCGGCCATCTGGCTGACAACATGCGAGTGGGCGGCATCCACGACCGAGCCAACTTCGCCATCAAGGAAGCCCTTGTGGAGCGCGTCGAGACGATGCTCGTGCTCAACTTGACTCTCGACACGGACGTCTGCCTGGTGCAAGAGCTGTACGAACTCTACGGCGATCGCTTCCACTGCTGCGTGCTGGCCGCGCGCAAGTTGGGATTCGGTTTCTCGCTGCGGTTTAACGGCGTGCTCTACGCAGAAGTGAAGGAGAACGAGTGGAAGGCTGTGTAACAGTGCCATTCGTTCTCCTTCGGGGGAGAACAAGAGAGGGTCTGACAGTGCTCCGACAGGAGCACAGTCAGGCGGTCTTTTGTTTTTTGGACGATTTTACTATACTTATTCGTAGATGCAGAAACCGAATACTTACCAACAAAGCGAGAAAGCGGACCGTTGAGTACGATCCGCTTTCCGTTTGGCTTGGCAAAGATAGAATCTATGCCGCTTCGATGTGCTTCTCTTCTTCAGGAGCCGCTTCGGCTGCCGGTGCAGCCTCTTCTTCGGCTGCCGGTGCAGCTTCTTCTTCGGCTGCCGGTGCAGCTTCTTCTTCGGCTACCGGTGCAGCTTCTTCTTCGGCTGCCGGTGCAGCTACTTCCTCGGCTTCAACTGCTTCCCCGCTGGAACAAGCTTCGTCAGTCTTCGCTTCTTCAGCGCAGCAACTTTCCTTTACTTCTTCTGTCCCAGTGGATTCTTCTGCCACTGTATCCGGTGCATCATTATCGCCTGACATATTCTTCTTCCTCCGATTCAAACAGCATCGTTCCGCTAGAAATCAGCAAAGCCGAGCATCGGAACAAGGCCCGATGCTAACTCAACAATGGCTATGCAACCTCGAACCGGTAAGCGGCGCGAGGAAAGGACGCCCAGCCTGCTTCTCGCACCAGTCCTGCCCGCATCGATGCCGAGCGAGTTAGAGTGGATACGTCACGACCGGACGTAATTTGTTGTCGCCTGGCGGCAGGCGGCTTTTTTCTTTAAGACCTTCATTACTAGTATAGATGCAACTTTAAAAGCGCGCCGTGTTTTCAAGCAACATTTTTGTTAAATGTTTTATGCCACCATATCAGGTGGCGCTACTATCATCAGTACTATGCAGCCACTTTACTCAAGTCGGGAACTGATGCCTCTTTCAAGCGTCCGTGAGCAAGACCTACGCTTAAGGATAATAGGATGGACCCGGAAACAGCACAATCACAGTTCGCCGGATGCATTTTATACAAGAATTCGAATCCGGTCGAAGTACTTTTGGTGCAACCAATCACCAGAGGCAAACAGCGCTGGGCAATTCCGGAGATAGAAGTAGATGCGCCCGAAGACATGGCGGAGGCTGTCCATAAGCATGTCTTGGAGGAAACCGGCATCGCTGCTAAGTCAGTCGACTATCTGGGTTTCGTGGACTATCCGCGCGGTCGACTGCATTGCTTTTTCGGTCGCGTTTCAGCAACAGCAAATCCGAAGCTTGGACATCTGCACATACGGGCGGTGAATTTGTTTCCACTAGAGGAAGCCGTCAAGTTAGTGGACAAGCGACAACGGCGATTACTAGAGGCTTTTTCCACGTCGTTAGCATTTTTGAGCGATAGCGCTTAGCTCAACGCTCGTCAGCGTCCGAACTACCGTTGTGGTCAAAAACGTCCGGATAGCCTGGGAAAACTCGCTTCAAAGAGCGGCGGAGCCTGTCATAGGGCTGGTTATTCGTGTCGACGTAGCCGCCGGGCAAGCGCAGCTTTTCAGTTGTGCCTTCTTCATCACGCAAAAAGTACTTTTCTATTCGTTTTAAAGAATCGTCCATTGCAGTGTTCTCCGTCTTCATCTTCATAATAGCGCTGATAAGAGAATCGCGAAAGAGCCCACCAGCTGGACCTTTGCCAAACGCATCGGTGAACCTGAAGAACAGTCAATACTTTTCGCTGCTCAGTGGGCTATCATCTTGCGACCATGGTCACAATTAAAGTCCCTCCCGTGAAGCCCAATACCGAACGCATCAATGTGTCGCTCAAGTCTGGGCGAAAATTATTCGTGCAGAGCGCACTTCTGCTGCTGACCTTTGGCGTTCTCTACTATCCGCTTGATCTGACGAGAGTGGCCGAGACGACACCGCCAACACCGCTTCATAGCAATAAGAACTTGCCGAATTTCCATTCGGTTCATACCTATTTATTACGTGGCGGCGCGCCAAGTCTTCCAGGATTGGACGAGCTCAAAAGACTCGGCGTAAAAACCATCATCGATTTACGGCGCAACGAACAACGCATCGACGTGGAACGCCAATACGCCGAAAAGCTCGGATTCAACTATGTCAGCATTCCGATGGGCGACTTTATCCCATCTCTGGAAAAGCAAAATCAATACCTGCGCGTTGTACAGCAAGCGAAAGACGATCCAAGCAAATCTCCGGTGTTTCTACATTGCTCACATGGCTCCGACCGCACATCGTTCCTTGTGGCAATTTGGCGGGTCAAAAACGACCACTGGACAATCGCTCAGGCGGTATGCGAAATGTTGAATAGCGGTTTCCTGATTCACAAGCTCAAGAAAGATGACCAGTCACTGCCAATATTCGAATAGTTAGCCAACTGTTGAATTCTGCTGCCAAAACCGTCCGTGCCAACCGGCCACAGCTCGACTCCAGCGGCCGTCACAAAGATCGGAACGGTCTACAGTCAAATCCCGACTTTTGTATTTTGCCATCCACTTCACCAGAGCATCTGTAGCATTTGCCTCGTTGGCAGCGGGGAAACGAATGATACCGGTGACAGTGTCGCTGCGAGCCCCTGTCGTACTGGGCTTCGTGAACGGTTCTCCTTTAATGCGGCAGACAGCAGCGTCAGCAAAAATGCGAGCTTCCATCGCGGTTCCATCAAATCCGTAATCTTCCGAAAGCGCAACGACCACCTCTTTGCCAGGCAGCTTTTCTGACTGATCCGTCCCCGATATTCTGCTTTGCAAAATCTGAAGGGGTTTTTGATGCTCTCGAAGGACTGGGTTCTTTTGGTCGCCTTGAAGCAAACCGGCAAAATGTTCACGCGGCACAGGATTCTTCCAACCACCGCCGCAAAGGGCATAATGGCTCGGAACGCGCACATCCTGGGGAATCATTGTTAGGGCATGAGCATAGATGTAGGCAGCAAAATACTCAGCCGTTCGCAATCGATCTGCGAAGCTGAGGATGGTTCCATCAACAGCAACTTCGCCCATAAGCTCAGGAATCATCCGATACCACTGCGGATCCGATGACTTAGGCGGGCTGGCAAGCAAGAAATTCTCTCCATCATTGGTCACGACAGCTGTCTCAAATAACTTGCGAAGCAGGTGTTCGTTCACTTGACCGCGAACTCCATATTGACCGTCCTTATCGCATTCCTGCCCAAGTTCCTTTTGCATCAGCTTGTCGGGATAGTTATTGAACGGTCCCACGTCCCAGCCTAAGACACACAGCTCCCCAGTTTCTTCTTTGACAGAAATCACGGTGAAGTTGCCTGTGTTGCCCGCATTGCAAAAGGCCACCGGAAATTGCCCCCGCCGCCGGAGCAGCGCCGCCAGGTGTTGGTGGTGCCCAGGAGCCAGTGGTGCGGCCTCCCCACCATTCATCAAATCATCAGAGCGAAAATCGTATACGACTGTAATTCCTGTTAGATCCGCCAAGAGCTGTCCATCGCCAACCTGACAGGTGTAGACGACGGTGGGATCGCTACTTTTTGCAATTGAGGGAGGGAAGTGAGCGCAGGTCTGCCCATGAAATCCAATCACATCAATATCGCTCAGGTCGTAGTTCGCGCTGACCCTTGTGTCCTGCTTGGCGATCTGGATTAACTCCTTAATTGCAGTTGCTACGAAGGTTACGTACTGCCCTTGCACGTCTTCAAACGTGCCTGTTGCACTGGCTCGAGCGTCAAATGCTGCAACGGCAGCAGGCATATCACAATGGGTGCCATTAATCGCAGTGCGCAATTCTCGCAAATTCTGAGCAAGCTCCGCTGTCGATGCCAGACTGTGTGCGGCAAGATCCTGAATGGTGCCGTCCTCGTCAAATCGAGTCAGCACAGCATCAACTCCGTCCAGAGAATTTCCGGTCATTACACCTATGGCGAGCAGATAACTTCTGTTCATCGGCATCTAATGATTCCCCTTATCGAAATTCTTTGAACTATAGCTTAGATGGGGTCAAGGAACGCAAGCGAACAGCCGAACATCTACCATATCTACTAGTATATCTCGCCAATATAAAAAATAGCACAGCCAGCAGTCGACGAAAAATTCCGTCGACAGCAAGAACGCCTTCAGGGAAGGCGTTCTTGCTGCGTAACTACGGCTTCCAATGAGTCCACTGGAAAAATAGGTAGCAAGCCTTCTGCACAGATGGTGTCAAGTTGAGCTGGTTCCTCTTACCTTCCTTTACCGTGCTCGAACGCTTTTAACGGCGCTCAAGCTGTCCACTTGCGTGGACCGGCATAAATCGGAGGTGCAAGGGCTCGATTTGCTATTGAGATGCCTGGAAAGAGACATCCGACCCAAACTAATTCTATCGCTCCGGGCCGGCGCGCTTTTAGGCGCGCTCAAGTGAGCGATTGAATAAATGACACGACCTTATGCAGAAGGCTCTTTTGACAGACGACTGTTGGATCCCGGGTTCAGGCGGGATTTTGGACTTGCTCGGTCAGGTGAAATAGACCTTCGCACCGTCCCGCCTCATTAAGAGGCAACTGTCGATCGACTATTACGGTCTGGCCCTCCTGTCGGGGCCACCGTTTGCCCAAGCCACACGAATTTCCCAATCAGAGCCTACTCCGGCTTAGCATTTACCGCAAAGACACGCTGATACAGCGACCCGAAGATCACCGTAGCGAGCATGGAGCTTAACAGGAAAATGGTTGTACCGGTCTTAGCTCATGTATCCGTATGAGGGGCTAGCAGCTAGAGCAATTGAGTGCTTACTCACGCCAATCTCGCTGCTAGTTTAGGTTAGTCGCCTGCCTGCCACCGCCGATGGTGTGAACGGCTGCCCATCCACCACACCGACCACAGGTGTAACTTTCGATACACCCATGAGAAACAGCACTGCTTTTCCGGCTCCATCTTTGGACCGGAGCAGTGCAGTTTCTCAAGGGTGTCTCCTCTGATGATGGCAGCAGCAGCCTCACGCTCCTGGTGCCTGAATTGAGCAGCTTTGCGTGAAGGCAGCCGCAGCGATCCACCCGGCAATCCCGGATGGATCGAAAATTCTACAGCTGTACCTTAGAGTGTGTCGGAACCAGCATCTTGCGAAGTTCATCGGAGGCCACCTTCAGGGCTTCCGGTCCGTGGTCTTCAAGCACCAAGGTATCAGGAGCGATGCCGTCCTCAACGGTTTGTCCGCAGTCGCCAAGCCATTGTCCGCCCGGAGCGAGCCAGCGGAAACGAGTTATGGCCACCTGCACTTTGCCGGCGAGAAATTCGTAGATTTCCTGACAAATGCCCTTGCCGAGCGTTGCTCCGCTGCCAACTATGTGAACCTGCCCAGCCACCCCATTTTGCACAATTGCGGCAATGATCATTTCGCTGGCGCTGGCGGTTACATCATTGATAATCAGCACAATTGGCTTATTTGCTAGGAGCGGTTTTCGCCGATTGAACAAGTCATCCGACCGGCTGCCATCGGGCAGTTTCGCAATCGAGTAGAACTGGTTCAGGTTAAGGAAGTATCGCTCTGACTTAGTTGCGTTTCCATGGCGAGATTCCAACGTGCTCAGCAACGCTTCACACAGGAAAAAACCGCAGCATTCAAGAGCCTCTTGCACCATGCCTCCGTTGTTGTTACGAAGGTCAAGAATCACTCCATCGCAGCCGGCGATCTTAGCCACCGCCACTTCAACGAGATCGGCAATATCCTTTCGGTTGAAGGTGCCAATGCGCAGATAACCGACATTGCTCTTTGTTAGAACAGCCATAACGTCGTTTGGCTCGGCAGGCTTATCGGCCTCAACGCCCACGTCAGCTGACGGTGAAGAACACGATTCGGGCGTTACGGCGAGCTTCGTAAAAGGGTCGTCCAATGAAGCGAGCATCTCGGCGGCGCAACGCAGTGCAGCGGCCTCGTCGTCGATGACGGTATCGAAGTTATGCTCCCATGAATCCCAGTTTTTGAGCCGGCTGATGTCGAAGAAATTTTCACCAACTTCTTTCCAGATTGCGTGATAGAGTTCGCGCCCCAAGTTGGAGGCGCTGGCTTTGTTACACATATGAGCCTCCAGTACGGATTGAGAATCTGCCGCTATATTTTTTCTGGATGGTCCTCCATCCACATAGCGACCACAAATAAAACTTGCAACGCACCGATGAGAAACGGTACTGCTCGCCGTTCCATAATTGGATCGGAGCAATGCGGTTTCTGATTGGTGCTAATTCAATGCGGCAGCGGCACGAACCACTGCCGCATTGAGTTGAACACTTCCATTTACGGTTTTGAACCGGCGCCACAGCTACCGGCCGTCGGCTCTTCGAGCCGGTCCATTTCGGACCCTGTCAAGTGACAGTCGGCACAACACACACCGTTCCAACCATCCCATTTTGTGCGAAACCGGGATGCACAGCAATCGCAGAAGCCGCCCTCGATGTGTAGATACCACCACAGGCAGAACGGCTGAAACCGCAGTGGCAAAGCATTAACAAGACGCGATAGAAGTTGTTTGATAGGTTTAAGCATAGAGTTGTTTTTTTGATTTGAACGCAAGCGATCAGATCGTCCGGTTTAGCGGCAATTTTCGATACACCCATGAGAAACAACACTGCTTATGCCGATCCCTTGCGGAATCGGGACAATGCTGTTTCTCATAGGTGCATCGACGATGGCAACAACAGCATTACGCTGCAGCGGCTGCATCGGGCAACTTCACGTGACGACGAAGAACTGCAAGCATCCTTCTTTAGCTCTTTCTACCGGTCGCCATCAGTTCGACTTCGTAGAAAAAATAGGTAGCAAGCCTTCTGCACAGATGGTGTCAAGTTGAGCTGGTTCCTCTGGCCTTCCTTTACCGTGCCCAAGCGCTTTTGGCGC
>JADYXS010000425.1 GCA_021772155.1 Candidatus Obscuribacter sp.
CACAAAAAGACCCTGAAAATGACCAAAAGCGGCAGAAACTGCCGCTTTTAGCAAAGGTTCGACTTGCCATACCGCTAGCGGGTTGGCCGAACACTTACTGAAAATGAAGAATGCCCTGCCAACGTTCTGATGTCCACTTCTGGATTGCTTTCACAGCATGGGCGCTGCAAAATTGCAGCGCCCCAAGTTAGACCCCAGTCCCGTTAGTCCCTAGTCACCGGTTGACGTAGTCTTGCCAGTTTTTGGCTGGTTTGGCGCCGATGAGGGACGATTGGCCGGTCGCGCCCGCGGGTGATTGGTGATCGTTGCTAACACCATGATCGCGATGCCAAAGATTGCCATGCCAAAGAGAGCTTCCATTGTTGAATTCCTCATGGGCGCACCATGTTGAAGCCACTGGAACTCCTGTTCCTGCTGGCTGCTTCTGATTAACGCCATTGTGTCTACCGCCAGGGCAGTTAGTCACCGCCACCGCCGCCACATCCACTTCCGCAACTGCTGCCGCAGCTAGAAGTACTGCAGCCGCTGACATATCCACCGCCGGAAGAACCGGAGTCACCGCTACTTGGCTTCTTCTTGGGCGGGGTGCTGGGTCGCCGAGCTGGTGCCGGCGTTGGCTTCTTTGTGGGCACGGGACGGTTGGGCGCAGGGACCGTAGGGGGAGTGACCTTCGGCGCCGGTACGCTTGGCCGCGGTGGTTCAGCCGAAACAGGCCGCTGCGGAGCTCTGTACGGGGGATACTGTCTGGGTTGGGGGCGTCGATCGCTTCTTGCGATAACGACTAACACGACGATGACGGTAATTGCGACTCCGAATCCGATGATTATTTCCATGGGCGATTTGTCCTGGTCTTAAATTGCGCGAAAAGCGAGCGCCAGCTAGGCGGCTTGCAAGTTTGAGATGGAGAGTTGATTTGAGTGCTTTAAGGTGAATCTGGCCAAAAGCCCCTCGCCATGCACCTATGAGCACTAGAAAAATGTCTTTTGAGTGATTGTCCGTGGGTTTTTGGGCGAATTTGTTTGCAAGCAAGTGTAAGAGGGGTGCATAATCACTAACTGACCGGAATAGAAGATCCCAAATGATTTTCTTGAATCGTCATACTCTGCAACCTTAAAAACCGCTAGTCTGCGGTCAGGCAGCCCTTCGCGCGAGTTAACGTGAGTGAGCCAACTATCGAAGCATTAATGTTTTTAGTATTCGTCTGGGCGTTTTTCGAGGCAATTGCCTGGCCGGTTATGCCGGATGCCATCCTTGTGCCGGTCTGTGTAACGCAGCCGGGTCATTCCGGGGAGTTCCTTGGTCTTGCTGTCTTAGGAATGGCCTGCGGCGGGGCGATCACCTACTGGATTACAGCTAGGTCTAATTGGCTCAAACTTCAGCGATTGCCTCTGGTTCGCAAGTCGATGATCGAGCAGGCGACAATTTGGTTTGAAAAAGAAGGTCCACGCGCAGTCCTTCATCAGGCGTTGAGTGCACTGCCCTTTAAGGTCTTCGCCGGACTTGCCGGTGAGTTGAACATTCCCTTCATCCCATTCCTTACTTTCGCGATTTTAGTTCGTGGTGCCCGGTTCGCGGTTGTTGCTGCGCTTTCCGCCATGGGCGGAACATTGCTGCCAGGTTTCGTCAGGGAAAACGGAGCTGTTTTGTTGATCGTATGGGTCCTGGTGTTTGGCTTAGGATTAGCTGGCACCGTCCGCTACTGGGAACGCCGCTGAAGTTGGACACCATTGGCTTGGTGTAGTGGTGTAGTGGTGCAGGGGCGTCACGTGTGCCGCCCGCGGCCGCAGCACGACGTTCACTTCTAGCGACGATTTTGCTCCAACGGCTCAAACCTGCATAGTTCAAACGTTGTGTCGTCACGAAAATTCCATTTCTGCTCCAAACGAGCATGTGACTTCAACCAGTCTTGAATCTGCTTCGAGCGCCATTGTTCCATAAAACTGAAATCTTTCCGCGTCTGATCTTGTCTCAAAGCCAATGGCGTATACACATGAAATATCGTGGATCCAGATGCCAATTTCTTTTCCAGAGTAGCTATCGCCTGGTCATAGTTGGTTTCTTCATTGATCCGCGCAAAAAGGTTTATACAGTTGATCACTGCGACACGTTGTATATCGGGAAAGCAGACGAATTCGATTTCCGGATTCAAGTAGCGATACATGCCCGGCCCAAACCATTCCCGTGACACCATCAAGAAGCTCTTTGATGCGCCATGTTCGGCTGCCTCTTTGTTCAGCGTGGCAGCCACTTTGTGGAGTCCGCTTTCTCGGTGCTGGCTCATCACATAAAGCTGTGGTAGCCAAAACGGCAAGACAATTGCAAATGGTAGGAAGAAAGACACGGTTTGAGGCAAGCGCGTGAACAATCGCCGGCAGGCTAGGACGAATAACAAAAGGGCTGGTACAACGAAGTGAATGACATACGGACCGCGTATTACAGTTGATGCAACAACGGCTTCTGTCAGGATCATGCCGATAATCAACCGAGTCCAATTGCGGCATCCAAGTGCGGGGAACTGCTCGGCAAACCACTTCTCATTCAAGATAACTACAATGAGACTTCCCCAGAAAATCACAAAGAAGGTGCCCTGGCTGATAACAGACTCCCACCTGAGGCTGATAGCGGCATCTTGGGTCAGGCTGGTCGACAGTACGAACTGGGGCAGCACTATAAGAAGTGCAAGAGGACCGACTCCGGCTTTCCATGGAAACCATGATGTCGAGGCTGAAGAGCGCATTGCCACTATTTGCGGCAGGAACAACACGACTGCGAAAACACATGAAAGTAGCCAACGTTTTAATTGATCGAAATTGAGTTCTTTGCGCAAAAATGCAACGCCCATGACGAAGACATGCGCGATGGCGACTATTGCAGCCGTTAGATGCGAATAAATCAAAAGTGCCATGGTGACACCATATGCAATACCGCGTTTGCGATCTATATCTTGTCTGGTCATTTCGACTAGCTGACAGTTGGCGAGCAAACCCAGCAATACAACCATTCCGTATGGGCGAACCCACTGTGCTTCTTGCACAAGCGATGTGCAAAACACGCAAAGTAGAGCGAGTTGAATAGCAAGCGCCTCGCCCAGTTTGCGGCGAAATAGAAGGTAGGTCGTGGGAGCGATTGAAGCGGCGATAAGGACGATGCAAATTTTTAGCGACGCATCACTTGCGCCGAAAAATGTGCTCCAGGCTTTGAGAAACACATAGAGTAGCGGAGGATTGCCATCTTGTTGGACAAACAGAAAAATGGTGTGCCAGTCTGAAAACTGCACGATGTTGGCTGCCTGTGTTTCGTCGCATCCCAAAGACGTTCCGGCTACTAGAGAAAATATGGTTATGGACAATATGGAGATCAGGGCTGTTCGAAGCACGACAGCAGCTTTCGGCACGTCGCCTTCAGCTGTCAATTGCAGCATGTCCCACCTCTCCGACGTTCGGCTTGTACGTTAATGGCGAAGGTTCTTTCGTCCCACTGCGCAGCAAGTTAATCGCCGCTGTCACTGCCAACACAAGGGCGATAATGAAGAAGACCGATGACTGCATAACAATTTCGGTCGGTGGAAGTTTGAACAAGAGCCAGCTGGTAAGCGGAAAAGTTATTAGTATGGATGACCAGATGTTCATCCGCAGTGGCTGATCAGCAAATAGTTTGAACGGGTCCAACGTCGGCAAAGTGAGCATGGCCGCAACTGCCAGTAATAGCGAATCATAGCTGTGCGTGTGTGGGCTGGCGATGAGCGCAATGCAAATTGTCAGCGCAGCAGCCCAGCGTTGGGACTCTAACGAACGCTTCGCAGTGAACATCCATGCGGCAATGCACGCGGCCACGCCAACAATGATTGCAAGAACTGTCAGTACTGGAATGAAACTGGGGGGGAAAAAGACGGTCCCCATTGCGCGGATGCACATCATTGAGCGGATATACGGATCCGTGCCCTCAATTCGGCTCACCACTTGAGGATAGGTATTGATAAATTCCGGACCGAGAGCTGCCGTGGTGATTGCACAGAGGGCAGCAATCGGTACGATTGCAGCAATTAGTACTTTCCAACGACGACAGACCAGAACTGGAACCAGAAAGAAGATTGCGTATTGCAGCTTCAAAGCAAGAACCGCAAGTGTGATACCGCCTATGATGTCGTTCTTCTTCAAAAAAAAGTAGAAGAACATTGCCATCACGCCCATCACCAACCACGTCATTTGTCCCATTGCCAGCGTCCTCCAGGATAGGACGCACGCGGAGATGCCGAGCATCCAGAGGACGGTTTTGCGAACGTCTTTCCCTGTGAGTAAGTAAACTCCGCTGCAGGCAGATGTGATCGATACGATTAAAAACAGGAAAAGCGCTTTGTCCAAAGGTAAAAGCGCTACTGGTGCCATTACTGCATAGACTGGTGGTGGGTAATCCGTGGGGAAGTTGTATTGTTCCGGCAATTTTTGTTTGATGTACGGACTGAGTATTTCTTGCAATGTCTGCAACTGAACCGGCAGTTCGTAAGCGTCACTCCGCTCTGCTGAAAGTGCTACCTTGCCACAGGCGTAGTACTTGACGAAATCCTGGAACATTAGCGGGCTTTTTTGCATGATCGTCGGGAAAAATCCGACACCGATGCTGCCGATAAAGAGCATCAACAAACACGCATTAACTACTAGAGCTGCGATCAGAAGTGTGTTTGCTGTTTTTGCCAGCCGGTCTTTCACTTAACGGCTTCCCCTTGCTGCGCGCTAGGTCCATTCTACGCGACATTTCATACACAATCAGAGCCCTATATGACGGATCTGTAATGTTGTCACGCGAGGTGGCCTAGCCACATAAGGCCAGCTTAAGTTAGGCAGAGATCGTGCATCTGATGGTGTAAATACGCTCAGCGCATTGATGATAGATCTCATATACGTCTAGGTTCGAGTTCATCTTCCCCATTTATCTTATTTAGGTCCCGCACCAACCAAATCCCGCATATACGGACACTACAGGCAATCAGCACGACTGCAACAACGGCGCTCACGCGGCCCCATTTGCAGCTGCCTTTTTACATCCGAACGAGAATACGTTTGCACGAACTAGCTGACCGGACTCTTAGCAGAGCTTCAGCGCGAGATTTCCTGACTCTCTTTCTCCTGACCAACTTTGTCGATCGAATCAAGTATCCGTCCTCTGGGTCCTTACTTCGCTCGATACGGATGTAACAACTCAAACACATGTGGCCAAGTTTGGTGGTACCAGATTTGGTCATTTAGCACGGGTGCATTTGTGCCTGGCAGTCAGTGCTCGTGCTTTTAACAACTCATTCCAGGTAACACAAGAAATCATGTCTGTCATGAACAAACCAACTGAAGTAAATCCAAATGCTCAATTTGAGCTCATTGCAGCAGCACTCAACGAAAAGAGAACCGCGCTGACCAAAGCCACCGAGAACGTCAACCACTGGAAGAAGCAACTGGGCAACCGGCGTGGTGCGTTGCCTCAGAAGTATCAGGACCGGGTTGCCGCCTGGCAATACAAGCTCCACGACGAATCTCATGGAGGCTACGAATCATCGCGCAGGCTGGCTGGGCGTGTCTGTGACTACGAGGTAGCCAGGAATAATCTGATCGAGGCTGAAGAACGGCTCTGTGAAATGGTCGCAGACATCCTCAATCACGTCGTGCCGGGCATCCCCTTTGAAATTCGTCACGCGACTGATGTGCGCCCTTCCCTGCTGAGAACCGTGAAGCTTGGTGTCCACGAGCTTTACGAAGCTATGCCGGGAATCGTCAACAGTCTCACTGAGTCTCGGAATTACCGGCTCTCCGTGCCGGAATTTGGCCGGGCTGTAGATGAGGAGTTCGAGTGGGCCTACAGTCACCTTGCCTCTGATATCCAGTCGCAGTGGCAACGAGCGGTAGGACTCCATGTCGAGAATCATAAGCTGGTTCGGAGCACTCCGATCGTAGGAGAACGTCAGTTCGTCGGTGACAGCGCCGACGGCCGTTACACGGGCGGGCTGGCCACTGTGGGCGCCTGCATCTATGCCAAGAATCAAGCTGGCGAGGAAGTTCCGTTCGTCAGTTTTAAGGAACTTCCGACGGTCGTTTTGGAGTACCGTTTGCTCCTCGATGCACAAGAGCAGCTTCGGCAGCTCGTTGGTGGAAAAGCGGCACAGATGCGCCAGTCTTAAGGCACCGCAATCCTAAATCCAACAGCATTAATGACCATGCCTACAAATTCATCGAAACCAATGTTCAGCCTCGCTGAATTCAGTCAACCAACAACACACCACTCATACCAAACCGACACCATATGAAATTTCAACCGCTCACGCTTCTGCTGCCGCCTTCTGGATGCAGCACGTTGCTCAATGCGCTTTCACCTTTGCTGGAAGCGCTTCGGTCCCAACTCAATACCCGCACCACTGTGGTTACTGACGGCGTCGTCGCACTGCCTTCGGCGGATTCCGTGAATGCGCAGTGCCAAGGGCTCTTCATCGCCAGCGCCACGGAATACGCACTGCTCCGCGGTGCTGCCGACTGGGGAATGACTCAGATTGTGGAACCCACTTGCAGTAACACCTCCATTTGCGCGATGAAGTTGATGGTCGCTGCCGAGGGCATTCGTCATGAGCTTAGCGCGCTCCTGCGCCACGAAACCGACCTGCGCAACATCGCCGCGTGCGACCGCCAGAGCGCCCCTTACACTGGTGGCGCCACTGGTGAGGACGAACGATTCGCATCCCTTCTCACGCACGTCGCCGTTCTGCGCGATGAGCTGAAGAAGTTTGCTGCCTGTTTCGCCGCAGTGACCGATCCGTACAAGGATGACGATCTCATGCTGAATGGACAGTTCGTCGTTGGGGCAGTCAGAGAGCTGGACTTCAATCTGCGCAATTGCGCCATCGCGGACCGGTTCGTACCCATCGAAAGGCTGCCGCTTATCCTTGCTGACTTGGCCTTCCAGCTGGAAGTCTCACGCCAGCGCCTTGGATAACCGTTCGGCATAAGCAATGCGCCAGTTGCGCGCCCATAACCAAACAACACAACAATACCCGGCCAGAGCTTCCGCTCTGGCCGGGCTGGTGGGGCAGTCCTAACCGGCACGCGACTGCTTTCTCCTTGCTCCGTCCCGTGCAAGACAAGACGACTAAATTGTCTGTCGGCGGAGCCAAGAGAGTGCAGAAGAGTTAGTACTCAAGCTATTCAACGAAACTTCAACCAAAGAACCTAACATGCCTTACAAAATTTGCGCATTCCAAAATTGCAGCGCCTTTCCGGACAATCACGGAAAGGTCGCCGAACCGACAATCAAAATCACCGACTGTGACAGTGGCTGGCAAGACGCGCTCAGCCACTGGCTTCGATAACAAAAACCCAACCGAATCTCCAGAATGGAAACAGGGGGTCTTTGCCTTAACGAAAGAAGTCTCCGTCCAACCATAAACAAATTTCAAACAGACATGAATCAACTCAAACAACAACTCAGGGAAGTGACGGGACGCGCCATTGCCGCCGCTAAGCAGGCGACCGCAGCGCTGACGCTGTCCATTCGCACCGCGGCGTTCGAAAAGCTGCGCGTGGAAGCTTGTGCCGGGCGTAAGTATGCAGTGGTGATGAGCCTCAAGGAGGGGCATGATTACGTCGCAGGGTCGGTTGCCCGTAACAGTCAGTTCCTCAAGCCGGAATCGCTGGTCGGCGTTGCTGCCACCATCTACAAGGAGTTCGCCGGATTCAAACGGACACTTCAGTATTGGAGCCGCGTCGAGGGCAGCCAGCGTGATGAGTGCATCGTGGAAGGCTTCAACATCGTTCTCGAATGGACCGATGCCGACGAGCTCATCGCCGCAGTGGAGGCTCTCGGTCCAGGCAACAACTCCGCCGCAATCCGTCAGGCCATCAGGCAGACCGAGCAGGCCATCGCCGAAAAGGCCAAGCACATTCTCGCTCAGTTCGAGAAAACCGCTCGCCTGCAGGCCGAGTCGGGAAAAAACTGGGCGATCGTCATGTCGCTCAAGCCAGGCGTCGACTTCACTCGGGAGGTCGGTTCCAAGCTGCATGCCCAGGCGTTTGACCCGGCGTGGCTTGGCCCTGTGGCTCAGGCCGTTTACGATGCTTGCTCGGAGTTCGAGACTGCATTCGAATTCTGGAGCCGCGTCGAAGGCGGTCAGCGGGACGAGTATACGGTCGAGGGCTTCAACTTGATCGTTCGCTGGTAGTAATTCC
>JADYXS010000426.1 GCA_021772155.1 Candidatus Obscuribacter sp.
AAAAACGGCATCCAAACAGGCTTCTTCTGACGAGAAGCGATTTAGAAATTCAGGCAATGCCATGTCTATGTAAGCCATGCTTCCCTCTATTTGTGGGGTTGGATATCTATATTATATAGTTACCCATTTTTCAAGAAGATAACGCAGGGCAGAGGGTTTTAATCTCGCCTCCGTCATCTTTAGAGGCATGGCGGCAATTCCCATCAGATGAAGCTTGCCAAGCCGGTCTGTGCTCAAGTGGTGAGCGCTTGGAAGCCAACCTGAATTCTCGCGCCCGGTGATAAGTAGCACTGACTTTGATGCTCATTGACAGGCGATCTTCGGAACTTTGGACTGGCACATTGATGAACTGGCGGCGCAGTTGCAGCACGCTAAGATGCTTCAGCTGATCTGGCAACTCCAAGCGAATCTGATGAAAGAGAATGTACGCGATTGCATGGAGCAATAACCTGAACATGTTGGAGATGAATTGGGAACAGCTCAAACGCTGACACTCAGTCTGTTTGACGTTCTTTATCCGAAGCTCGATACCGGAACGTTTGCAGTAGATGTTCTTGTAGATCTGTGCAGCAGTGAATTTGGTGATGTTCGTGATGACATACCTAACGTTCTGGCCGGCATCTTCGAAGTCGATTCTGGCTATTACTCTGCGTTTTCGGTCCTATGTCCTAGCGGCATACATGAAATCCGCGTACACTCGCACTCGTCGAGACACCAATTCTTCATGGTCCTGTGCTCGTTGTTTTTTGTCGTAAACCGAGCGAACAGCCTTTACCGCCTCGGTGTTGCGCTTCGTGCCGCCTTTGCCAGTGAACCAATAACAAACGGACCCAAGCAGCCACCACGGACGCTGAAACCCATGAGCGATCGACGGCCGTTTAACTTGCCAAGCGCTCGTTTTCGTAATAGAGTTTTTGAACCGTAAATGTATCGCTTCTGACTAGGGGGCTGTGCTTTTGTTGTTTGATCTCGTGCCCCAAGTAAACCCGCCTAGAAGACAGCGCCGGCGCGCCCGCGCCAACTCGTTGATAGAGGTCGTGGTTTGCGCCACTGTCTTCTGCCCGATTCTTTTGCTCATTGCCTTCGTGTGCGTTGAAACCGTTAGCGCCTACCTGATCGCTATCGACATGGACTCGGCAGCTCACCTGACAGCGAGAGCGCTTGCCCGAGCGTATTCGTTAGATCCGTCCGTGGCAAAGAACAGAAGTACTCAGCAGAAGATTTTCAAGAACATTCGCATACCCAATCGGGTAAACAGCAATGAGCAAATTGCCATTGTCGAATGGGATACAAGCCCTCGCTTAAGGCGTTATGCGAAGCCGACATTCGTGAAAGTTTCAGTCACCTACCTTCCGGGTGCGGGCGACCCGCCACTTCCTCAGTTTCCCATTCTAGATCCGCTACACATAGCCAGCGATTTTCTCATCAGTTCCTCGGCGACCTTTAAACTGGATTAAAAACGAGGTGACAACTAGTGACAAGAGCTACCAGTGCCAAAGTACAACGGGTCCGCGGCATGACGTTGGCTGAGTTTGCCCCGGCACTGATACTCTTTCTCATGCTGGCCGGCGGTATGGTTTACACACTTATTGTGGTGGCACAAGCGGGTCTGATTCAACTATCTCTCGAACAAGGAGCCTCGACGGCAGCGCACAACATAGCTCTTGCCTATGGAAACGATCCGACAATCAACAAGAAGGCGCTGGAACCTATCTTTTCTAACATCAGGTTCTCTAACGTGTTGGTCAGTCAAGATCAGTTTGAAGTTACAAACTGGAGCTTGAACAAGAATCCGCCCACAGTGACTGTCTCGGCGTCTTACGAAGGTGGCACAAACGGTTTGCCTCCATTTCCAAACCCGGACATATTTGGCATCAACAAGAAATTTAGTTTCAAAGCTCAGGCTACAGCCAGACTGGAGTAACCATCATGCACAGACTTGCTCGCTCTTGCTCTGGACAAATGGCCAGCGTTGGATTCATCGGAGCCCTTGTGGTGGCGGTGGGTGTGCTGTGTATTACAGTTGATGTGTCTCATGGATTGTTGGTACAGCACCAATTAAAAAGTGCCTCGGAGGCGGCCGCGCTTGCTGGTGCCTCCGAGCTAACGTTGGCACCAGGCATGAGCCAGGAAGCTCTCAAAAGGGCTGGTTTAAACGCAGAGCACATTCTGGCTAGCCACTCCCCGGATCGGGTTCCCATCACGACTGAGGACGAGAATACGACAATCGACGTGTTAGTCGATGGGAAGAGAATGCCGCGGTCGATCGAAGTACGGGTGGAAAGAAACGTGCCACTAGTCTTTGGCCGTTTCTTTGGTATCCAAAACTATCCAGTTGTAGTTTCATCCGTCGCCCAAGCCAGCCTTGGACTTCTTGCTGTGGCGCCCGGGCAGCTGACAAATCTGGCGGTGAGCATCGATACTTCTCCCACTGAAGGACCTGCAGCAAAGGAAAAGGTTAATGCCTACAAAGCCGCCACTGGTATCACCCTGGTGGTGGGTGGAAACAAGAAGGAAGAGAAAAATGCAAGCTGGATAGGCGACTGGAAGGGCGCAGACAGCCCACTTGTTTCATTCAGCAATCCACTGAAGAGTCCAGACAGCGAACAGAGCAGCTATGCTGACATTCAAGAGGGACACACAATTATCATTCCAATCATTCAAGGAGATCCGCCGTTCCTGGATGGAACAATGGTCGGCTTCACCGGATTTCTCGTAGAGAAAAAGAACCCACCAAATAGGCTGCGCGGAAAATTCTGCAAGGTGGTGCTTGTCGGGAAGCCCGGTCTGGACACTGATCGGGCGAACAAGAGAGACAAAGAAGCCAACAGCACTTTCCTATACTCTGCTGCGCCGTGGAAGGTGATGCTCGTTCGCTAACTGCCGAGCATCCTACTGCGCTGTCACTTAAGTTCAGCAAGTATTGCGCTGGTAAGCCCAAATCTGCGGTTTAACTTTTGGGAGTTTTTCCGCCAATACGGTGAAAGCCTGGCTTAAAAAGGGAAGATTTCAGCTTGTGAGGAGCGGCGGAGTATTTACCGTAATGCAAGACAAGAAAGAACTTAAAGCCGATACTGAAGCTGATGTTCGACTTGTTGCCACAAAGGAAGAGCAGAATGATGGGCAGATCACAAGTGGTTTGCATGTAGGCGCTCACATAGACGAGTTCGTGATAGAAGAGCTCATCGGACGAGGCGGTGTTAGCGAAGTCTATCGGGCTTGCGATACAAGAACGGACACGGCAGTAGCTCTCAAGTTCTTGTTGCCTTCAAGAATAAATGACAAGCAATCTGGCGCGCGATTGCGCAATGAAGCGATGCATATCATGGGATTGCGGCACCGCAACATCGTTTCTGTCGTTGATGTGCGTGAAAACGAATTGGTCGGTCCTTACATTGTGATGGAGCTGCTTGATGGCAAGCCATTGACGGCCCATCTTCCACTCGATCAGAAGCGAGCCCTTGAAGTATGCGCGCATATTGCAGAGGCCTTGGCTTACGCACACAGCAAAGGAATGATTCACCGCGATATCAAGCCGTCGAACGTGGTGATGCTGGTGGATGGCTCTGTGCAGTTGGTGGATTTTGGCTTAGCTAAGATCTTTGCGCCAGAGAATCCTCAGCACATGCCACTCACGCGGACGACTGAGCTCGTTGGAACGCCGCTGTATATGAGTCCTGAACAGTGTTTCGGTCAGACTGTAGACGCGCGCAGTGACGTCTACCAGTTAGGCTGCTTGCTGTTTCAATGCCTCACTGGGTACCCACCGTTTGAAGGCAGTAATTCCTTCGAGGCGATGTACAAACATGTTTCCGCTCAGCCGGATCTTGCTGCGATGTCTGAACCGATTAAAGATGTTTTGTTCAAAGCGCTCGACAAAAATCCGGAGGCTCGATTTCAATCTGCATCTGAGATGGGTCAGTGCATTCAAGAGGCCATGCAGGGACGCAGAAGCGCCAGCCGCAAGTTGCGTAAGCCCAAATTCTCGCTTGCAGCAGTACTGCTATGGGTTTTCGTTCCTCTGGTGGTGGCAGGATCCGTCCTGCCTCTGGTGATGTTTTTACCGGGGACGCACGTTCCCGAACAAATGCCTTCGCAGCTATCACTGACGCCGACACAGCAGGAAGCTTACAGGCTGTACCGACAAGGCGTCGATTACAAGGCGAAGGGCTGGACAGAGAAATCACGCGAAGCACTGACCAAGGCAACGAAACTCGACACTAGTGCCGTCGGATTTAAAGCGCTGAGTTTTCTCCGGTCGCACTTGCCAGCTCATTTTCAGCCGCCGGAAGCAGAACAGCTAAACATCAAGGCCTACAATTTGAGCTATTCCGGACAGCAGGCCGAAGCGGAACGAGTGTGGAAGGAATGTTTCGCCCTCTATCCCAACTTCGAATGGCCCTACAGCAATCTGGGAAACCTATATCTGGAGCAGGGTCAGGCCCAAAAGGCCGTGCCATTGCTGGAAAAAGCCATAGATATCAATCCGTATTACACCAACGCCTTGCGAAATATGTCCGACACGCAGTTAGCGCTTGGGCATCGAGATCTGGCTATTCAGTTCATGCAACGAGCGGCCGACAGCGATCCTGACGAGCCTGGATACAAGCAGGCCTTAGCAAATTTGCAGCGACGCTAACCAAGAGACCTTCCGCTTTGCTCAGCCCTGAAATGGGCGAACCGGTACAAAGTACAATTTTGCGCATTCTTTGGGTCGTAAACCACCGTCAACTTCTGCCCTTCGCGGACCACAGCAAAATCATTCTTATCCAACTTGTCGTCAGCTTGAATCACACCTTGGGGTGAAGAAAAGCTATAGTTCACAAAATACGTCACACCGCCTTTTGCACCGGCATATGCTATCCGTTTCTTGACAGTAGCCACAGCGGGTTGCCCGTATCGAATAAGCCGACGGTGATTGAGCGGACCGTACCAGATGGCCAACTCCAAAGCCAGATTCAAAAATGTCAGCACGGGTAAGTGTTCGGCCAACCCGCTAGCGGTATGGCAAGTCGAACCTTTGCTAAAAGCGGCAGTTTCTGCCGCTTTTGGTCATTTTCAGGGTCTTTTTGT
>JADYXS010000052.1 GCA_021772155.1 Candidatus Obscuribacter sp.
CCCCAGCATGATCCTATCCAGATCAATTGGCCATCCTTGGGAACCCCTCTACAGATTATTTCCTTCTAGCATGCAGCGGGTTGGCCGAACGCTTACTTTAAACCCGGTAAATACTATAAGGAAGAGTACATATGGGATTTATTCCAAATGCGAGAATTCATGACGATTCTAGAGTTCCAGAGCAAATTCTCGACCGAAGAAGACGGCCATGGCGCACTGCCACAGTCGAATGCCGAAGTACCGCCCTTTGCGGTGCTCCGGCATTCGACGACCTGGTTTGTACACGGGATTGAAGGTCTTCTACCCTCTTTGGCCAACCTCACGTGCCCGCTAAAATAAGACAGCCTCAGCTGTCTTTCAGTCGCCGAACGTGCGTTTGACAAAAGAGGTGATCATCGCCTTCGTAGAGGCGGCCAGCAAGCCCAATTTGGGTGCGACCCAAAAGGTGATGGACGCTGCCATGCAGGCGACAATCACACTTCCGCAAAAGCCAGCGATAGTCGCGGACGAGCCGAAAGCGATGGAGATAATCGCGATGACGAAGGCGACGATGCCAGCGAGGAAGCCGACGGCAAGTCCGATGCCGAGGCGACCGACGTTGAGGCTGCCCATTTCTTTGTTGATCAACCAACCGATGATGATGCCGATGCACAAGCCGAGAATACACATGGTGATGATTCCTTAGTTGCGTGGCGCCAAGGCCACAGGTGCAGGCTAAAAGGACCGCAAAGCGCGGTACTTTCATAGTTGAGGGTGCGGCGCCTGTTGATGCTGTAGTTAGACGGCGTCCGCTTCTTCGATAACCCAGTCGCTCAGCCGGACCCACTGCTTGGGCTGCTGCCAACATTCCGGGACGAACTGGGCGGACTTCCATTCCACAGTCTCGATCATGTGGGCGAAGAACAGAGCGAGCTGAGGGCGGAAAGCGACGAGGTTCACGAGCTGACCATCTGCTCCGAGCTCCACCGCCAAGGCGTGAAATTCGCGAAGCTTGTACCGATTCACCAGAATCTTCTGTGACCCGGTATCGAGTTCGTGATGGGCGCCGTCGACGCACAGAAGACCTTGAGCGGTTGCTTTGCTGGACAAATTGGTCATGACTGTCTCCGTAAGAGTTAGAACATGGAACCACAGCACAGTGTGGACTCCAGACGCCGACGAACGCACGGTTCCGCGGCCAATTATTGGCAGCGACGAAGTTTGTAGGGGAGGCCTGGTTCCCTCCCGCGGTCGCGAAAGAATTGATCAGGGCCCGAGCTTTTCCTTCAGCTCCCGAATACGCATTTTGATCGTGAACTTCGCTGACGCGTCAGACGCAATTGCTTCTGCGGTTTGCATCTCCTGCAGCTCCAGTTCGGCAGCAGCGCGGGCCGCTTTCGAAAGGTAGCCGGCGAAGCGATTGATGTTCTCAATGCAAGTTGCGATCTGACGTTCGGTCTCGAACCGCTGCTGGGGGTTGGACATTGTGGCCAACTCACTCTTCATGAATTCAAACTTTTCACGCCAGATGACGATTGCACCTTTCTCGCCGGAAGCGACCGGAGCCACATCGTAGATTGGTGCCGATACGGGCGGCTGAGGCTTCGTTGCCAACGCGGCATCCTGCATGAACTCACCCATGTGACGCCAGTAGGCGAGTTCGTCACCTGCCGAAGGTACGCGTTTCTTTGTCGGCAGATAGCGTGCGAGCCGGTTGATGTTTTCGACGCACTCGTTGATGTCCGGCTGGGGACTGTGGCTTTGGGCGGCACTCATGACCTGCAAACAGACCTCTTTCCACAACTCGAGCTTGCGACGCCAATACGTGAGCGCCTCGGCTTCGCCCGGAGTCACGGGAGCAACGTCCAATGCGCGTTCCAAGTTCTGCAAGATCAGGCTTGCAGCGGCCCGATTATTTTTCGGAAGATAGCCAGCGAGCCGATTGATGTTCTCGACGCACTCGCTGATTTCCAGTTGCGTCTCCTGTTGTTCAGCGGCGATCATGGCTCGGATATTCACTTGTTGCAGAAACGCGAGCTTGCGCCGACATGCCACGAGCGTCGCTGGTTCTCCCATCGTGACGGGAGCAACCTTGTGAGCCGGTGTGACTGGTGCATGGTTCATGGCTATTTCCCTGTTGTGTTGTTCAAGGTGCGATCCGAAATACAGATTTCGGATACTTTTCAAAAGCAGCAGTGCACATGATGACGACTCCGTGGTTAGGTTGCGCTAGGCCACTTGTGCAGACTGCGGGCACCGGGAAGAGCTGTGCGGGTATTACTTGGCGCCGATTGGCAGCTGGGTAGGCTACGCCTTGTTTCAATAGCTTCCCCTGCTGACGCCCTCCTTTTGAACGGGAATTCATGTCGTGCATTGCTGCAAGTGAAAGGAGCTGAAGAGAAGCGGCTGCCACCGGAATCACCTCTCTTTAGCTCGTTCCATGAATGGTATTCGTTTCTGTTTTTGTGCAGAGCAGGAGGGCAGAAGGAAGAGGAGTACGAAAAGCACAGCGCTGGAAGATCTCCAGCGCTATGCCACCACATCGGAACCACTCACCGCAACCCTTACGCAGTCGGCGGCGCGGAATGGATGGCCAACGACGCCTGTCCCGCTGTCAGCGCTTCGTCGTAGGTGGAGCGGAAGCCGGAATCCAGCTCGCAGCGGCGACCACCGGCGGACAAGTCCACGCGGCGCACGACGAAGCGGAACTGGTTGGGACCGAATGCGGCCTGGGTTTCCATCCAGAGCTGGACCTCGCCATTCGTCCCGTCTTGCTTCTTGTCGATGCATCCGAGCTGCGGTTTGACCTGAGTCATGGTTAGAACCTTTCTGAAATATGACATGAAAACACAAGTCTCCGCGAATGCGGAAACACGTACGTGATAGTTGCCACCGCCCGGCCGAAGTTTTTTGCCATCGACGGAAACAACCAGCTTCATTCTGTTGTTGACGGAAGATAAATCGACAGCGACGGAGTTAGTTCACCCAGATGAGTCCGTACAGGCACGCTGTTGCGAAACCGCCCTGTAAGCCGTACCATGCGCCGTACATGGCGTCGCGAGGACGATTGGCTGACAGAGAGAAAATTGGTGCGCTCAAGAAGCCCCACGCGCTGCCGATGAAACAACCTGCGCCGATGAGAATGGAGGGAATCCAATTCGGATCTGTTTGAAACAGCTCGGTGAAGCAGCACCAGATTCCGAGGGCGACTGCTGAATAAAGGGCACCGTAACCGGCTCCGTTGCGAGCATCGCGGAGACGATGCGGATCGAACGCCAGAAGGTTGGCATTGAAGAATCCCGCGATGGATCCAACGAGAGTTGCGCAGGCGATGATGGTCAATTGCGTAAGCATGTTTTTTCCCATATCCACCGTCGTTGAAGATCGGTGTCAGTCATCGAGCAAAAAGGAAACCGAAGCGGTGTCCTCAATGTTGAATATTTGAAAGGCAAATATCTGAGAGGTATTGAAGGCCGCGGCGATATCACCGGTGAGGTGCCTATTGGGACTTGCCTTGTTTGGTGTTTTGACTGCGCTGGGTGCGTGCTGGTCCCTAAAAAATTGGAGTTCAATATGTCACTGCATACTGCCAAGTTTCAGCACTGGCACCAAATGTCGAAGTCGAAGATTAGCCTGCAACCACGTAGTTACCGCAATTACTGAGTTGTACGCCGCTGGCAAGTAGCGCGTCGGGGAAATCAGATCCGGCCCCTCGCGTCAGTTCACGCTGAATTTAAGGTGATTATCAACGAGGTGCTGATGCTCCGCTGAGTGTGCCCTTCAACTTGATTTTTGCCTATCGGACTATTATAAGGAATCGTAGAAGGTGGTTTAAGAAACAAACCTTAGAAGCAGCGAAAAACCCCTTCAGATAGGGCATTTCCACTGCTTTTCAGGTTTGTTTCAACGGGACGCGAAGCATATCCAGCCAAGCCTTCACCGAGAACGCTCCCAGTGTCGGCTTGACCGATAGCAGTTATGGCTCGCTAGGATGACCGACTCTCGGCTTCGACTAGCAAGGCCGCGCCCGATTGCTCCCCCGAAGCGCCTTCACCCATGCCTTGTTGCTGAGTGCCGCGATTTCATTCTGCGACAGCTTTGCCGTGAAGAGCGTGGTCTTTCGGCCTGTGTCGTTGACTCCAAGCGCTGCCAACTCCGCCACCTGTTCGGCATTTGGCACGATGAAGGTGCTGATGAACAGGTCGATGTCTTTGCTGTCCGGATGTCGCCGATTCTGCAGCTCGGACGACAGCGAGGCGTCGATCTTTGAGAAGTCCGCTACCGGCGGCGGGGTGCTCGCCGCGCCGGACGCACTCTGGCCAGGGGCACAGGTGTGGAACTGCGTCGAGGCTGCGACTTGCTTCACCCACTTATGAGTTTTCAACCGTTCGACCTGCACTGCAGTCAGCTCCAGCTCGAAAGCGCGCACGCTGAGGTCGGCGACATCAGCGCCCAACAACCAGAGAATGTCTGCCTGAGCCTTTGTCGGCTTCTTGTTTGTGTACACGCCCCAGGTTTGAGGCTGCACCTTTTCGCGCACCACCGCCGTCGCTTGAGACATGGTGTGCATGATTTGCTCTTCTGCGACAGAGCCGATCCACGGTTGCTGGCTCAGTCGCGCCACCTGCGTGTTGGTGAGCGTGGCGACGAAGGTGATACCACCGATAGCGTCACCGGCACCAAGTGCGTGAAGCAACCGCTTGGCTTTTGCGCTGGCCTTGCCCGTCGTCTGGATCAAGTAATTCTTGTGCTTCGCCGGCTGGTCCTGCTTGTCACCGTCGCGAATGATGTCCGTGCGCGGGACTGGTCGATAAACCATTGGCTGTTTCCTTTGTTCTGTGAGGTGTTTTGCAACTGTACGGGCATCGCCATGCGCCACCCCTACAGATGCTCTGTGCTTACGGCTTGAGAACGATGTCGAAGACACCGGTCTCGAATGTCTTGCTGTGCCGTTTTGGCTTCAGCAGCTTGATGATCAGCGACTGCTTTATGAACCGATCGGAGGCGTTGTGCGGGTCGCCGTCGAAGTACAACTGCGTGGTCAGTGTCTGGTAACCCGGCGCCAGCACCATGTAGTGGATGTGGGACGGTCGCCACGCCTTCGGGCCGATCTGGTAGGCGCCAGGATGGATCGTCTGGTACTCGTAACGGCCTTGAGCGTCGGTGAAAATGATGCCGCGATTGATGAATTCATCGATCGCTGGCGGATGCTGGTCGTCGTCGTTGTCGTAGTGACCCTTCTCGTCAGCCTGCCAGATGTGCAGAACGGCGTTGGCGATAGGCTTCTTGGTGTCAAAGCCCCAGACACGGCCGCTGATCACCATCGCAACGCCAGGTTCATATGGCTGCGTGATAGCGAAACGGGTTGGAGCGCCCGCGCGATAGTAGGGTCCTTCGATGTTGTCTTCAGTTACGCTGAATGGCTGAGGATGGACGGTAGCGGGCACTATTGGCTGGGCCGGTGGTACTGCGGCGAGCAGTCCATTGTTGTTGAGGTAGTCGCCGAAGGCGCCCAACTCACCACTGGTTTCCGTGGGCAGCGCTCTTATGATGAGTTGACATTCAAATGTCAGGAATCTGAACTAAGAGTGTAGGTGATCGGACGGGAGAAAACCGTACGGCGCTCAGG
>JADYXS010000053.1 GCA_021772155.1 Candidatus Obscuribacter sp.
ACGCTGGATGATATCTGCAAGCAATACGAAATATCGGCTCCCCTCGATGGAAGAAGTTACAGTCGCGATGTGCACGATGCACTACAGGAAACGGTCACCAAGCTTGAGAATGAATTCAAAATCAACGGGCAAAATAAGGCGGCCATTGATGAAGCAAAAAAGCTGCTCGTCGCGTACCGGCAAGACTATCCTGAGGGTGTCCGCAGGGTCAATGATCTGCTTCGGGGCCGTGAATAACTCCGCCATGGAACTATCGGTTTCGTAGCCCCTTGGCGAAAGATACTCGCAGAATTGGCAATCCAGGTAGCACAAGGCGCGACTGGCATTCGCAGACCTTTCGAATTGGAATGCCCTCTGATCTCGGGTAGAATTCGGCGGGTGATAGCTGGGTTCCCATGAGGAAGCAAAAATGAAAGCAGTTGGCTACCGGACATCGCTTCCCCTTTCAGACGAACAATCTTTGGTCGACATTGACGTTCCAACGCCGCAGGCTACAGGTCGTGATTTACTCGTCGAGGTGCGCGCGGTATCGGTCAATCCAGTAGATGCGAAGGTGCGGATGCGCAGTGGACCGGTCGGCGATGAATACAAGATTCTCGGTTACGACGCGTCGGGCATAGTTAAGAGCACCGGCTCTGATTGCACGCTTTTCAAACCGGGAGATGAAGTGTTTTATGCGGGATCGATTGCGCGTCAGGGAACTAATTCCGAATTTCATCTGGTAGATGAACGAATCGTAGGAAAAAAACCGAAGAGCTTGAACTTTGCTCAATCAGCGGCATTGCCGTTGACTTCAATTACGGCATGGGAACTGTTGTTCGATAGATTCGCGGTGCCACGTGATTCTGCTGGTGGCGGGGCGATTTTGATTATTGGTGGCGCAGGTGGTGTCGGTTCTATTCTCATTCAACTTGCGCGACGACTGACTGGATTGAATGTGATTGCCACCGCGTCGCGTCCAGAAACCGCCGAGTGGTGTAAGGAGCTCGGTGCTCATCATGTGATCGACCACTTCAAGGCGTTCACTGCGGAATTCAAACGAATCGGCGTCAATTCCGCAGAGTACATCGCCAGCCTTACTGGAACCGCGCAGCATTACGCAAACTTGATTGAAGTGCTTACGCCGCAAGGCAAAGTCGGGATCATCGACGATCCCGAAACGCTAGATGCAAAGCCCCTCAAAGACAAATGCGCTTCGTTGCACTGGGAGTTCATGTTCGCCCGATCACTTTACAGAACTCCGGATATGATTGCTCAACATGAACTTCTTAATGAAGTTGCAGACCTTGTGGATGCCGGTTTGATACGAACGACAGCGAATGAACCTTTTGGAATCATCAATGCCGCGAATCTGAAAGAGCTGCATGCGCTGATCGAAAGTGGCAAGGCAAAAGGCAAGCTTGTACTAGAGAGCTTCAGTTAAATCACTCAATTAACCTTTGTGAGAACCCAATCGCGATTAGCGATATGATGGACAGATACGATAAGGGGTAAGTTTAATGCTAGGTCGGTTGTTTAATCTGATTGGAGCTTTCTTCAACCGGGGGATGAACAAATTAGAAACTCCGGAAATTCTTGCCGAGCAGGCGCAAGAACAAATTGCGTCGAACTTGAAGAAAATGACGGATGCCGTCGTTGCTTCGATGACGCAAGAGAAAGTGCTCGAAAAGCAGATTCAAAAGAGTGGCGAAGAGATCACCACCTGGGAGAAACGCGCCGCGCTTGCTGTTCAACAAAATAATGACGAACTGGCGCGACAGTGCCTCGAGAAAAAGCATGCAGCGACTCAATTACAGAAGGAATCGACATCACAGCTCGAACAGCAAAGGGCGACGACCGCGTCCCTGAAAGCGAGCCTGGCTAATCTTAGGGAAAAGCAAGCCGAGTTTGCAACAAAAGGTCAGAATTTGGTTGCCCGGGCCAAAGCCAGCGATGCTATTGCCAAAAGCAATGAACTCATCAGCGCACCTGATGGCAGCAGCGTCGATAAGATCGAACAGAAAATTATGCAGAAGGAAATGCAAAACGAAGCTGTCGCGGGAATGAATACTGAACCAAACGAGCAGAAGTTCATCCAGATGGATCAACAAGCTGCAATGGACGACGAACTCGCTCAACTCAAAGCGCAAATGGCCGGCGGCAAAGTTATGCCAAAACTTATCACCACTGACCAAAAAATGTCAGAGGACGACAAAAAGTAAACCAAATTGCGAAGGACCACAGTTCAGTTAAGAGTTTTCAGTGGTGGCAACCACCATCGCAAGAAGTCACACTTTTTACCGCTCATCGTCTTTCCGGGCTTCTTGTATTTGAGTGCTGGAAATTGCGAATTGCCACTCCATGTTGACATTTTGTTGCCTGAAACTCCTCAGACTGGGAAAATCAAATCTAGTAATGCAAGGCACAGGAATGTCGTTCAAAGAGTGTTGTGACCTCGGCGTAGGCCGTCCAAAAGTGCAGAACGCCACAGGGGCGCAACGATGCCACGATTGACTACACAGCTGAGGAACGCCCTGTCTGTCTTGGCGACAGCAGTCGTAACGGCGCTGCTGTCGGCGGCACCAGTCTGCTCCCAAGACGAAGCTAGTTTCGACAGACCTATAAAAGATAAGTGGGCAGTTGTGATCGGCGTCAGCAAGTTTTCCAACCCAAACATTCCCCAGCTTCGATACCCAGCGAAAGATGCGAAAGACTTTTGCAATTTTCTAGCTTCCAAAGAGAATTTTGCACGCGACCATGTGCTGTTGCTAACCGACGAAAAAGCAACGAAGATTGGCTTGCTCGAAGCATTTGGCGACGGATGGTTGCCACAACGAGTTATGAAGGACGACCTCGTAGTGGTGTACATATCCACTCACGGCAGTCCAGCAGACAGAGCCGGAGAAAACTTCATCTGCGCATACGATTCCGATCCTGACCATCCGTATGCCACCGGAATCCGACTGCAAGATCTGTCAAAAGAGTTGCAGGTACGAACTGGTTGCGACCGGCTAGTACTGTTGTTGGATGCCTGCCACAGCGGCGCCGCGGCCATAGCAGACAAAAAAGGAATCATGCGAGCCCCGACCAACTTCAATCTTGATGCCATCACAGGCTCAGGGCAGCTGATCATTAGCTCGAGCCGATCGGACCAGAGCAGCTGGGAGTCTAAACGCTACGAAAACGGAGTTTTCACAGGTCAATTGATGGGCGCCTTGCAAAAGCGCGGCGCGAAGACAACACTGGACGAAGCTTTCGATCACTTAAAACAGGGAGTAGAAACGGAAGTCCGCTTCGATCGCATGGCAGACCAATCACCGATTATGCTCGACAAATGGAAAGGATCACAGCTAACGCTTGCGGCAGTGCCTTCAGAACCGCGGGTGGTGCCTCCTGATTTAACTCCAGAGCCACCACGTCCACCAAAGAACGACCGCTCAATTTCAAGAACCACCCCGGTCAGCCCGGTAAGTCCATCCCCGCTGCCAAAAACGAGCCCTAACATAACAGTTGCCAACACAACAAACACAAACTCCACATATTCGCAACAACCGAATTCAAACACCAACGGTCTGCCATCTTTCATGACCTCTTCATGGTTGGACAACCAGGGAGATACAACTTTAGAGCGTAACACCAGACTCCTTGACCCGCAAGAAGTTCGCGGACTTACTAAAGACCAAGCAACCTGCCTATACAACGAAGCGTACGCGCGACACGGCAGAGGATTTTCAACACCATACATCGCGAGCTATTTTGGTCAGCAAAGCTGGTATCGCGCAGACCCTGACTATCACTGGAGTCCAAGCGATCCCCGAGTCAAGGCGCGCCGTGGCATCCCCGATGACAACCTCGTCATTAACGAAAAACGAACACCGAAACAATGGCGCAATATGCAATTGCTGCAGCCGCTGATTCACTGAACGTTGCCACCTTTTTAAAAATCTGGTCGTCGTTTTTGTGCTGCTCGACAGAGCTGCCAGATTTACTTAGTCAAGTTTGAATGCCCAATGCAGGCAAAATCCAGAGTTAACACGAAATAAAGTGCGGCAGACAGCCGTCCTTAGTGCTGGAAAGCGGGAAGGACAACGCAAGAGCGGGTAGAGAGAAACAAGTCGGCTTGACCGATTAGATCCGCATGACTCGAAAGGGCAACTCATGGTCAAAAGTAGCAACACGCAGACAACCGAAAAGGCAAGACTGAAAGCGGACAGCGACGGCATTGTGCCCTGGAAGAAATGGGGTCCGTATCTCAGCGAACGGCAGTGGGGCACGGTTCGCGAGGATTACAGCGAAAACGGCGATGCCTGGCACTATTTCAGCCACGACCAGGCGCGTTCGCGAGCCTACCGTTGGGGTGAAGATGGCATTGCTGGTATCAGCGATGACCACCAACGGCTTTGCTTTGCACTGGCAATGTGGAATGGCAACGATCCCATTCTCAAAGAGCGGCTCTTCGGCGTGACCAACACCGAGGGCAACCATGGTGAAGACGTAAAAGAGTACTATTACTATCTCGACAGCACGCCAACACATTCGTACATGAAATACCTGTACAAATATCCGCAGGCGGTCTTTCCGTATCAACAACTTGTCGACAACAATCGCGAGCGAAGCCGTCAGGAACTCGAATACGAATTAATCGACACTGGTGTATTCGAAGATGACAAATATTTCGATGTCTTTGTTGAATATGCCAAAGAAGATGCCGACGACATTTTCATTCGAATTACCGTTTTCAATCGTGGAGGAGCTGAGCACACCATCGACCTGTTACCGACAATGTGGTTTAGGAACACCTGGTCTTGGAGCGATAAGCGCACGACGCGACCGTCATTGAAGGAAGTGGACATCGGATACGCGTCTGCAGCGCACGCTCATTGGGGACATAAGGAATCGGCGTCAGACTATTATTTGTATTGCGATCGCGACGCTAAGCTACTTTTTACCGAAAACGAAACCAACAACGAACGAATCTTTGGAAAGTCCAACGAGCAGCCATATGTGAAGGACAGCATCAATGATTACATAGTCCATGGACGTAAGGATGCTATCAACCCCCATCAACAAGGAACAAAAGTGTCGGCGCACTATAGGCTGACAATCCCAGCCGGCGGCAGCGAAGTAGTGCGCTTGCGTTTGAGCGCGATGCAACAGCCCGAGCCGATGGAGGGATTCAACAACACAATGACTCGGCGGCTCGCCGAAGCAGATGAGTTTTATGCAGATCTTGTGCCTGCTGATGTACGTGCAGATCCCGATCGTTCTAGCGTCATTCGTCAGGCATTGGCGGGGATGATGTGGAGCAAGCAATTTTACTATTACGACCTCGATCACTGGCTGCGCCAACATAATGTGGATGTGATGTCGCACAAGGACCGCCGTGCCGTACGCAATAGAGATTGGTTTCACATGCACAACGCGGATATCATTTCCATGCCCGACAAATGGGAATACCCCTGGTACGCAGCATGGGATCTGGCGTTTCACGTGGAGCCATTAAACCTCGTCGATCCTGGCTTTGCAAAGACGCAACTCGACATGATGCTGCGGAGCTCTTACCTTCATCCAAACGGTCAGATGCCGGCATACGAATGGAACTTCGGCGACGTCAATCCTCCGGTGCATGCATTTGCCACCTACCATACCTATCTGTTTGACAAAGCCAAAAGCGAAGGAGTTGGTGACACAGAGTTTTTGCAATACGCTTTCTCAAAATTGCTGATCAATTTCACGTGGTGGATAAACCGCAAAGATCCAAGAGGACACAATGTTTTCGAAGGTGGCTTCCTTGGGTTGGATAATATCGGGGTATTCGATCGCAGCGCCGCCCTTCCGACGGGCGGTCAATTGGAACAAGCTGATGGAACGGCATGGATGGTCTTCTTCAGCCAGCAAATGCTAAACATAGCTCTTGAACTTGCGCAAACAAATCCGCTATATGAACGATTCGCTCTTAAGTTTCTTGAGCACACATTCTGGATTGCATCGGCAATGGATCGTCCAGGTGTGCATAGAGACGAGCTCTGGGATGAAGAGGACGGCTTCTTCTATGATGTCTTACGATTTCCAGACGGACAAGCAACTCGATTGAAAGTGCGTTCTATGGTCGGACTTTTGCCGCTTTGTTCTGTGGCTGTGTTTGAAGAAGAGACCTGGGATCGGCTGCCCACCTTTAAGAAACGCTCACTGAAATTTGTCGAACGGCAAAAAGAGTTGGGAGCGAACATGCACCTTCCCTCGCAACAAGGCATTTTGGGTCGGCGAATGCTAGCGGTTTGCAATGAAACCAAGTTGCGTCGAATCCTCTCAAGGGTATTTGATGAAAATGAGTTCTTGAGCCCATATGGCATCCGCAGTCTATCGCGATACCATGAGGAGCATCCCTTTGTATTTGATTACCATGGCAAAGAGTTTCGAGTTGGCTATGAACCTGCTGAATCATCGACAGGACTATTCGGCGGGAATTCAAATTGGCGGGGCCCCGTCTGGATGCCTGTCAACTTCCTCATTATCCGGGCACTGCTGCACTACTACTCGTTTTACGGAAAAGATTTCAAAATTGAGTATCCAACCGGCTCTGGTAAGCTTTGCGATCTCTATGAAATTACCCAAGATATCATCGATCGCATCTCCAATATTTTCCTGAGTGGACCGAACGGAAAACGTCCTGTGCACGGTGGCACTGAAAAATTTCAAAGCGATCCAAATTGGCAGAATCTACATCTCTTTTATGAATACTTTCATGGGGACAACGGGGCAGGGCTTGGCGCTAGCCACCAGACTGGCTGGACAGGCGTCATCGCAATGCTCATGATTTTGCGCTCAGCAATGTCGGACGAAACATGGCTGACGCCGGGTCCGATGCGACAGATCGCACACATGTTGCAAAAGTGAGTGCGACCATCGCATTGCCGGGCAACCTCTTTTTATAGAAAAAACACCAAAACGCCATCCTTAGCTTCGGCGACTCGAAGATAGAATGATTTGAGATAATCAAACACGTCACCACCTGCCCAATCCGTTTCCGGATCGAGTCCATTTTTTTGCACTAACTCTGCAAAACTAGTTCTACCAAAAAATGCGCCAATATCTCTAACTGCGGCCGATGTTACATATCTGTTCGGTCTAGCCGTCCAGTTGAGATAAACTAACCGCCCCAGGCCTGTACCGATGAGCCTTTTCGGACTATCTGCTTCGCGCCTGTTTGCAAATTTGTATTAGTTCGCGTTCCTGCGGGTCTCCGAGCAACTTCAGTAAATTTCCCATAGAGTCGCCCACCGTCATAACCACGATGAAACACACAATGCCCAACACGGGGATCAAATTAATCGGGTCCATAAGCTTCCTTGAATCAGGGAATGCAAAAGCTGATCTTTGGGGTACAGCTGTCATTCTGCCTTTGAACGGTTAAGGACTGATTAAGGCCATGGACTGGTTGCTATCAAGTGCAACATTCGAGCGCAGCAACATAAACATCGTTAGTATGTCCGAGTGGTCGGAGAAGAATCAGGGCGATTCAAAGCGCGTCTGAAAACGCGGACAATCAATGCTCGCTGTCAAGCCCGAACAGGGCCTTTTCGCTTTGTGTCGATTACATCTCTCAAGCGCATCACAGCTTCTTGCGAAGTGAGGATTGTCTTGTCGCGCATTAGTTGCTGCATGGTGAGTGCGGCACCCACGATTGCCGGCGGTACGAATCCGAGCAGGATCAAAGAGTGCCCTAAAGGGCAAGCTGCGTCTTTACTGACCCGGAGAGATTCTTGAAGCTGCCATTGATCGATACATCCAGCTTGCATAAGCATGTCCCCAAGCCGGATTAGCCGAGGCTGTTTAGCTGCATTGCAGCCAACTTCTTCCAGCGCAGCGGAAACTTCAAGATTGCTTTCCCAGACCAATCGAAACGCCTTAGCTGCACTTTCGAAAGACATGAACGATTCGCCCACAAGTGCAAATAGTTCGAGAGCAGCATACATTTGGTTTTTCGAGATATCACCGGAATGAATCAGAACTTGCCTTACCGGCATGCCCAACTGTTTGGATAGGGGCACAATTTCTTGAAGACATGATACTGAAATGCGACCGGACTGGACCAGCAAATCACCCAATGTTTTTTCTGCGCTCATAACCTGTGACCTTTGTACCAGGGCTTTGATTTCTTTTATACCCAGTTAATGAATCTGGAATGACTACCTGCACTGATGGAATTGCGCGTTTGCATGTTTCAGCTTTTCGGCTCAGCCTCTGCTACGGTCTTCAGCTTCGCTAAGCCCTTTTCGAAGTCATTGCCACACATTTCATCCATGCTCATGAAAACTTGTATGACCTTACACATAAAAGGGCTATGCCCTTGCATTGCCCAGGTCACTTTGGTTCCTTCATCCGAAGGGGCGAGAATGAACTCGGCCACGTTGTCGCCCTCGAAGGGTTTGATGAAATGCAAATTGATACTTACTTTGGAAGGATTGATTGCGTCTGAAATTTCCATACGTCCGGCCCCAACTTCGTCGTTGCCATCCCATTCATATCTTGCGCCTTCCCCTTTTTCAGCACCGGCGAATGTACGCTTCATGTTCGGATCTTTTTCTTCGTAGGGTGACCACTGCCTCCAACTATGTAGATCGTTCACAAGTGCAAATATTTTTTCGGGCGAGGCCTTGATAGAAGTCGAGCGTTCCACAACGAAGTCGTCAGGCTTGGTTGCAGCAATGGCCAGAATTACCAGTATGGCAATTCCGAGAACACTTACAGATATGAGGGCAATTTTTTTGAACATTTTTCTTCCGGTTGACTATTCAACGATTAGTGGACGGTTAAGCTCTGTGCGGTAGCTAGATGAGTCAGGGACCGAGTCGCGTCCCGTGACGTAGCATTCCCAAATATCTGGTGCCGGGGTATGACCCTCGACCTCACGCCATTGCATCAACGCCACACTTTGCTGGGTATCAAACCAATTATCTCATTTAGGTGGGGCAGCGGCCGGCTTCTGAAGATACTCGATTTCTCGCAGCATCTCTTCCGCGGATTCGACCTTCTGCTGTTCTTTCACGGTGCGCTTGCTGATTTGCAACAACCCGTGGATGGAGAATTGGAGAGCTGCACGCTTTGAGGACAGCACTGGTCCGGTCAGGTTGCACCCTGCGCCATCTACAAACACCCTACCGACTGTTGCCACGCATCCATCTTCAAACGTTAGTAAGAACTTCGGTCCTCCCTTGTCATTAAAGAACCAAGCATTGGTGAATCCCTCGTTGAATTGCAGTTTGCCCTTGAATTTTTGGGCAAGCGCAGACTTGGTCAGCCCGAAAAGTTCATATTCATCAATTCCCCACGGAACGTATTTGGCATCAAGACTATGACCAGTTGCGGGATTCCACGTTGACAGAAGCATTGCCAGCAGTACTGTTATAGACCTCGGTAAACCCACGTTGCTTGCCTCGAGTTCAAGTGCCTCACATCAACGTTTTGCCACTAGCGCCAGCATAGTTAACTGCCAATTCGCTAGGGAGCAGGTGATCCTGTCCGCTTCTGATGACTGCGCGTCGCGACACGCCTGCGGGCGGCTTACTGGTCGTTTCAAACAGCCTAAAGCAAGTTGACCGCCTGCGCCCGGGGCTAGCTGACCGCCGATACATGCTCACAGTACAGTTCATGAACTGTTCATTGATTCGTTCTTAGACTTGTCGTGGTTGGGACAATCGGAATCTAAGCCCTAAGGCAGGTGATTCCATGCTCGAAGCTTCTCCGGCTTGCCATTTGGCAGAATCTTCAACTAAGAAGAATGGCGCTTGGCTCAAAAGAAGCTGCAAGTTAATGGCGTTTTTCGTGGTAACGCTGTATCTGGGCTGCTCCCCGATTTTCCTGTATTCCGCCTTCGAATTTTCTCCGTGGAAAGCAGTGAAGTATGAACCTGAGATGCCTGGTATCAATCGTGAAGACGTGTTCTTTGTCTCCAAGAACGGCAGTCGATTGCATGGATGGTACTTCAAGAAGGCGGACGCGACGAAAACAGCGCTCCTTCATCACGGAAACGGCGGGAATGTCGAAAATTGCCTGAAATCAGCCCATGCGCTGGTTACAGCCGGAGCGAACGTTTTGCTGTACGACTACGAAGGATTTGGTTTAAGCGAAGGGCGGCCGAGCAATTCCAATATTTGCAACGATGCGGAGGCCGCCTATCAATTTCTTTTGGAAAGGAAGCAAACCAACCCGCATCAGATTGTTGAGGTGGGATTCTCCATGGGCACAGGGCTTGCTTGTCGAATGGCGGATAAACATCCCTGTGCTGGCGTAATCCTCATAAGTCCCTACAAATCGCTTGAGGCCGTAGCGCAGCACCATCTTCCATTCCTAAAACTCTATCCGTCGCTCCTGTATCCGCAGCCAGACCTGGGCGCCGGCAACCTATTTAGGGACAAACGAATTCCGCTCCTCATGGTTCATTCAGCAAACGATCGACTTCTGCCGGTCGCTCAAGCTGATGAAATTTATTCGCAGGCTCGTGAACCGAAGACCTACATTCGCGTGCAGATCGCTGGAGGCGGTCATTTGGGCGGGCTTTGCGATGTACCGGTGGTTACGACTTTCCTGAATCAATTCACAAGTGGCGCTGCACACAAGAATCATGATCGCTGAAACCAACTGTTCCACCGAAGGTCACGTCTGTTTGCTCATCAAATAATATTGACCCTGTACAATGGGCGGGAAACTGTCCTGACGGGGTAATGCGACATGGATCCTGAGACCTACGATAAGGATGATCCTAAATACAAGAATAATGATGAAACTGCAGACGACGACTATTTCGCTTTTGTTGAATGGCTGGAGACGATTACAGCTGCGGAGCTGAAAGCGGCGAAAGGCAATGCCGTTGTGCTAAGGCAAACGCTCTGCTGCTATTACAAGCGCGGTTATCGAGCTCACCTGACGCCAGCTGAACTCATCGACTTCTTGGGCGTTAGCAATCCTTCAATACTAGACATGGCCGGCTACAACGAAGAAGAACTTGAATCTGCCATGGAGGTCTCGGATTCCATTACTGACGATGAAATCCTAAGCCCAACCTGAAACATCGCACACACACTTAGTGATGGTTTCCCAAGAATGATCTTATAAAACTTGCAAGAGCACCAGAAGTGCAAGAAGTTCAACTTTTCCGAGAGAACGAACGTTGAAATTAGGAGCATGGATACTAATAATTACGGTCTCCAAGCTCGTTGTTCGATGTCCAAGATTTCCAATTAGGCAGAAATGGTTGTGCCAGGACAACGGCTGCGCCGGGGCACCATATTCAATTGTGGTACAATTATATTCAATTGTGGTATAATCATGTTAGATATTGTGATAATTAAGCTGGATACGTAGTCATGTATAAAGAGCTATTCGGAAACAACGTTGCAGAAAAATGCCTTCTCTTCATTACCAATTACGGTGAGGGGCATATCAACGGCATCGCACGCGCGTTTGAGATTTCGCCCAGACAAGCGCAGTTACAGCTTGAGAAGCTAGAAGCCGGCGGCATTCTAGTGAGCCAATTTTCTGGTAATACCAAAAACTTCCGATTTAATCCCCGCCTCGCAATAAGAGTTGAGTTAACAGCGCTTCTAGAAAAGATGCTGACTTTGATGCCAGAAGAAGAAACAGAAAGGTACTACCGCGAGCGACGACGTCCCCGACGCACTGGTAAGAGACTCTAGTGGAAATTTCCTTCGCGACTACTCGAGCAGAGCTTGCTGCCATCGTCGTGTCTAAGCTCCAGCACCACAAGATAACCTCTGTTGTTTTGGTGGGCGGTTCTGTCGTTAGCTTGTATACAAACAACAGATACGAGACCCGGGACCTAGATTTCATCACTTCGGCTGACCACAGAAAAATTCACATTGCGATGCTTGAGTTGGGCTTCACATCTGCTGGCAAAGATTTCGTTCATGCCAATACAGACTTCACTGTTGAGTTTCCCAGCGGTCCCCTAGCCATCGGAGACGACGTACCAGTGCTAGCTGAGGGCAGCATTACGGTTAACGGAGTCGTGATCTCGCTCCTCTCCCCAACGCAGTCAGTGATGGATCGACTGATGTCCTTCTTTCTCTACAACGATCGACAATGTCTCGAACAAGCTGTTTTGATTGCGCACGACCACAGCGTCGATCTAGATCGCGTTGCTGCATGGGCGACACGCGAAAAATACACCGAAAAGCTAAAAGTGTTTTTGCTGCGAAACGCAGACTTCAAAAAATAGACTGGTAGAACCCGGAGCGCCAGCGTCTGCCCAGCAATTGATCGTTGTGGGCTTAGCAGCATAAGATGTGCCACCACAAGTGCAATCAGGTGCCGGCGAGACGCCGGCGCTCCCAGCCTCGGCAAGCTGCACTCGAAGAGGGCGCCGCAGGCGCACGCCCCTTGCAGCACTCAGAGGGCGGTGAACACCCTTGTACACTCACACAACTGGCGGCTTCGCGTGCACCAGCAATAGGCTGGCACTCGTCTCTGCATCAGGTCCTCGCCGAGGCAAAATTACCCAGAATTCGCTGCCCCCACCAGGTCCATCATCAACACCGATTTGTCCGCCATGCTCCTCGACTATCGCTTTACAAATTGCTAGCCCCAGTCCTCTTCCGCCAAGTTTCTTCTCGTCGGAAGCTCTAACTTGTTGAAAGCGATCGAAAATGCGTGTCTTAAATTCGTCCGGAACACCTGGACCCTGGTCACGGATGATAACTTTCACCTGCTCGGAATCGACACGAAAAAATGTATCTATGCTTGCTCCACGCGGCGAAAACTTGAGTGCGTTGGAAAGCAGGTTGATGAATACTTGTCGCAACTTATCTGGGTCGCATCGGATGCCGACAGGATCATCGGCCATGGTAATTTTGACGCCTGTGGCTTCAGCTGAAGGGCGTACTGTGTCTATCGATTCAGCCAGAATTTCCGCCAAACCTGTTTCCACTAGATTCAAGTCCAGTTTCCCGGCCTCTAATCTATGTATATCGAGAAGCTCATTGAGCAATCCGACGACCTGATCTATATTTTTTCTGGCGATAGATACATCTGACGACAGGCGTTCCGGCTGAACCCCCATTTCTATCATTTGGAGTATTGCTGTAACTGACGTCAACGGTGTGCGCACATCGTGGCTGACCATTTCCAAAAACTCGCGTCTCACTCTGTTCGATTCTTCCAAAGCACCAGCCATATCTCTGAAAGTTCCATCAAGATGTGAGATTTCATCTGAGCCTCCGACCGGCGGTCTCAGCTGCTCCGCCCGCGCAAGGCGCTGCGTATTATCGATCAAGAGTTTCAGCCTGTCGGATGTGCTGCGATTGAAAACTATAGTCAAACAAATGGCAATTGCGAGGTTGAGAATGATTCCGGCTACAAGTGCAATTTCCACCATGCCGCGTGCTCTAGCTTCGAATTCCGGACTTGTGTCCTGTGCGCGCCGCTCGCGCTGAACCATAGCGTCTACTGCATTAGAAAGTTCAGCTACTGTTTCCTCGATTTCTTTCTTCATTCCTGCGCCCTGCAAAATGCTGAGCGCCGATCTTTCGCCGTCGGCTGACTTTTTTGAGTCATTCAAAATGGACATGGCCCGCGTAGCTATTTTCTGCATACGTTCGAGCGCTTTCAAATCTTCTTTGTCATCACCGATTACCCGCCTGAGGAACTCAATCTCTTGCGGAATCTGCTTCATGCTTCGCTCATAACCACTGTCAAACATTGCACTCTTACTCAAGTTGTACGCCACCAAATTTGTGCAGGCGTCGAAAGTGAGTTTAGTAATGTTGGATGAGGCGCCAATAATCGCTCGCGAGCGCTCCGTCTTGCGAGCTTCGACCTCAACTTGTCTGAGCAACACGCCTAATACGGCGATGAACACCAATTCTGCGCTCAGCGGAATCGCTACTAGAAGTAGTGCTTTTTGAGAAAGGGATAGCTTGAGCTTCATTTCCGCTTCCGGTCCAAGTAGCAATGCTGCCATATTCTATGGCATTACGCCCATAAGGCGAGCGGTGGAGGCAGTTTCTGTCCACTTCGAAGGAAGTTTCGTAATCTTACGAAATTCTTATAACTGGAACCTATTCTAACCCTTGTGAACTTTGACACACGGTTTGGCAGTTAAGCGAGGGTTTGGAATATGGGCAATATCATTAAGGAAGTAAGCGACAACGCCGGGAAGGTACACGATGCTGTTGTCCAGAGCGGGAAAGCAGCCGTAGAGGGCGTGCTCGGGCTCGGGTCTAACGGAAATCGGTATTCGCAAAATACAGCCGATGCCAATTTACCATCGGTCAGCTTTGGTAACGAGCGGAACAGTGGTGGTGGTGGTACCGAGCATCTCAGTGGTAACGAGCGGGCCATTGCTATCGGAAAGGCCAGTGAAAAGGTTCGAGAACTTTTTGATGAGATTGACGGTAATAATAATCAGCGCCTTGGAATCAAGGAATTGAAACGTATGAGAGATAGCGGTTCCCTGGGACAAAAAGGACGAGATGCAATCGACGTAGTCCTAGATAACTATAAAGAGATCAGGAACTACAAAGACAATGGATCCAACGGCAAGGATCAATTCATCAGAAGAGACGACATAATAAAGGCAGTTAACTTAGGCAGAAGGGCTCAGGCGGAGGGTCAGCAACCAGGATGTACTCCACCGGAAGTTACACCACCTGTTGCCCCACCAGAAGTGACACCACCTGTTACACCACCGGAAGTGACACCACCTGTTACACCACCGGAAGTGACACCACCTGTTACACCACCGGAAGTGACACCACCTGTCACCCCACCTGGCCCAACCCAACCAGAAGCCAGCAATCTACCGCGTACCTTATTGGCGCTTGGTGCCGACATACTGAATCGAAATTTCAAGATAGGAGATCTTGATGGCGATGGCTTCTTGAGAGAACGCGAGGTACGGATTTTGAGGCAGCGACTGGAGACACCACTTGAAAGAAACGTGGTTGGCAGAGTTCTCGACCACTTTAAAGGCTTCAAGCGAGCGAACAATGACCAATTCGGCAGAGAAGCGGGCATTTCCCAGAAAGATCTCTTAGCAAGGGGAGCTACGCCGAATCCCGATACGATGGCTTAACGGATTACTTCTTAACCAAGGTTTCATCAAGGCGCGGAAAGTTGTGGACTGGCATGCCGGTTCACAACTTTCTGTTGCAATCACCGTCAGTTATTTTCCGCCAGCATCCGTTTCACCAGTAGATAACAACTGTTCGATGCGCCTCTGGAGCTGCTTTGCTCTCGTAAAGTCCTTGGCTCCTTCGACCGCTGTCTTCAAATGACCAACCAAGCTCGTGGTTTTTCGATGGTTTACACCAAACTGCTCTTGGCGTTTTTTCAAAGCCAATTCGCAAAGAGCAATAGCAATGTTGTGCCGCTTCAGGCTCGTATATCTAAAGCTCTCGTAAACAAACAGCTTGGCTTTGGTCTCCTTGCCGGAAGTGTCTTGCTGATCTCTTATCTGGAAGACCTTTTGATAACAGGCATAAGCCTCATCTTGCCTGCCTGCTTGAATCAGTGCTTCACCGAGCGTTTCGTAGCTCCTTGCAGTGTTCCGGCTCAATTCTCCAAAAAGCTTTGGTGCAGATAATGTGCATGCCTGCAACAACTGCAGCGCTCTTTGATGGTGCCCGGACGTAGACACACATTGTCCTAGAATCACATCGACATACCACTTATAAGGAGGCTTTTCTTGCACGACGGAACTTTCCATTATCTGCCGGCAAATCGCTTTGGCTTCCGGCACATGCCCACTCTCTGCTAATGTCTGAGCCTTGTGCAACAGCAAAAGTATTTCCATGTCGCGAGACGGGGCCAGCCTAAGCACTTGCAGTGCTTGATCGACATACTCTTGGGCGACTTTATAATGCTGCTCAGCAAACTCCACTTGTGCCAATCGGTCGATAATTTTCACTTCCACAAATGGCGCGTTTTTGTTGGCATTTGCGTCACCCGCCTGCCGATACAGTTCCTTTGCATTGTCATATTTGAACATCTGCATCTGGCTGTCGCCAAGGTCGATCAAACGCTCAGGGCTGTCGATGGCTGTAGCATGTTCACGTTCAAGAAGTGGCCTCATGGCCATCTCCAAGTTTTTGTGACGTCGCTTTTGCTTGCCGCCAACCAAATAATCTAATGGACTGCCCCACACCAAGAACTCTCTGTCGGCTCTTTGGGTGACAGAGCCAGCGTTCTGACCAGGCTCGTTAAGACTCCGCAAACTTGCCAGATACTGGGACGTGATTCCAACCCGTTTTCGGTCTCCTATCTTTTGGGCCTCGATTAAAGCTGCGCGGTAATAGCTTTCGCTTTTCTCGAGCAGTCCGTCCATTCGCGCCCTATCGCCGACTGTTTGATACTTTTCCCAGGCCCGCAGATGATACTCACCAATCCAAGGCAGCAGCGAGAAACCAATCGTCAAAGCGATCAGCAACGTGAATACAAGCGTAGCAACTACGTATTGCGTTCTCCCCCTCCTCATTTAATGCCCATCTCTAGTCTCTCAGAGTCGCTGACCGTTGTCATTCCTTGAGCGCATCGAAAGATAGACGTCTCGCGCCCTTCATCTCGGGCGTTATAATGTTTCTGACGCTATTCTGGGAGTTCTCTAGTGGCCAAGGTGCTGGTTGCAGAAGACAATTTAGACTTTCTCGAGCAAATAGTCGGCTGGCTAAAGTCGGAAGGCTATACCGTCGAAAGCGTTACTACTGGTACAAGTGCGCTCGAACGCCTGAAATTCTATGAATATGACGTCGTAATCCTTGACTGGAATATGCCTGGTATGACCGGCTTGGAGATTTGCACTGAATTCCGCGAAAATGGTGGCATCACTCCAATTCTGATGCTAACAGGCAGGGACACAACCCGAGACAAAACCCAGGGACTGGATGCGGGCGCCGACGACTATTTGACTAAACCGTTTGACTTGCTTGAACTGTCAGCCAGATTACGGTCTTTGCAAAGAAGACCAAAGCTCGTGCAAGGAGCAGTTTTGCGGGCGGGTGCCTTGGAATTGAACACTGTGGCTCGCGAGGCTACTATTAATAGCGCTCAAAGGATTGTGTTGTTGCCACTTGAGTATGCTCTGCTTGAATTTCTGATGCGTCATCCCAACGAAGTCTTCAGCCACACGGTCCTGGTCGACCGGGTCTGGAAATCGGAATCGAACTCAACGGCAGAGGCCGTGCGGACTTGCGTGATGTCGCTGCGAAAGAAGATCGCTGTTGATGGTGTACCGTCAATTATCAAAACTGTCCATGGCTTGGGCTACAAGCTTGAAGAGCCCGTTGTCCGATAATCTCGCCATCTCGGATTTTCGAGTTCTCTCACTGGACGCCCGGCGCCCAAGGAACAAAAGGCGTAGGTTTTACAACTAGAGCTAAGGCATCTCAGGTTTAAGGAGTGGGTCATGAAAGTTGAACTGTTACTCGTTGTGCTCGCAATCGGCGGTCTGGCGGGCTGTAGCGCTTCCGACCAAGAGGCAACGATAACCTCTGAAAGAAAAACCGCATCGCGAGTAAAAGAGGATGCTGAAGTGGCTGGCAGCAAAACAGTCGAAGAACTCAAGGAACTGCGAACAGATATCGTGAACGGCGTGCACAAGCTGCATGAAGAAACGATCAAAGGTGCAGCTGAATTGAGTAAGAAAACTGAGAGCGGTGCTGAATCAGTCGAACGCGCCGCAAATGACATTCAGCAATTGGGTCAACATGCAGCGAAAAAAGCTGCCGAAGTCAGGGCTACCATCAAACGGGTTGATGCGGCTATCAAGAACGAGCCTCCGGTCTCTGACACCAGTACAGAAAAGTCCCGATAAGGCCAATTAATCGTGAAAGCAATTGCGTCTCTCGACCAGCTAACCGAAGATAAAGATGTCTAACTAGCGAGACCGCGGGCCATCATTGATCCTCTGAACACCGTAGCCTGAACCGCCGCCGGTGAGTGCCTCAATGCGTGCCTTGGCGGCAGCACGAACGTCTTTCTGCTTTCTGTCAAAATCCTTGCGGAGATACTGAATACGGTGCTCGGTATTCTCGTGAATTGACAAGTCAAAGCGGCGACTACGATCCTCTAGCAAGCTAAGCCTGTCGTCTTCCCGCATCTGTTGTATTTGCCGGGTCAACTGCACCTGGCTTTCCGCTATCCGAACTTCCGCTTCTTGCGTTATGGTTGCTGCTAATTGAGCGATGTGCCGGTCCGAGGCTGTCAATGCAGGCGTTGCTCCGCCGTCTGCTAGCAGTTTCTCGATGTCTCTGTACAGATGCGGCTCCTGTATGTTTCCTGTTTCAGTAAAGAGAGTCTTTCCTGTGTCATCCAAGAATAGAACCTGCGGGCAATCAGCTCTGACCGTGTTCGAAGCAGTCTGTGTGTCCGTCGATGATACGGTAAATCTTACTCGGTCACCATATTTGCGCCTGAGATCCACGATGATCAATTCAACTCTATGGCACCGAGGGCATCCGCACAGGCTTACGACAACCTCTGGGCTACCGCCGTTTCCGTTATTAGACGCAGCCTTTGATCGCGGACGCAATTGATCCTCCACAGAACCATCGCGATGGATGGTGTGGCGCACGCGATCAGCACCGATGTAATTCAAATCGCCCTGACTATCAACATTGAAGCTGCCTATAATCCTGCCATCCGAACGAACCGGGATCGGTATGGTGCATATTACAAGATCTCTAGCGTGCCTGATTTCCTTTAAAGTCCATATGCCATCAGCTACTTTGTGCAGCCTGTAGCTACCGGTCGGACCTATTTTGCCTTGGACATCCGTCGGGTTGCCGCGGGCATCAAATATGTAACTGAATATCGGTGCCCCAGTGCCAGTCTTTGCTTTCTTGGCTGTGCCAGGCTCTTCGCTTTGAACGCCAAGGGCACTTAGACCCTGACGGCAGTAAACTGCCATCTGCCCCTGCGGCGCCATCGCTAAGGCGACCTTATATTCTTTGATGGCGTCAGCCTTTTGGTTCGTCTTGGCCAAGGCATTAGCAAGATAGTAGTGCAAAACCGGGTTATTGAATTCCGTCGATTCAGCCTGCCCGAAAAGTCCGATAGCAATGGGATAGTTGCCGCGATTGTATTCTCTGATGGCTTTGGCCAATAACTCATTCGAAAACGCCGTCGGCGTAAACAAAAGCCAACAAGTAATAACAGAGGCTGGCAGCCACTTTCTGGTGCAACTATTTACAATCAACACGAGTCTCACGCGAAGGCATCAAGGTGGGCAGTGACCTCCAAACGTTACGTCCGCCGTACGTTGCAGTCTAAGCGTGCCGAGACATTGGTTGAGCCCCGTACCCGGAGTCCACATTACATTTCCGTTCTCGGTGACGTGATGCGATGTCAGCATCCAAATTCCAATGATTTGGGCCCAATTCGTGTTGGGATTATCCTGCGTTTGTTGTTCCGCGACAATAGTCTTTTCTGTACCGTCAGGCGAAGCTGCTTTGTACCAAGGTTCGGACACCTGACTCTGGGGTGAAAGCTTAATCGTGGGCTGAGTATTATCAGCAGTCTTGTACGTCGGGTATAGGACATATTCATACTCATTCGGGACAACCTGCTGCGCGCTTAGAAGAGCCTTCATACCAGTCATCGTCATCCCCGCATCAATTTCCTTAAGCCGCTGCAGTAGCTTCACGAATGCAGGCTCGTGATCGCCCGGTAAAGCGGTAAGGACACTCAGTAAATCCTTTTGGTTATATTCATTGCCCAAAGATGCATAACCATTCAACTTACTCAGGCAACCGACTGAGTGGTCCTTAATTTGCCATTGCTGTTCGTGTGCAAACTCGTAGGTGCTGGTGGCAATCTGCGTGCCGTTTATCGTCCAGTTTGCTTGGTTTTTCTCCAACTTTATTACAACGTAGGCATGGGGTATCGCTAGTTGGTAAGTGTGCTGTGGATTGGCTATGGCATTAGCGGAAGCCTGTCCGCCGGTACCCGACAGGGTTCCGCTGCCGTAGTAAGAATTGGGCGGGAGTGAGGCAATTGCGCCTTCTGGTTTTTCCTGGTTGCTCTTGAACTCCTCCGGAGAAACAAGGTGCGGCATTTCACCCAGTCTGAACGGGACAAACATAAATTGCTTGCCGTTTACTTGCAAATTCTTATAGCCACCTAGCCATTGACTGCTTCCTTTGCTGACCGGGCTCAACTTATCACCGGTACCGGGTGGAAACTGAGCCGGATCGATTGAAATATTACTTTCATCACCGCGATGCAGGTAGGCAGTGTTGAAATTAGCCTGTTCAGAATCTTCGCTACCAGAGCCTTTCTTCACTACCGCGATCGCTTTCTTCTCGTCCTGAACGGCAAATAGCTTGTCCATGCTTTCCTTATCGGTAAGCTTCTCTTTGAGGTTATTCGTCAGATCTTCGGCTCCCGACATCGCCTGGCTCGCGCTGCCCGCTGAGTTACCAGCCTGACCGCTGTTAGCCATTTCCTCCGCGTTTGCATTGATCAATAGCGCTTTACCCCATACCCGATTAATGTTAGTCAGGCCTACGGCTCCAGTGATATCGTTGCAATCACCAAAGACAGCTCCTCCTGCACCAGATTTGAGATCCGGCACATGAGTAGCTATATTGAGCACTCCAGCATCGACTGAGTTGCGGACCATTTGAGAACTGCTCAATTTCATAGACACTTGGATTACAGCTACTATGACGAGTACCAACACAAAGGCACAAGCCGCAACCATCGCCGATGTCGCACCCAGTTGTGTCTTTCGACAATGATGGCGGTGTTTACGATCTTGCGTGGAAGGCACACGTTTGGCGAGTTGATTGTGGCGCATGGTCCTAATTCCTTCCGGCTTCAGACAGATGGTGGCAAGGCAACGATTGGTTGAGTACTGCTGGCCGTAAGCTTTACACTTGAGGTCCAAGGCAGTGGAACAGGAATGGTTACTGTCATTGATACTGAGACGGTCACCAACTTTTGTGCAGGATCGAACTGAAAACTAGCGATAGAGACATTAGGAATCAAGTTTGTTTTAGCAAAATTACTGACAGTCTGTTCGGCGATTTTTTGAGCCGCATCGGCCGTGATATTATTCGCCGCCGCTCGTGCTGCAGTTTGGGCAAGTTCCTGATTAGAGTGGTTTGCGTTGATGACCGCCATCGCGTCTACGGACATCAGCGCCAGCGGTATGAGAACGAGTGCTCCCACCACAGTCTCAAGGAGGCTTTGTGCGAGCCGGCGAGCGTTCCTCTTTACTAACTGTCGCCGTTTCATTGTCTACTTTCCTGCATTACTTGGATCTTCCAGGACTCTTTTGCTAGAAAACGTGAACGTCATGGGTGCGGAGAGGCCAGGTACACCCGGAATGAAAGGGATAGTTAAGAACGGGTTAGCAGTGATACTGGTTGATACCACGACGTATTGGACACCGTTTGTGATCGGATAGGAAATTTGCGTGGCAGGCGGCTCTACCAAATGCGCAAAAGCACCGATGCCCGTTTGCGTCCAGGCCGACACCACACTAGATTTCACAGGTCCGGCATCGCTATTTGCTTGCGTAGCAGCAAATAGTGCTGCCTTGTCCGCTTGCAGGTCTGTTAATGTCGCGCCGGCAGAATAGGTCAAACCCAGGGCAATCAAATCCAGCAAAGGGAAGAAAACAGCTAAAAGTAGGAAAAGAAGTGCAGGAGCCAGCTCGCTCATCGCGGATCCATGGCTTCTACTACCGCCTTTCCGGGTCCTTCTATGCAACATCGGTTTAGCTCGCTGATGGCCGTGGGAATTCTGAAAAGCCGGACTGATACGAACAGTCACTCCTATTATACTTATACGGACCTAGCGTGCGAGATTCGTAAAGCAGTCACGTGGCTAGCAGCAAGCGGGCGGCTATTATGGGCGTTTTGGTCCCGCAGAACCAGCCGTGACCACGCCGGACCTTAGCGCCGCTGCCTCGAACGAGCGTCCTTCTTGCATGTACAACTTGATTAGATTTGATCTGGCTACTCTATCGTAAGGGTTGCGATCGAATACTTGCTTGTAAATATAGATGGATTGCTCTGTGTCGCCCTTATGAGCCAACGCGTCGGCATAAGACAATTGATCCTGCTGACCCAGCGAATGAGCGTCAGCGAGCATTTTGAATTGCTCAACAGCGGCTTTGTAATTGCCATTGCGCATAAACGTGTAAGCCAAGTAGCGGCGTGACTTAGTGTCGTTGGGGCTACCGCGCAGGGCATCTGTGAGCACGGCTGTTAGAGGGTCTGGCGTCGACTGCTGCCCTATCACCGGCTGCCCGACCGGAGCTGCTTTTGAAGTCTTGGCCAGGTTTCGTTCAGAAAGCGGAGGTTCTACAACGGGACGATCGCCTGACATAATCGGTTTGAGATGCCTTACACGAGAGTACGCAGCCGCTTTTTGTGCTTCAACGTCCGCCAGACCCGGAGCAAGAGCAAGTGCTCGATCGAAATCGGCGATTGCTTTGCCGTCCTCCCGGAAGCGCGCATGGAGTTGCCCACGTGTTACGTACGTCTCAGAAGTACGCTGAAGTTCAATCGCTTGAGTCAGATCAGCAAGAGCATTCTTATACTCTTCCTTACTCGTATACGCCTTGCCCCGAGCTGTAAAAGCTTCTGCAAGCTTGGCATCAATACTGATTGCACGATGTAGATCTTTCATTGCCCGATCTGTTTGCCCAAGAGCCAGGTAACATGAGCCACGACCAAGGAATACCTGAGCATCACTGGTGGTGGCATCGATAGCTTTATCGTAATCTTGCAAAGCTTCCTTGTATTTGCCAGATTTCCATTCAGCAAACGCGCGCCACTCATACAGCTCTGGCTGCGCATTTGGATCGCTGCCAATGGCCTTACTGGCATCACTTATAGTTTGCTCGTACTTGCCTAAAGATGCAGCGACAATTGCACGGAGTGTGAGAGCCTCCGAGCTACCAGGAGCGAGCCTCAATGCTTGGTTCAAAAGAATCATCGCGTTGGTATAGTCATAACGCTTTAATATCGCACTTGCCTCGCCGATGTACGCACGACTGTCTTTGGGATCGTTCTCACGCGCCTTACGGTAATCGTTGGCGGCGTTTTCACAATCGCCAAGAGCCATGTATGCAGAAGCTCTATCTATGTAGGCCTGAGCAGATCGTCCATTGTGAGCTACAACGGAATCAAAATCCAACAGGGCTCCCAGGCTTTCTCCACGGGACAATCTTTGCGCACCGCGAGCAGACATCTGGTGGTCATGTGCATTCGCCATAAGGTGATTGAGTAACAAGCTGGCGGCGATCGTGCCTATGCACACCGCTACCACCAGCGCGACATTCAATCGGGTTACGTAATCCGAAGCCCCTTTATGCTCGAACTTGAGTGGGTCGTCGGCAACGGGTTTTTCCTTTTTTACTTTGATAAACTCCCGAACCCTGTCGGTACGCTGGCCATCTTTATAAATCTGCCAAACGGCGTTTTGGTCCTTCTCAGACATAGCCGATACACGCCGCTTCTTCCAAAACTCTGAAGCACGATCTTGATCTTCATCAGGAGCATTGAAGCCTTCGGTTGAACTTGCAGCACCGCCAAAGGGATTCCAGTTCTTCGGGGTTGGAATCAGGCTGAGTTGGAACGCATCAATTGGATTACCCAAAAACATGCCGGATTCCTGCAACTGATCGTGCGATAGATTATTTTCGCCTTCCGAACCCTGGGGAAATTCACTTTCACTTCCGGGAAGCTCGGGCATCTTGCCCACTTCTCCACTCAGCCTAATAGCGGCCGGGACGCCTGCGCTCTCGGGGTAACCTATCAGCGACTGACCGCCGGTTGTTTGGTCTGCACCGGTGTATCCGCCGTCTAGGCCTAGAGCAGCATCCGGGGAATCCGATGCGGGATCGCCCGGTAAAATTACAGAAAGATTGATGGACGAAATCTGCGACGCTTCGCTCGATTCCATCGGTGTCATCGTCTGAGCGAAAGATTCGACCACGCCGTCGAGCGCTGCTTCCAGTGATGGAGGACCGGCGCTGTTTTGTCCAGCCCAGTCCAGGAGGCTAAATATATCGATTGCCACTGACGTTCTCAGTTGAGCAATATCGTCGGCACTAGCTTCGATTTGGTTGATATTGCCATCTCGAAGCGAAAAAATTTGCCTAATCGCCTCAAAACCGTTGATTTTGGAGAGATTGTCCGACACACCAGCGCTATGCCGCAGCCTGGCCCCAATGATGTACTTCGAGCAAAAAATGCCCAGCTCCCCAGTAAAAGCGCTGGATTCGACACAGATGATGCTGCGTTTGATCTCACTTGAGGATACGACCGCTTCCAGGAAATCTCGCAAGCCATCTAGCTCCGAGACTATACCGGAGGCAATAACTGTGGGCGGAGTGATGTCTGTTTTCATCGCGGGCGTGCAGCCATGCTGAACATTTTAACGGCATTTTATCACCTCGTTCACGATTACCCGACGAATCGGGTCTTGCAGGACCCAGAAGTCTTTGGTCGAGCTGCACAGCAGTATATTGTCATCCAAAAGTTAGTTGATAATTTGAAACCAAAATGGCACCACATTTTCAAAGTTCGAACCGAAGTAGTACGACCAGTGGCGCCATATCTTAATCCATGCGAAATGCAAGCTGACAGTCTAAAGTATCTTCGACTGAATACGACTGAGGCCCGAAAGGAAGTATTTCTCTATGAACTTACACGCCGCAAGAAGTAACGATTTCACCTTAGTATAAGCTCTTAGCGCTCCCCGGTTCCACTTTCAAGGCAACGTCTATGGACTGAACAGATACCGATCCAGCAGACGGCAATTCGGATAATATCTCTCCAAGATGGGAGAGCAGTTCAATGTATTCCATCTTATCGGCACCACGCAACTCAATCATTGTCCAAAGGCTGCCCCACGAGAGCATGGATAGCGCAAGCCCGCAAAGAGCAAGGCTATCGTCGCTTGCCAAAAGTCCCAGAGTAAGAAGCGGAGGTCCGAAAAGCCCCACAATGGCAATCGGATACATACAAGACCAAACAAAAATGGTCCAAAGCTTGCGAAAGAGAGTCGTCTTGATTGAAATGCTCAAGCTCGAACAGCCCTGGTGTGCGGAAACTTTCACGTCAAGACGTGGTCCGAAATCAAGATCAATAGAATGAGTAAGCAGCCTGAATAGCCATGAGTTTGTTGGGCGAATTCTGCGTATAGTCAAGCCGTCCTTGCGAACCTTGGTGTCGAAGTGAGTCGTACTTCCAAACCCAAGCGCCTGGGATAAGGTCACTTCAAGCGATTCCGCATATCGTTTCAGTTGTTGCAAGATTTCGTCCGACGAACAAGACAAGATCATCTCAGTAGATCTTCCCCCCTGTGGCATGTCCGGCACTTCGAAATGCCACTGAGAAGAAGACGATACAACAGCCGGTAGCGAAGCTTTTTTCGAACCTTGAGTAACCACAGGATGATGCTCTGTGCGCCAGACGCCTTGCAAGAAGCTTTTGGCTGAAACTTCGACGGCTCGCTTTGCGGTGAGCGCACGCACCCATGTGTAAATTAGCGATGCGGCAGCGCTGAGTCCAAAGATCCAGCTATATGGATTGTGGAAGGCTACAGGCAGCGACACAATACAAGCGACAATCAAGCCGACCAGCAATAATGTAGCGAGTAACAGTGCCGAACGTCCGGTAGAGGCGAGAGTTGATCGCTGCGTTACGGAACAGCCATCGTCTTCCTTAGTCAATTCGATAATGACGGCCGGACAAGTAGCGTTTCCGGCGCAGTCTCGCTTGCGAATTGCAAACGAGTCTTCACGGAATTGGATCAACAGATCATCCGTTGCAGCAAATCCCGAGCCCTGCAATATAAGGTTCTTGTTGCACGAATTTAGCAGTGTTTGCTTGGCGCTTTTAGGATTTTCAGAGACTATTCGACCAGACAAATTTTTCCATTCCCCGAGAATTCCTGTTACACCATATTCCCAAATCACATTCGCTGCCATCGACTCGTTGATTTCGGATCTATGCTCGTATACACATTTTTCCAGGAAATGTTACAGGGCAAACTCCCTTCAATTGGTCGTAGATTCATTGGAGCAGTCGCCGGGTTTTGAAATTTCATGAATGAGTCGGCGACTCAATTCAGGGTCTTGGAGGCGATCTGCAATATCCGCGAGGGAGATCAATCCGACTAAAGTCGCATATTCGTTAACAACCAAAACTCGCTTGATTTGATGCAGTCTCATCAGTTCAACAGCCACCGCGACATCTTCATCTTCCCAACAGCTAATCGGTGGCGTGCTCATTATCTCGCCAATTAGCGTTTGATCCGTAGCTGCCGCGTTTCCCAACACATTGATGGCCAGGTCACGATCCGTAACCATACCAACCAATTTATCGCCGTCAACTACTGGGATAATGCCGACATCCCGCCCTTTCATAATGGCACCGATTTGCTGAACTGTGGCGGTAGGGCTGCAATGATCAGGGGCGCGGGTCATTAGTTCGCTACATTTAACAGTCATATTTTCACTCCTTTGGTGTGAACGTATTCACGACGGGTGGTGGCATCGAATTGTTCCGCGATGCGCGATCTAAATTTCATCGAAGCCGCCCGCAATCTTAAGAATTGGGAGCGTCCGGCCACGCGATGGAGTGATATATTGGTTTCAAAGAACAGCGGTGGCCTTTCTACCCAGAACGGTAACTATCCAATACCCTTCTGGTTCTTTCAGAAAAACAAAAGAGAACACTCTCCGGCGCCAGGCCACGCAACAAGCACAATCTGGCGCCGGTTGTCTTTTTGTATAAA
>JADYXS010000427.1 GCA_021772155.1 Candidatus Obscuribacter sp.
GCCCATGAATTCTGCATCTGTTGACTGTTGTGAATACTTTGCCTTGAAGATCCAATCATCTCCGGTTTTGCAAGCCAACTTGCGCAGGCCGAACCGGGCTAGTTGCTCTGCATCAAAACAAGTTTCGTTTGGCTGCTGCTCATTGACCCAAGCTAACCGCCCATTAATTGGTTTGGCTGCGAAAGTAATCTTATAGCCGACGAATGGCGCATCAGGACCAAATGTCATATCGATAGTGACAGGATTGCCATTGTGCACCACGAATCCCCAGGAATAGCCTTTGAGACTAACCCATCCGTCTTCGACGAACATCTCGTTAAATCCGTCTTGTAACTCACCGTCGCCAATTGCATTCAACTCGGCGATCTGGCGCCTGACCTGCTCCTTAAATTCGTGCCTAAAAGTGTAAGCGCTTTGCGCTAGATCTTCGCTGTTCATTGGCGTGCTCCAGTCAGGGCGAACCGCTGAGACGCATGTGGCGCTCTGATGTTCCTTAGTTATATAAGAGGCTCCAACTGCTCTGGCAGCTGTTGCGGCCGCTGATCATGCACACAGAACAATCCGCTTATTAAGGAAGCCGGAGACTATGGCCAGGGTATACGTTAGTGAACTGGAACTGCCTGTCGAAAACAATATTGGCCTATCATAAAGCTGCAAAGGACAAGGGCAATCATTGGACATCACCAAGCTATCAGTCGAAGGCTACCGTTCCATTAAGGACGTTTGGCTGAAGCTGCATAGAGTAAACGTGATTGTTGGGGCAAACGGTACCGGCAAGAGCAACTTGTACCGTGCTCTTTATTTGGTAGCTCAAGCGGCAAGCGGTGGTTTCGCCCGCGCTCTTGCGCAAGAAGGTGGTATGCCATCGGCTTTGTGGGCAGGATCGCGTGGAAAAAACGAACGCAAGAGAATGAAAATTGCCGTAACTCTTGACGGGCTCAAATATTCAATCATTTGCGGGCTCGTTCCAGTTTCGCCAGGTGACCCTACTCAGTTCTATCTCGATCCGGATATAAAAGAAGAGAAAATCTGGTGCGTCGACGGCTCACAAAGCATCCGACTGTTGCAGAGAAAGAGCCTCACGATCGATGCCCACGATGCTAATGGGCAACGCATCATCTATCCCTCCGGCGTGTCAGCCAGTGAATCTGTGTTAGCTGAGATACGCGAGCCGCACAAATTTCCAGAGCTATCAACTTTGCGTCAAACATTTTTAGATTGGCGATTCTATCACCAGTTTAGAACGGACATGACGTCGCCGATTCGCAGCGCTCAGATTGGATTTCGCACGCCGGTCATTAGCAATGATGGAGTCGATCTTGCCGCTGCCTTACAGACCATTCGAGAAGTTGGTGACGTCGATACCCTTGAAGAGATGATCGACATGGCATTTCCCGGTGCCAGAGTTATTGTTGATAACAACAATGGAATGTTTTCGCTCTCGATGCAAATGCCTGGCTTTAATAGGGCTTTTACCGCCCAAGAACTTTCCGATGGCACTTTGCAGTATCTCTGTTTGTTAGTCGCATTGCTGAGTCCCCGGCCGGCCAAGCTGATTGCACTAAACGAGCCGGAAACAAGCATTCATCCGGACCTTTTGTTGCCGTTATCAAAACTAATAGCAAACGCTTCCGGCAGAACGCAGATTTGGATAACTACCCACTCAAACGAACTTGCGGATCAGCTATTGGAGCATACCGGTGCGGTGCCAATCGAGTTGGTTAAGTTAAACGGTGCCACGGAAATTGTTGGTCATCGGGCGGACGGCTCGCTTAGCGATGATGACGACGTCGATTGACGCGCTCAAGAATTCCATCTTTTGATGGTCGATAAAAGCATATGTTAGGCACCATATTTGACACCATCCGTGCCCGTCTTCTGCCAAGCGATTCGATTAATATGTCCGGTTGCACAACACAGCTGAGTTAGGAAACCGTGTGCTTTCCATTGCTCACACTCTGCGCAAACAAGAGAGAAGGTAAGCGTTATGACTAGAGCAGATAAATCAAGCTAAACGGAAAAACAACGCCGAATGGCCGAGCATATAGAAGACTCCGCGGAGGATTCCCTGTCAGGCGTTCAGACATAATCCATGCCCTCCGGTTACTTCATTTACCCTTAATAATCCGGCGCAAGCTGCGCAGTAAATTGGTCGGTTTCAAATTGAAGCCAATCGACAATGGTCCGGTGTTTCCAACATCGCTGTTGGATGTCGACACAATTGGATTGCGCCCGAATCGCTCAGTCCTTCTACGTTTTGCGGCAATACAACAGCAATTGTGTTGTCTGCATACTTAATCAAGTACAGCGGTTTCCCTACATGTTATTCGCGATATCCATAGACGGAAACTTGCCTGATAAGGGAAAAACGTCAGTACGAAGGCGAAATTACCTTGAGCACAACACACTGACTGTGAAGGACTAAGTAAATGTTAGAAGAGACGGAGAAGCAATTCGATCTGAACGAAGAATCCGAATTCGACTATTACTTTATGTGGGAATGGCCGGAGCATATTGAAAAAGCTCTACGGCGGATGCTTTGGATTTCGCTGGTGGAGGCCGCTGAAGGGGATCCTCAGGAGGTCCATTCTCATACAAGTTACGTTCGCTGGCTAATAGCTACGCACCCTGACTCGCCGGCAGCCGTTCTGGATTTTCTCTCTAATATAGATAGCGAAGATCTGCTCGTTCGTATCGCCGAAAACCCACAAGTGTCTGCTCCCACACTAGCGCGCTTAGCGCAGTCGCGGTACTCGGGCGTGAGGATTGCCGTTGGTGACAATGAAAACACGCCGATTCACACGATAAAAACGCTTACTCGAGACGAAGATCTCGATGTTCGCTACAACATGGCCGAGAATCCAGCCCTGCCTGCCAGTTTATTGACAGACTTGAGCCTGGATAGCAATGCCTACGTATCAACTCGCGCGCTGAAAACGATGGCGCGGAGAAATCCAGCAAGTGTCGAACAATTCCCGGCACGCCCACGTAGAGAAAATCGCAAATCAGGTTAACCACGCGATCCAAAGTTAACATTCCGATTTAGGTCTGAATGCTGACTAAACCAAGCCTTTGTCCTTCATCCCTCCTCTTCACCGCGCTCCCGTTGTAAAACGGGGCGCTTTTTTTTAAACGCTGTTTTTACACTCCTTGATGGCGCCGCAAACATTGGCGGGAATATGATGTAAGCGCGACATTAGTGACAGGCACTATCGCCAGGAGCGTAGAAAATGACCGAAGACCAGAACAACGCCGAAAA
>JADYXS010000428.1 GCA_021772155.1 Candidatus Obscuribacter sp.
GTCCAGGCAAGCCTATGAGGAGTCTGTGCTCACCGGAGAGAAAGACTTGCCGCACAGCCCGCTTTTGGTCAACGCCCTTTCTAACCTGGGCGCGCTTCTGTACAGTCAAAATGATCTGCCAAGCGCCCAGCAGATGTTCGAAAAGGCCATAAAGCAAGCTCAAATTGCAACGCCGACGCCCTCCGATATGGTTGATCTTTTGTCTAGCTATGCCGGTTTGCTTGAGGCACTGGGTGAGCGTGATAAAGCGGAAAAGACCTATCGACAAGCGCTTGAAGTCGCCAGCAATATGCAGTCACCAAACAAGTTACAGCTTGCTATGTTATCCAATGGGCTGGCGTGCTATCTCTCAGACGGCGGCAAGGTAGATGAGGCGACCGCACTATTTGCACAGGCGATGGAATTGCAGAGCGAGGTGTCAGGCGAAAATAGCCTCGCTGTGGCAGATTCATCGAACAATCTCGGTGTGCTTGCCCTGAACGCCGGAGACCTTACAAAAGCCAGGCTTTGCCTGAGGCGATCACTGGGTATCTATGAGCAAACGGCTGGTCAGGCGCACGTTGTCACAGCCCCCGTCTATCTGAATCTTGGCGACTTGAGCGTGCTTGAGGGCGACACAACGACAGCTTCCAAAATGTATTTGCATTCGGCGCGCGCGGTGGCGAACTATTTCTCCAATATCCTGCCTGGGGTTTCGCTGGCGGAACAACAGGCGGAACTGGTTAGCAGATCGGGACAGCAACTTTCTCGTCTTCTGTCATTTTCCATGAAATCGGATCCGGCTGAAGCTTACGACATCTTGAGTCAGTGGAAGGGCGCGCTTGTGGCGTCCATGCGCAACCAGTCAACCACAATCGGGGCAGATGAAATCAAAGTCTCACAACTGCGTGACCTTCGGAGCAAGCTTGCAGCCTGGTATTTGAGTATTGGCGATGTTTCGCTGGAGCGGTGGGAACAGACCAATGCTGAACTGACCAGCAAGAAGGAAAAATTGGAGCGTGAGTTGTCTGGTACACGGGAGACCGGGAAACAGTCAAACGACACGGTTTTGGCTGGTTGTTCGCCGCAGTCATGCTTGGCTGGCGATGAAGTGCTGATCGATGTGTATCGATATGACGCGTTGAATTCCCTGTTGCAGATGACCGAACGCTATTGTGCGGTGGTTGTGCGAAAGAGTGCCGCTCCAACATTTATCGACCTCGGGGAGGCCGTCGAGATCGATGCTCTTCACGCCGATTGGTTAAATTCAGTCTTTGCCCATGGCAATGCCTCAGTCAGTTGGAATCGCTTGCGGGAAAAACTGCAAGTTGCCTTTCGTGGGCTTCCGGAAAGCTGCACCAAGATTTTGCTCTGTCCCGATGGTGAACTGAGCCGAATTCCCTGGCAATTGGTCAGCGCCGATGGGAAGTTTCAGATCAGCCAGATCGATGCCCCTCAAGAACTGGCTGCCCTGCGCGCAGCCGAACCAGCCTTGTGTTCGACTGAACTTCTGGCAGTAGGCGGTGTCGATTTTAATGCCCAGATCACGCCTGGCGAAAGCGCTGCTGCTGCCATAAAACTGGAGCCATTGCCTGGGACCTTGACTGAAATCAAAGCAGTGGCCGAACTGGTGCGCAAGCAGAACAGAACGGTTGTAGAGCTGATTGGAAAGGATGCCAGCAAAGAGAAGGTATTGAGCCTGCTGCCAAAGGCATCATACGCACACATTGCCACGCATGGATTTTTCTTTGAACCAGCTTTGATGTCCGCGGTTCGGCGGGTAAGCGGGCGTGAGCGAGGTGTGTCCCTTGGACTGAGAAGACCAAATGGCCTTCTCATTCGCAATCCGCTCGTTGAGTCCGGCATTGCGCTGGCAGGCGCAAATCGCTGTAGTTCTGGAGGCACTTCCCGGTCCGGATTTCTGTCAGCTGAAGAAATCGTCGGCACCAAGCTATCGGCCTGCCGACTGGTTGTTCTTTCTGCCTGTGACACTGGACGAGGTGAACAAGTAACCGGGCAGGGTGTGCTTGGCTTGCGTGCAGCGTTCATGTCGGCCGGAGTGCGCACAGTCGTCATGTCGTTATGGAAGGTGCCGGACCTGGCCACAACCGAATTGATGCGTCGTTTCTACGCAAATCTTTGGGAGCAAAAAATGGGACCTGCTGCCGCCTTGCGCTCTGCGCAAGTAGCCATGTCGGCTAAGTTTCCTGCCGAAGCTGCATCATGGGCTGGATGGACTCTTGTTGGTGCCGGTTGGTGATTCCTTCGCCGTGATTACAGCCGGGAGCTGCTAATTCGAGTGCGCGCAGGAGTTTCGCAGACCCTACAGTGCCACAGCAGGAGGCTGTTGCGTTGGTGAAACGTTCCAGAAGCCCAATTGAAACATTGCATGCGTATAAATATATTACGGGCAAGGTGAGGGCGGTGAAATGCAAAATGGGGCAGACTTCTACGTAGCGAAATTCCTGGTTACTGCCGGACGCTTGAACGTTTGTGATGTTGCACACGCCGCTGATATAGCTGCCGCAGGCCAAATTGGCTTTTCGACGGCACTGCAGAAATCCAATTATGTGCAACCTGGTGAATTCACCGTGGCTCGCGATGCTGTCAAGGCTATGGAGCAATCGACCGTTGGACCGCAAATAGCCCAAGTGCTTTTCAAAGCTGCGTTGCAACGCGGTATTACATTCGATCAGGCCTTGCAGGAAGTTACAACCAGACGTAGTTGCGCACTCAATGATTTCATCGTCCCCTTTCCGACTAATGGAGCAACCACTGGTCCTGCAAATTCAACGAAAAATCTACCGGTGGTCGTGGGTGCAAATACAATCTCCAGCATTCTGAAACGTGCAGGCGTCTTTCACTAAACACGAATAATTTTGCGTCAAATTTCGAATCTCGGAAATTCTAGGTCGAGCAATAATTTCCCTTACACCTTTAAGCAAAGTTAGAACCAGGGTGGCGAAAGTAAAGGTGCTCCATATCGACTAGAGACCGCTTACTTTATTTGGCTGATGCGAATAAACTTCCTTTGGTAATGTTCAGGCGAAGGAAGTTTGGCGATGAAAATTTTGATTGCAGTCGATGGGTCCGGTTGCTCGCATGCAGCAGTTGAAGACTGCCGGAATAGGCGCTGGCCTGATGGGACCGAATTTAAGGTCTTGACTGCTATTGATTCGTATCAGTTATTGCCCCCGCTGGTCGATGAACAGGAGGGTCAACTTAGTGCAGCAGGTGAGCTCGTAACCAAGTATCAACAGGAATTGCAATTGCAGTTTCCTGGTTGTTCAGCCTCGGCAGAAGTGTTGCAAGGTTATGTAAAACACTCCCTGCTGGACTGTGCTGAAAAATGGAACGCCGATCTCATTGTCATGGGCTCCCATGGCCATACCGGAATGGCACGGCTCTTGATAGGCAGTACATCGCAAGCGGTCCTTCACGCCGCGAAATGCAGTGTGCGCATAGTTCGGCATTCAGTTATCACAGACCCGACTGCGGATGTGGTGGTGGTGGCAGCAGATGCCTCGGAACCGTCAAAAGCCGCTATCAAGCACATTCTGGAGAGGCAGTGGGCGCCGGAAGCGAAGTTCGTTTGCGTGAACGTACTGGCACCGTTCGGGCAAGTTGGCATTGATTCCGATAGCCAGCCTTACTTTGACTATAATGATGAGCATTTGCCGCAAATGCGAAAGCAATCGCAGGAGATGGCGCAGGGGGCGTCTGACGAGCTGAATGCCAAGCTGGGTCCTTGCGCCGAATGGAAAGCAGTCGAAGGAGACCCCCAAGAGCAGATACTGCTGTTGGCCAAAAACATTAAGGCCAATTTGATCATCATTGGCTCTCACGGACGAAACTTCTTGGAACGCGCTGTTCTCGGTAGCGTTTCTGATGCAGTGGTAGCACACGCCCATTGTTCAGTAGAAGTGGTGAAGATTCCAAGCAAGTAGGCGCTGCAAAATGGCTGAAGAGTGAACCGATATCGGTTGACCTTTCAGCAGACGCCCTGGTTTGGTTTTGAGCTTGATCAATTACCGGTTGATGTCCTTATTCTGTCGGTATGATCTCCGTCAAAACTATTCAAATGTGTTATTCTCCGGCTCCAGTGGGTCATGCGAGGACAATAAGTGTCTGAAACAGCAATCATTGAAACGCCGGAAGGTCCCTTGACCCTTCATGTTTGCAAAGATGGAAACGCAACCAATACAGATTGGGTGCCTATTTACGAAGAGTCTTTCCCGCCCGAACAGCGCCAGCCACTAGACGAGCTTAAGCAACAACTGAGCAGCGGTCAGATGGAGCTTGACGAGACGCGCGACCAAAACGGGCGCATCCTGTGTATGACGGTATCGGAAATTTTTGGACCGAAGAATAACGAACCTTCATTCATCCTTGCCTGCTACACCGCTGTTACGCCGAAGATGCGCGGGCTCGGAATTGGTTCTGTGCACCGAAGAAAGATGGAATATTTGTTGAAAGACGAATACGGATCGTACCTCGGTGTCTTTGGTGAAATTGAATCGACCAAACAGAAAACTGACGATCCACAACTTGCGCAAACGCGCATACGGCGCAAGAACTTCTTCCTGAAATGCGGATTGATCCCGCTTGATGTGCCCTATCGATTCCCGAGTTATGACGGCACGGAGCCATTGGAGGGGGAGCTCTTATGGTTTCCTTTCGGGCAAGACAAGTTGACTGCCGACGAACTGGAACGAGTTGTCCTGCGGATCTATACCGACGGCTATACGTTGTCTGCCGACGATGCCTTCGTTCAAAAGGAAATGGAGATCATTCGCAAGGCGATACGCGACGGAGCACCGGCTTAGTTAGCGGAGTGAAACTATGTCGCTTCAGTTGCTAACTGTTTGAACGGCACTTAGTGTCGGTCGTTTGTCACGCTGGCCGCTTACGCCGAGCTTGAACAGGCAGGCATCGAGAGAGAAGCGACCTGGACCTGAAAATAACAACATGACAGCAGCAAGAAGATAGCAGCCTGCAAGTTCAAAGGACTTGCCTTTGGCTATCCATGCGTCGCCATGCGGAACATGGACCATCATGATCGCCGTGCCCATGGTGGCGATTATGCCCAGGCAGGCTATAGGCGTTACCAGACCGAGCACTAAGGCAACTCCGCCGCCAAATTCTGCAATTGCTGCCAGGAACTGGAATAGTGCCGGGACACCTGCAGTTGGCGGCATCCACGAGAATGGATCTTGGATTTTTGGGATGCCGTGAATCATCATGGCGATTCCGGTAAATACGCGAAACACCAGAATTCCTACGCTGACGCGATTACTTAGGATCGGCGGAAATATTATTGCTTTCATGAACCAAGACTCCTGGAAATGGAAATCGACTTCGATTGACGTGAATTAAAATAGGCCGAGCAGTCCTTGAATGACACCAGACGCGGTGCCGGTGTTCGAGTTGTTTAGTCCGCCCAAAGCGCCAGACTGATCAAGACCGTACTGGTCATATCCGAGCGGATTGCCATATTGGTCGACTCCAGTCGAATTGCCGAACCGACCCAAACCCGTCATTGAACCTAACTGACCGAGCCCGCCTAAATTCCCCAACTGACTGAGACCGCCCAAACCAGCAAGTCCTGTTGAGCCTGTCAAACCTCCCAGCCCGGAAAGTCTGTCAAGCAGTGAAGGAGAGCTTGGGTAATATTGATTGGGATCGCTGCCGTATGCATACGGATCGTAGGCTCCGTAGGGGGCGTCATATCCGCCGCTGGAGTATTGATCTGCTGGATAGCCCCCTGCCGCTCCATAGTAAGGAACCTGATTCGGATTGAATCCGTTTCCGAATCCCTGCTGTTGCCGCGCCATATCGCGTCGCATTTGCTTGCGTGCCATCTCGCGCGCCTGGAGTTGCTGCTGCTGCGCGCGCCAGCCGTAATTTCCTCGTCCATTTCCTTGCGCCTCAGCCGGAGCTACATAGAGAGCCGAAACGACAAGAGCTGCCAAGGCAGTCGCAACTACTTTAAAGGTCATTGTGGTAAATCTCCGAAATTCGAGTCCTGAATAAATCAACTGACGTTGCGCGCATCAGAGTGTGCCGCCGATGCGCGCAACTCTTCACAATATCTAACGAACCTGACGATCAAGCAGCTCCTGGCGCGTTTTGAGCGCAAGTTTGCCCAATTCAATGTTTAGACGTTGTCTTTCCACGACAGTCAAACGATTGCCGGAAAGGCGCAGATTGGCTTCAAGTTGAACGATTCTTTGCTGTGCGCGTATCAGCTTGCTCGCCTCAATTTGAGTCAATCGACCAGAGGCGATACCACGTTGAATTTGCGCATCAATACTGCTTTGGCGAGAATCGATGTTGAGCTTGTTGTTTCGTATGCTGCCGTTATTGAACGGACGCAACGATGCATTCTGATGACCGTATGCATCGTTGCCGTTGTCGTATCTGATGTTATCGACACGGCCGTAACCATTGTTGTAATTGTTGATGGCACCATAATTTGCACCGCTCTGTTGCCAGTGCGTAGCAGCAGCGCCTGGCTGAGCACTGTATGCCAATGAACCGACGACATTGGCAGCTGTAGCTGCGATGCGAATCACTTTCATCAGGGTTCCTCTCTGAAGGCTTCAATTGGCTTGAAAATGGTTTGTCGACGTTGATGCCTACATCCCTGTCAACGAAGAGACGGTGCAAAAGGTTCAAGGAAATTCGGGATTTTTTCGCGACGAATTTGCCAGAGGAAGGTTCCCCGAGGACAAAGACGTGCAGTGCGCAAAACGAACCATTCCGGTTTGGTCAATTTGCTACCAATACGATTGCTCACGAGCCGCTCACAATCAGTACGCACTAATGAACGCCAGGCAAAGCGCCTACCGATCAGTCCCTGCTGCCATGGGCACCGGTTTTATCAAAGTATATGTAGGATTCAACAGTCAATTCTAAGCAGTGATTAATCGAGTTTTCGTATTTTTCCCACGCGGCATTTTGCAATTTTCTAGGGAAGAATGTCTGATGGGGGCTGCGTTCCGGGCGCTTTTGTGCGCTTGGCAACGCTTCGTTATATTAACTTGCCGTTGCCAAGTGAGCTGGACTAACATGGCGGCAGGTTTAGAAATACGCATCGCAGCTGCGAAAGATACAGGCACTAGGTTGCCTGCAGTTTCGCCATGGTTTGGTGCGAACAAGTGGCAATTTTTTGTCAGCGGAGAAAGACATAAATGCATTACATGTATGCGGATTTGGAAAACGGAATTTTCACCGACACGCAAATGATGATGGGTCGCTTAAAGAAGATGAGCGTTAGCATCAAGCCGTCAGACGGGAAAGGCACGTTCATGGTGCGGGCAAGATCCTACTCGCGCAGGGCCAGCTTTATGAAAGGGATCATGCATTGGTTCCGCTTCATCAGTCTGGTTGAGAAGCTGGCTGACATCAGTCTCCGCAGGCATCAAGCAGTACAACTGGGACGCGAGTTCGTGGCGAAGAATCATATATATGCAGCCGCTCATGCCACAGACAGGCTCGATGAAATTGATCCGCGTCAACTTGATCAAGTAGCCGGTGAACAGCGGATGCATACCATTCATGAGATGCGTGTTGCATAACCAGTCCACACCCTAGACGGAGAATAGAATCGATGCGGCGTTTGTGCAATATGAAACTATTGAAAAACCAGCTGAGAAGTAAGGAAAAGGGCGCGTTAGGATCATTGATGATGGCATCGCTGATTGTGATTGTGACGTCCGTGACGTGCTTGGGAATAGACTATTCGCATTTGGTCGCGGTCCGGACGCAGCTGCGGAATGCCGCAGATGCCGCGGCCCTGGCCGGCGCTGAGCAGCTGTTAAAGGCTCCGGACACTTGCGTGGCACACGCCGAGAAAGTAGCTGCCTTAAACCTTGCCGATGGACAGAATCTGCAGGACTCGGGAGATACAATTAGTGTCGTTGCTGAAATGACACCGCCAACAACCACTCACGTTGGCAAGGTAACCGTCACAATTGAGATGGTCGCTAAGAATCTAATTGCACCGATGTTTGCTCGCGAAAAAGACAAAATCCGCGTGGTAGCGGTCGCCGGCGGAGCAGGTCAGATAGTCAAGACATTCCAAAACATTGCCTTTCCGCTAGCGGTGAGTCTCGATGCGCTCCCGTATACCATAACCACAAAGGAGCAAGGGAAAGCTAAGGAGACGGCAGGCGGCATAAGTTTGCTTGAAGCTATTAATGGTGACAATAAGGTTTTCTCAATCTGCATCAACTCTCAAACGTATAAGAATGGTGCCTTCACTTCTATGACTACAAAGGACGCTAATGCCAATTGGCTGAAAGACGCCATTGCACAGGGTCTTGGTCTTGAAGGGGACAAGTATGATCCAGTAACAATCCCCTCTGCGGCAATTGGGGACGATATCTTTCTCACCAATGGTGTGGCCGGACAGAAACAACTTGCAGATGACCCTTTCGCCAGCTTGCTGATGGATGGTCGTACTTTTGTCATGCCTGTGATATCAGGTGATCCGGCATTCAATCAAACGCGGAAGGTAATTGGCTTCGTTACTGTCGTCTTTGAAGGAATCACCAAGAATCAAGCCGGCCAGGTTCTAACGCTCACTGCAAGACTTGTGGACGCCGCTGTCCCAGGACTGCCTGGAAGTCTTGCAACAACGGGCGTCTCAGCATGGGATGCGGCAATTGCAAAAGTAGAACCGCAGACGGTCAAACTGCTTCAATAGCTACTGAATAAATGCAGGGATAGCCTGAATTTGTGGAATCGCCCGGCTGCAAGCATTAGCAGTCGGGCTTTCTGTATGCTTGCACAGCGAATGTAAGCAGACCAGCTCTTCTGCTGCATCGCA
>JADYXS010000429.1 GCA_021772155.1 Candidatus Obscuribacter sp.
CTCCCGAGGCTGGATTCGAACCAGCGACCAAGTGATTAACAGTCACCTGCGCTACCGCTGCGCTACTCGGGAATAGCTGGGTTTACTATATTACCACGACCCCTTACCGTGCAATAGCCGGGCCGGAATCCTCTCAAGATTGTGAAAACTCGAAAACAATGACAACCCGCTGCTTTATACTATGCAAGAAGCGACCGGCACAATGATTGAGGTCTTGAGATGAGCTTGTTTGGCGCACAGCACGCGCATAAGGGAACTATAAGCGAAGTTGGTCAGATGATCACGCGTTACTTCCGCGGACGTGGTCTGGACGCGAAAAATCAAGAAATAGCAGGATCCGACGGATGCGGTTGGTGGCTTGTGGAAGGCAGTGCCCGAATTTATGTGTTTGTACAGGATTCCGCTGGTGGACCTGTGATTCGGATTACGAGTCCGATTATTGCCATTACTGAGAACATTAATGCTGTTGCCTTGTACCGACATTTGCTGGACATCAACGCCAGCCTTACATCATGTGCGCTGGCTACAAGCGACAACGCTGTACTGGTGGTTTCTCAGCGTCAAATCGCCCAACTCGATCAAGAAGAGCTGGATTCTATGGTGTGGAACGTGGCGTATGTGGCGGACCTTTTAGACGATAAGCTTGTCAAAGAATTCGGCGCACGACGCTATTCGAGCTAAGCCAACCCATTGGGGGGTTATGCCAGATTCGCTGCTGAGTGAAGCAGACATCGCGTTTGTTGAAAATCTAGCAAGAAGAGCCGGAAAAATGGCCCTGGAAATGCGCCAGGGTGTCAATGTTCGGCAGAAATCCGGACCCGGTGATCTTGTTACGGACGCTGACATGGCGATTTCTCATCTAATCCTTGCTGCACTCAAACAGTATTTCCCCGAAGACCTGATCGTGTCGGAAGAAGATCAACATCCCGTCGTTGAAGGTGGAGCAGCAGCAACTCTAGCATCGCCTAGAATCTGGCTGATAGACCCGATCGATGGTACTGAAAACTATGTCAAGAATGACGGACAGTACACGACGATGCTGGGATTGTTAGTTAATGGTGCGCCGCATTTTGGCTGGATATTTCAACCGTCCAACGACACGTTATTCTTCGGCGGACCGGATTACGGAGCGTGGAAGCAAGTGGGCGAAGGCAAGCCGGTCCGTTATGAATCGTCTCGTCATTTACACGACAAGCTGCCAATTCGGTTAATGATGGGCTGGAGCGACCGGCGGAAATTCCCATGGGTTATGAGTCTTCCAGACATTCAATTCGTGCCCTCAGAAAGTCTCGGTCTTAAGATCGTCAAGATCCTAGAGGATGAAGCTGATGTGTTCGTCAGTTTGACCGGCAGAGTCAAACTTTGGGATACCGCCGCACCGGCGGCATTCGCCATGGGTGGACAAATTGAGGCAGGCACAACTGACGGTAAAGCACTACCGTATCCGGTGCCTCGCGTTCAACACGGATCCTCTGTCATAATTGGCCGGCCGGGTGCTTTGGCCTGGGCACAGAAAAACCTGCACCATAAGGCGACACAAACCTCCGGATGAGCATTGTAATTAAATCCGCACAGTTGGAAGCAGTCTGCGAGAAGATCGACGCAGCCGGAAGATTCGCCATGGATCTTGAATTCATTCCAGAACGCACTTACACAGCGGAATTGTGTTTGATTCAAGTTGCTACTGATAGCGACGCATATATAATAGATCCGCTCGCGATTCGCGATTTGAGCCCTATCTGGGAGCGCATCGCCAATCCAAATTTGCTAAAAGTCTTGCATGCCGGGGATCAAGATCTCGAAATTGCCTACAACGCTTCTGGGCTTGTGGCACAGAACATCATGGATACGCAGATTTCGGCCGGATTCATTGGATTTGGTTATCCGATAGGGTACGGCAAGTTGCTGCAACAATTGGCTGGCATATCGCTATCCAAGACCGAAAGCTTTACTGATTGGACAAACCGTCCGCTGACCGATTCTCAGATCGAGTACGCAATTGATGACGTCAAACACCTTTTGCCAATGTATGACCGCATCACAGAAATGTTGCAGCAACGCGAGCGCTTTGACTGGGTGGTTGAAGAGTGCCGAAAGTACACGCTACAGAGCTATTACGATAAAGATCGGCGCAACGATTTCTTCCGGATAAAGGGAGCTAACGCGCTGAGCCGGCGCGGACTGGCTGTATTGCGTGAACTAAGTGATTGGCGCCACGAAGAAGCTTCTAGAGCGAACCGCCCACTGCGATCAATCTTGCAGGACGGCATTCTTTTGGAATTTGCTCGCCGTCCGCCAAAGGATGTTTCGGAGTTACAGCGAATTCGAGGCGTTCGTCCGGATCAGTTAAGACAATATGGAAACGGTCTGCTCAGTGCTATCAGGCTCGGTATCGATGTACCGGAATCTGATCTACCAAAATGGCCGGCTGCCCGCATTCCATCCAAGCGTGATGTTTTGATGGCAGACGTGCTTTATACCGTGCTGCGGGTTATATGTTACGACCTTGAGATAGCACCGGAACTAGTGGCGACGCGCAGCGTACTGGAAGCCCTCGTGCGTCAGTTTAGTGATGGTTCTCTTGGCGAAAGCAGCTTGCCCATTGCCAACGGATGGCGCAGGCGCATGGCCGGTCAGCAACTGATTGACTTGCTCGGTGGCGCGACGCTCAGCATGAATTTTACGGATAAAGAGCATCCAGTCCAGATGAGATTGGACGTTTAACGCCCCTGTCCGGCTTTTGAGCTTTTGGGGGGTGCCGGGGACCCCTTCTTTTCTAAAGCTGATAAGGCTGCAGTGGATTTCGAAACGACGTCAGGTTCGGTGCAATTCTGTTGCAGATATCGAAAATGAAGAGCCGCAGCGTAAAGATTACCCGTGTTGCCGCAGGCCATGGCCAGGTATAGCCGCACTTGCCAATTGTTTTTGTCCTGATCGAGGGCACGATTGAACAGGTCAATGGATTTCGGGAAGTTGCCTTGGCGGAACGCTGAAAATGCGTCTGGAATGAGGTTTGCATGCGCAAGAATTAGGTCTTCAAGCGGTTTGGAGATTTCCATGAGCCCACGTTACCTGTGCTACTACGTCAGGGAGTTCTTGTCGACCATAGGCATTATGCCCATGCCTTTTGCCTAGTAACGCGCTAAAATGCTCAGTCTCACATTTGGAGGAGCGACCCATGGCCGGTAAGGCGCAAATTGGTTTAATCGGACTTGGTGTAATGGGCGAAAATATTGTGCTCAATATGGAGCGCAACGGTTACACCGTCGCAGTATTCAACCGCAGCGTCGATAAGGTCGACGCATTTGTCGAGGGACCAGCCAAGGGTAAGAATGTTATCGGCTGTAAGGACGTAAAGTCCTTGATTGAATCTTTAGAATCCCCTCGTAAAATCGTTTTACTTGTCAAAGCCGGCGACCCTGTCGACAGCACGATATGCGCTCTTGAGCCATACCTGGCTCAGGGTGACATCATTATTGACGGTGGCAATTCTTACTTCTTGGACACTCGTCGTCGTGAAGCCGAGTTGGCCGCTAAAGGATTTTACTTCATCGGTTCCGGCGTTTCCGGCGGCGAAGAAGGGGCTCTTTGGGGACCTTCACTAATGCCGGGCGGAGATAGGAAAGCATACGAAGCAATTCGTGCGATCTGGGAAGCTATTTCCGCGAAAGCTTCGGACGGTGCGCCGTGCGTCACTTATCTGGGACCGGATGGTGCCGGGCACTTCGTAAAGATGGTGCACAATGGTATCGAATACGGTGATATGCAATTGATCGCTGAGGTCTACGACTTCATGCGCAAGGGGCTTGCAATGTCTGCCCGCGAGATCAGCGATGTATTTTCGGATTGGAATAAGGGCGTTCTCGATTCTTATCTGATCGAAATCACCGCGAAGATTTTAACTGTCACTGATCCTGAAACAGGCAAGCCGCTTGTTGATGTCATCCTCGATAAGGCTGGACAAAAAGGTACCGGCAAATGGACAGCTGAGCAAGCGCAGGAACTGGCTGTTCCAATTCCGACTATTGACGCAGCATTGACCGCCCGCCTGGTGTCCGCGATGAAGGAAGAGCGCGTAATCGCTTCTGAACATTTGACCGGCCCGAAAAACGCCACGGTGAAAGGCAACAAAGCTGATCTGCTTAAAGCTTTAGCTGATGCACTGTTCGCCAGCAAAATTTGTTCCTACGCGCAAGGTATGGCTTTGATTCGCGCCGGTTCCCATGAGTACAAATGGAACGTGGACATGGCAGAGACAGCGGCAATTTGGCGCGGCGGCTGCATCATCCGTGCTCGCATGCTGCAACAGATAACGGATGCATTCCGCGCACATCCGGATCTGTCAAATCTCTTGCTCTATTCGGAGTTCAGCCAGTGGATGGAAAATTCCCAGGCTAATTGGCGCACAATTGTCTCAGAAGCTGCTATGGCGGGGATACCAATTCCAGCGTTGAGTGCCAGCTTGGCGTATTACGATGCTTATCGCAGCGCTAATTTGCCACAAAACCTAACGCAAGCTCAGCGCGATTTCTTCGGTGCCCACACATATCAAAGAGTGGATAAACCAGAGTTGGGCTTCGTTCATACCGAGTGGAGTGACCTGATTAAGTCCAAGGCTGAACACAAGAAATAGCCGCACGTCACAGGCGTGCCACAACAGCGTCACAGGTCGGCTACAAAACGGCACTAAGCTCGAGAGGTTAAAGACCTCGGTGCTGCTGTGCCTGACGACGGACTAATTGACAAGTCAAAACCGAAAGACGTGCTTTTCGTTGAGTCGAAATTTGGCGCGGATACCTTTCTTGGACCGAGTGCAGAAACAAACGTCCTGGAAGAGTTTGGTCGTAGCGCAGCGTTCTCTGGGGTGCAAGCGCCGATAGATGGGATGTCACAGCTTGCTAATAAAGTTGCTGGCAGCAAGATCATTCCGGACTTTCAGATCATTTCGGCTCCAATGCAGGCTGAGTTTGGTTCTACCAATTGGCACGCACAGCAAATAGGCGGAGCAGTAGGCATGCTGGCGCCATTCCTAGCTGTTAATAAAGGCGTGGGCGCATTCATGAAGCCCGCTTCCGCCGCCGAGGCGATGAGCCTTAGATTCAAAATTACTCAGGCTGCTGCAAGTGGCTTCTTCTACGATGGTGTCATGCGCTCTGTTCCTGACGAAGAACGAAACTTCTGGCTTGCTCGGCTGAAGCACGCCTCGGTGGGTGCTGCTACCTTCACGACGCTGGTCGGCACTGCTCACGGTCTCGGCGCATTAGGTAAGATGCCACCAGCCGGCTTGCCTATCCGCCGTCCATTCAATAATGAACTTTTCAATCATACCGTCGCCGGTGTTGCGGCCGGTGCCACCAACGCGCAACTCGATTCCCTTGTTTCAGGAAAGGGCTTCGCCAGTAGGGAAGACACCGTGCGGGCCGGCTATACGTTTGCCGTAGTCGGGCTGGGGCTCAAGGGAATTGAAAAGGGAAAGGCATTTGTAGCCAACAAAATCCAAGAGTCTGGATTGCTCGGTAAGCTGCGAGAAGATTTAAAGGAAGTACCTGCTCGTACCGAAGATGGCCGAACTGTAGATGTGTATCAGAAGATCATGATGCAGCCGGACTCGGTTCTTCGGCAAGGACAGAAAGCTCGCATTATTGATATTCTCAGTGAAGTGCACCGCTCCTTGTACAAAATTGACGACGCGCTGCCGGCCAACCACCCGAACAAAGGGTATCAACAAGTTAACTGGAAGCACACTCGCGGTGAAGTGGACCAGGTGCTAGATGCCGCTATCAAGGCCCGAAAGTCCTCAGGTGAAAAGCTTACTGCCGAGGAAATCGAAGATGCAATGATCGCGTCTATTTATTCCGACAGTGTCAAGACTCCGCAGAATTTCATTCGCCACAACATTGACGCCGCTGCTGCCGCCAAAGAGTTACTTCCCAAATACTTCGATCCGGCAAAGCCCGGTAACGCCGAACGGATCGAAGGTATCGTTGAGGCGATAAAAGAACATCAAATCGGACCGCCTGCTTTCATGAAAATCATGACTGAACTAGCCATTCGCAATTCTATAAAAACTTCGATACAACAACCGCTTGTGAAAGCTCCAGGAGAAACGGTTCCTCCAAGCGAAACGCTTATCGTTCAGTCTTTGTTCCAGAAAATCGACAAACCGGCGGAACACGCGGTTAAAGGCAAAATAACTCTGTCTTCTGATGAAGCGGCATTGTTAGCTCGAGTAGGCGTCGAACGTTGGAAGGTCGAAGACGCTCTTGAAATCACCAAGGCCGGCGACAAGGTTGCCAAACCCTTCGAGAGTGTTTCTCCGGAAAAGCCGGGAGTTATAGACTTTAGCCAGACTCAACACAAATTCCTTGACCTGGCAGGGCTGAAAGAGTGGCATGTACCAAACAAGAATACGCCCTGGTATGAATTGTCGCGGCGCGTGATCGACGGCGATAGTCTGATCAACTACGCGTCCCCGGATGGATGGGCAAAGTATGCCAAGATCCGCGGACCAGGTACATTCTTCCAAGATAAAACCGTCTGGGATTCACTGGCTTCAGTGAAGGCCAGCTACAACGATGCATTGACAGTGATGAGTGCTGATGTCAAACCGCTCGCTGAGGCCGGGCTTGCACGTACTGAAGCAGCCGTAGCTCGTGTTACTCCGGAAATTCAATTATGGATTGACGCTACGAAGCAGAGTTACGGGTACGGACCTGCGGAAAAAGTATCGTTCTGGGACAAAGACGCAGAACCACTTCGCTATCCAGAACCAAAGCAAGTTTTAGAAGCCCGCGATGTTTTGAGGTTAGATTTCGCCAGAAAAATCGGAGACCAAATGGAAATCCGGCTTCGAGCGCAACAAAACAATTACTCTCTGACGCCCTAGTTGCGATTAATCTGCCTTGATCGGGTCAATACCTGAAGGAATTGCCGGAAAATGACCATGGCGTATAAAAGTTAATCCGCAGATCGGTCGTTCCAGTCTGGTTTTAAAAGATGTGGCTGCATGAAGCGGATGGTCCTCTTTGGCAAAGCGCGAGACGGAGAGCTGCTTTGAGACAGTGATGTCATGTCGTCCGGGACTTCTGCTGGATCGAAATGGAAGGGACACGCCGCGCCCCCTACAATCCGATGACGAGCGCTTCCGCTGGTAAACTAATTGGTGAATTCCAACAACGCCGCCAGGTTAGTTAATCAGATGTGGAAAAGTATTGGCGTAATTTTGCTACTGACCTTCTTGTTCAATCAGGCAGCCACGATTGCTGCCGACGTGCCAGGCACGACCTTGGACCCTACGGCAATTACCGGCCCCGCAAATCGCCCAGTGCGCGACAAATGGGCACTGATAGTTGGTATTGGCACCTTCCAGAATCGAGATATTCCGAAACTTAGGTTCGCTGCAAAAGATGCAATGGACTTTAGAGACTTTCTGATAAACGAAGCCAACTTCGCGCCGGATCACGTGCGGATCCTCACCGACGAGAAAGCGACTCAGCGCAGAGTGTTGTCGGAATTAGGCAACAAGTATCTGGCCAGAGTGGCAAAGCCCGACGATCTCGTCGTGCTTTTCTTCTCGTCTCATGGAAGTCCATCCCAAGCCGATGTGCGGGGAAAAAACTTTGTCGTTGCCTACGACAGTGATCCGGAAGATCTATTCACCACCGGAATTGAAATGGACAAAATTCTGGAATCTATTCAGTCTCGGGTGCTTAGCGAACGAGTATTGCTTATCCTCGATGCCTGCCACAGTGGTGCTGTTAGCGAAAATTCAAAAGGACTCGGTCGTCCGGGAAACTTCGACGCCGAACTGTTAGCACAGGGGTCCGGGCAGGCGGTCATTTGCTCAAGCGAGCCGACACAGCAATCTTGGGAGTCGAAGCGGTATAAAAACGGAATCTTTACGCGCAAGTTATTGGATGCCTTAAGACTGAAGGGAAAACAAACAACACTCAATGATGCTTTCCCATATATTGAAAGTTCCGTCTCCGCGGAAGTCCAAGAAGACTATGGAAGCAGGCAATCACCGTCTCTCAAGAGCAAATGGGCGGGAAAAGATCTGGTATTAGCCGCGGTGCCGGCAAATCCGCAGATTTTGCCAGTTGCTGTGAAGCAGGTTCTGCTTCCCGACAGCTCATTGGGAAATATTTCTATGACACCGGCTCCTATACCCACTCTTGCTGCTCCATTGGCGACGCCAGGTCGGACACATCAAGCTCGTATTGAAAAGACGGACGACTGGCACCGGGCAATATTTATGTATAAGCGTGGTGACTACGCATCGGCAATTGATGTGCTTCAAGGTGCAGTCAAAGGTCCGGCGGCCAAAGATGCCGATGCTCACTACCATTTGGCGAATGCTTTGATCAAAATGGGACGGACGGACGCTGCGGTTAGGGAATACAAAGAGAGCTTTCGACTAAATCCTAACGGAAAAGATGCTGATTACTGCCTGCAGATCATAAGCTATTACACAACGAATAAGTCCTCCAAACGCGCTGGAGCCACAGCAGCACCTGTGTACGCGAGTCCCACTACATACGGTGGTAATTCAGATATTAAGACGAGCGCATCAACCGTCACCTCAACAATAAGCGCGGAAGCAATTGGTCAGGTAAGAGCGAAGCTTCCCCGAATAATTCCTATCCGTTACGACCGTCCATATTTAAGTGATGTTTTGAATTGGTCTGCGCAGGAGCGTGCCGCGTTCTATACGGATGCTGCCAATCGTGTCGAATTTGCAAGACAACGCCTGGACGAAGCAAACGAGTTACTTAGAAAAGCAAAATCGATGGGAAGTTCTTTGGTGCCGAATGCCAGAGCTTACGGACAAAGTGAGGAAGTATACAAGGTACAATTTGTTGCCGGACAGAGTGCCTTGAATCAATTACTAGTGCCATTTATTTGTGAAATTGATCTGCGCACCAAACGCCTTAACGAAGAAACATCAATTCTCCAAGCCTGCGATACAGCCTATAAACAGCTCTACAGTGGCGGAACGTACATTACTCCGCATTGCAAGTAATGCGTTGAATCTACGGAACTGCTTCGCAATGTTGAGCGTCGGAGCTCTCATCAAAATAATGGTACTCGTTCGAAAGGGTGTGCGACCATTGAAGGGCGCAAACCGATGTTCCATCTAGATCTTTTCAATGCTCGTGTGCTCAGACTTGGACCAGGAATTGACCCGGCCTTAGACATGCGCATAGATTAGCTAGCGATTCAAAAAACATCAAAAGAAGGCAGGCAGGGAGTCAACGACTTCCTGCCCCACTTTTTAGAAAATCCGATGCAGCTTTCTTATCCAGTAGCCATTGCAAGTTGCCAGCTTCGGGCATTATGTGCTGCACTGGATAAAGCACCGTATCTCCGACCAGAACTTCCTTCAAGACTTTGCTTTTTTCAGGACCTTGAACCATGAACATGACATTGCGAGCATGGTTGATAGTCGGAATACTGAAGGTTATCCGCGTGACCTGTAATTTCTCAACAAGATTCTCGACGCAAATTCTTTGTTTTTCTTCTAAGGCTTTCGTATTCGGGAACAGAGATGCGCAGTGTCCATCCGGTCCCATCCCCAGCAAGATCAGATCGAATTTAGGAAATTCGCCATCAGTCAGTTGAAAGAACTCTTTGATCTCTTTTTCGTATGCTAAGGCTGCCTTTGCTGGCGCTTTGTCCGGATTTTTCACCGGATGCAAATTCTCGGCAGGTACGCCAATTTTGCTCAGAAATTCTCGTTGTGCGTTTCCAAAGTTGCTATCTTTGTCATTTAACGGGACGCAGCGCTCATCACTGACGAAGAAATGCACCGCGCCCCAGTTAACTTGTCCACTGAAGGCTTTTGAGCCGAGTTTGTCATATAGAAGTTGAGGAGTTGTTCCTCCGGAAAGGGCAATTGCGCATTTTCCACGCGAAGAAATTGCTCCGTTGGTTATGCGAATAACTTCCTTCGAAGCTTCTGTTGCCATTTCTACATGGTTATCGCAGACTTTGACTTGCGCCCGTTGGGCCACCAGCGTTTTCATATGCACCTATTTTACTAAACGAGTGAATTCTCCAGCAACTAAGAGCGATTGCTCGAAGATGCGGTCGCGACTCATAAGTTCTAATTCCTGGCCAACTAAAATACTTTCACTAAAATGCTGGTCGACTCGCGTCGATTCCTTTGATTCGGTGTTAGCTTCGTGGGCTGTGATTAAGAACGATTCGCCGTGTCGCTCGAGAACCACTTTGAGTTCTCGACCATCATCAAACATGATTTCAACCGATTCAACTGTGCCCGAACTGGCTGGGCTCGCCACATCAGCAAGATATTCAACCTCAAATGAGGTTTTTCCTGAACGGAATCCGATCGCGTCACGCTTGGTTTTGTCACGTTCGTGATGCCACTCCAGGCGACTGGCCATCCATCCAGTTAGGAGTAATCCCTGCGTTGACATCGCTGTGGAATCTGCGCCCGCCGCAACCATGACTTTGACGCCCCTGATGCGAGTCAGATACCCGGTATCCATCGGAAAGCCATCGAATGCCTCGGCAAGAGACCGCCGCCATCCGTCGAGACGACGCCAATTCAGGTCAGCCAACCAAATGCAATCTGCTTCTTGAATGACACGATCAGCGGCCTGGGTCAGGACCGTGAGTGAAAACGGCTCATAGGACGAATCGAATATGATCTTTCTTGTGCAGCGTGTAAGTGCCTGCATAACTGGATGATCAAGATTTCTGCTTCTCCACCACAGCACGACCGGTAAATCCGATAGCACCAGGGGCGATACCACGCTTGCAAGCTCTCCGGGAAGGGCGCCGTCTGCATAAATTGTAATTTGCTCAGAACAGACGTGCTTCTTGCCGCCCATCAAATGGCAACGGGCAGTAACCCAGGCATCTAGCGCGTGGGGCTTGTCCTGACGAAAGAAGGTGAGGATCGCTCGGCAAGGATGGACTGCCATAAGTTCGTCAAGGGTAACTGCAAGTTTATCTTCTGAGCCTTCATCAGTGCTGAACAGGACTAAAGTAAAGGACGCAGCGCGCACAATATCGCCGGCTATGCCCTCTTCCCTATTCTTGGCTTGCTGCCAGAGTGCACGCAGCTCTTTTTCGATACGCCCTACGTCTACCTGTGCCAGCTTTCCCGAGAGAAACTCGCGAGGTTCCTGCGAGACGGTCATAGCAGCCTCCACTTACGACCTTCAGCGCCGAGCAGTCGGTCGCTGGATTCTGGTCCCCAGGAACCAGAAGGATACTCGTCCAATGGTGGGCAGTCCGGGTCCTGCCATTTGTCCAATATTGGTGAGATCAATTTCCAAGAACTTTCAACAAAGTCTGTTCTGGCAAATAGCGTTGAATCACCCATGATGCAGTCGTGTACCAGGCGCTCATAAGCACTAGGCGAGCGGACTCCGAACGCCGTACCGTATTTGAAATCCATGCTCAACCAACGCAAGCGCGTCACAGGACCGGGCTGCTTTGTAGCGAACTTGAGCGATATACCTTCGTCTGGCTGAATATTTAACACCAGCACGTTCGGGCCGAACGCATCTTCATCTTCGCCGAAGGACTGAGCAAACAGTTTGAGTGGCGCCTTTTTGAATTCGATAGCGATTTCAGTAACCGACTTGGCCAGTCGCTTACCGGAACGCACATAAAACGGCACGCCGGCCCAACGCCAATTATCGATATAAAGTTTGAGTGCGGTGAACGTTTCTGTTGTCGAGGTAGGAGAAACATCCTTTTCTTCACGATAGCCAGGAACTTCCTGTCCGTTGATCCAGCCTTTGGTGTACTGACCGCGCACTACATATTTATCGATATTATTCAGGTCCACTGGACGCATGGCTCGCATGACTTTGGCTTTTTCATCTCGGGTCGCTTCCGCGTCCATGGAAATCGGCGGCTCCATCGCGGTCAATGCCACAAGCTGCAGCATGTGGTTCTGGATCATGTCGCGCATATTTCCAGCTTCTTCGTAGTAGCTGCCGCGTCCTTCGACTCCCAAGGTCTCAGCATTGGTGATTTGAATGTGATCGATGTGGTTACGGTTCCATAGCGGTTCGAATATGGCGTTAGCAAAGCGCAGCACCATGATGTTCTGCACGGTTTCTTTGCCAAGATAATGATCGATACGAAACACTTGGCTTTCTGCAAACGCGGAGTGGATGTGTTCATCCAATTCAAGAGCCGTTTCCAAATTTGTGCCGAAGGGCTTTTCTACAATGATTCTTGGCCAGGGCGCATTTGTTCCAGCCTTTCTAGTTCCTAAGCCGCTTTCAGAAATCCGGTCCACGATCGACATATAGAGACTTGGTGATGTCGAGCAGTAGAATACGTTGTTGCCACGGGTGCCGTGCTTCGTTTCAAGTTCTGAAAGCAAGGCTGGCAGCTCTCCGAATCCACCCGGGCTGCCAAAGTTCGCCGAGCGGTAGTAGACGCAGCTGGCGAAACGCTCCCATGACTCATTGTCGAACTTAAGATCAGAAGCATATTTATGAATTGATTCTTCCATCGAGGTGCGGAATTGCTCGTCAGTCATTTGCGTTCGTGACAAACCGACGACGCAAAATCCTGGGGGGAGCAAATCTTGGGTGAACAAAGCGTAAAGAGCCGGCAGCAGTTTGCGTTTGGTTAAATCACCATGTGCGCCGAGAATGACCATAGCGCACGGTTCCCCGGCTCGCTCCGAGCGAAGCCCTTCCTGCAAAGGGTTTACGACTACTTGGCTTTGACTCATGGAAACCGCCTATGTCTGTAGATTTTGGCCAGCATAGTATAAATGGTATGTGGAGAGATAAGGAACAGCGTCGACGATATGGCGATTTCTCGGTACTTGTTGCTTTTAGTCATTTTTTGCCTGCTGTCTGCAG
>JADYXS010000430.1 GCA_021772155.1 Candidatus Obscuribacter sp.
ACCTTTTGTCAACAGGAACAGTCTCATACATAAACCAAGAAGAAGCGCACTAAGCCCCGTTTTTGCGGATTAAGAGGCAATAATATCCCTCTATTTGCTGTTCTGACTGCACGATTTCGTGCCCTTCTTCGCTGATACTGGCCGAAACGCTCTCGATCGGTTCGCCGTCATCCAACAAAACCTCGATAACGGTCCCTGCGGGTATTTTATCCATGTACAACTTCGTCTTCACGAAGTTCATTGGGCAGGCAACGCCGCGCAGGTCCAAAAAATTCTCTTTCATCGAGATGACCGTGAATCGAATCTAATCCGGGGAAGGAAAGCACGCTGTAGCTACACATCCTACAGTGTCCGGACAAAACTCAATCGAGCTGTAGCGGCGCCATTGGTTGGCGAAGCAATCACGGCGGCCTATGTAGTCCTTTAATCCTTCCAAAAGCTCAGTGGGCTTCTGACCGTGTTGCTGCCCCAGACACGCCAGGCACAACATCTCTTCCGTCAGTCCCAGCGCCAGGTTCATCACTTGTTTGCGCAGACAAAGGGGTGCCTGACATTTATGACAGAACAGCGGAGCGCCCTCAACAAGCGGGTGATCAGGGTTGTCCAGGCGGCAAATTGGCATGCTCGATGTCATGGGAAACACTCTACCACGCACTGTTATTGCCTGTGAACGCCGCTGGCTGGCTGCTTGTAGTAGTGGCAGCATCTTATGCTGCCAGGCAGCTAAAGTCTTTCTCTTCCAAACAACCGGGCGGCATGAGATGCCGCCCCTACAATTACGGCCGCTGTGCTATACCTTCTGCAATTAAGATGGAGCCGCAAACATGATTCGTTATTTGGTGACAGCCTTTGCACTTGCGTTGATTAGTATCCCCGAGGTGCTGGCTGAGTCCGCCGCGCTTCAAGTTGAGATGCCCCTTCCGCCATCCATATCTGTAACTGGGCTTGGTCAAGTAAGTGCCCGTCCGGACATGGCCGAAATCAATGTTGGTGTTGCCACGCAGGCCACTACCGCCTCGGCAGCGTTAACAGCCAACAACACAGCAATGACCACGCTGATGGCGACGTTGAAATCCGGTGGCGTAGAGGAGAAAGACATTCTTACGTCGAACTTCAGCGTTAATCCGGAATATCGGCAGGACAATGCAGAGGCTGCATCCGGACGCCCTCCACGCATCAGCGGCTATCGTGTAGACAACAGCGTGCAAATAAAAGTCCGCCATCTGGCGACTCTTGGTACTCTCCTCGCTGCTGTCGTTCGCCGCGGCGCTAACAATATAAATGGTGTCTCGTTCACTATCGCTAAGCCCGAACCGTTGCTCGATAAGGCGCGCGCCATTGCCGTCACCGACGCCCGCCGTCGTGCTGACCTTTATGCCCTGGCTGCCGGCGTCAAGGTCGGCAAAGTGCTCTATATCACCGAATCATCCGCAGCGACGCCCAGGCCGATGCCTATGGCCAGAATGGAAAGCGCGTACGCCTCTGCAAGTTCGGTGCCGATTGGCACCGGTGAGCAGCAGTTGGAAGCCACTATCGGCGTGGTTTACACCATCGAGCCGTAGTGAGAAAACGTTGTTGCTCTGAGGCACAATAGAGGCAGTCAGGTGGTGTAGATGACTGTTGCAAGAAAAACGCAAGCAATTGGCATAACTTCGGCGCTGTTTGCCGCGCTGTCCGGCGGCTCTGTGCTGGCCCAAAGTGCTGCGGATGCATATGGTCCCCAACCAGTGGGAACACCTTTCAGTCAACCGGCCGGGCCGATGCCGCAAACAATCGATCCAGCGTCGGTCCAAGCGCAAATCTCCGGTCCCATGCCGCAATCGCAGCCCCAGCAGCCCTCGATGCCTGCCCGTGAAACATTTGCGCCGGTGCCGGTGCAGCCATCGCCAGCAGTGCCTCCTGACAGTCCAGTCCAGCCGACGACCTGGCAAATATTGAACCAGGCTAAGGCGCTGTTGGAGCAGAATCAACCGAACCGGGCCTTGCCCCTTATTCGCGAATTTATCGGACAAAGACCGCTAGAACCGGAAGGATACTTTTGGGAAGGTGTAGCTCTCGACAACTTGCAGCAGGTGGAAAACGCTCTCACTGCGTATGCCCGAGGCGTCCAGCAGGTGCTGAAAGCAGGCATGGATTCAGCTGAGCTGCGTATGAACGCGGCAAACGATTTGTTGAAACTCAAGCGGTTGGATCTGGCAATTGAGCAATATAAAAGAGCGGCGCTAATAGACCCTGGTCTGGCCATTGTGCAGCTCAACTTAGGGCGCGCACTGGTGGAAAAAGATGACATCGACGGTGCGCTTCAATGTTTTCAAAGATGTGAAGATTTGCACTTCACACCGTATCAACTTTCCTATTATCGAGCCAAGGCCTTGAAGAAAGTCGGCCGGACGCAAGATGCCAAAGCGCAGGTACTGATGGCGCTTTCTAAACTTGATGCCAGTAGCGACGCCAGTGCCAAGTTGCGCCAGGAATTTGCCGAGCTGCTTAATGCGCGCTGATTCGCGTCTTCCACTAATGCTCACTGCACCATATTTGGTGCTGAAGCCTTACGCCGTGCCAGTAGCACGTCAAGATGAATCATTCATTAATTCTTATACGTTCCTTAGCTGAAGAAATATAAAACTCTGACGAAGCCGTTTTCGGGCGCAAGTTGTTTACCATGGGTGACTGCGTACAACTTATTCAGGTGTCCCATGCTCACTGGATATCGATTAGAAATGATCATCGGTTGCATGAGCGCTGGAAAATCCAGCGAACTCATTCGACGTATAGAGCGGGCCAGGCTTGCCTATCTGCCGACGATTATTTTTCGTCCGGCGATTGATACACGTTCCAAACCGGATCACGTGGAGTCGCGCAACGGGCAAACGTCGCAAGCAATAGTTGTGGAAAATGCAAGAGATATCCTCAAGTATTCTTCGCATGCAGTAGTTATCGGACTCGATGAATGTCAGTTCTTCGGCGAAGACATCATTGATGTTGTTCTAACCTTGGTAAAACAGCGCAAAAAAATTATCTGTGCCGGCCTTGACCTTGATTACCGCGGTAAGCCATTTGGCCCGGTGCCGCATCTTTTGGCGCTGGCCGATCGAGTGGATAAATTGTGCGCTGTCTGTAGAAAATGCGGATCTGATTTTGCCAGCAGAACTCAACGTAGCGTGCAATCCAATGAGCAAATTTTAGTTGGCGATTCTGAATACGAAGCTCGTTGCATCGACTGCTTCGAACCACCATCTGAGTTCCAATTGAAGCTGGATTTGCCGGATTTGAGGACGCAGGAAATTATAGTCATCAACCCGCATGTCGTAACCCAAAACTTGGCTAAAGCCTAGGTCTGAAACGTTTTTGAAACGCAATCGAAACGTTGCTGAAAGCAAGCGTTGCTAGATTTGGCTTATGACGTGAGCGTTTCTTGCGCTGGTTCGAACACACGGCGTTGTGCGCAATCGTGTGGCAGAGGGGCAAACTGCGATGAATGGAATGAATAGCGATAATCCTAAAGCGTTCAAGGCTTTGTCTGAAGCCCTCAGAGGCGAGGTCAACTCGCAATACCAATTGGCAATGATATTGGAAGAAGAACAGGACATTGAGTTGGCCTGTGCATGGTATCAAAAAGCGGCATTGCAAGGGCACAGTTCGTCGGCATTCCGATGCGGAATGCTCTGCCTGAAAGGGCGCGGCGAACGGGAAAAGGAAGCTGTATTTTGGTTGGAGAAGGCGGCAAACGCTGGACACACGGGCGCCCAATACAATCTGGCCCTGGTTCATGAAAAGGGCTTAGGCGTGAGCGTTGACCCGGAAGAAGCTCTCAAATGGCATAGAGTTGCCGCTCGTCGGGGACATCCGGATTCTCAAGCAAAATTGGACAGCATGACTAACTGGCTA
>JADYXS010000431.1 GCA_021772155.1 Candidatus Obscuribacter sp.
ACCCTTACCTATTATGGTGCCGAAAAGGTTGTCCCAAATTATAATGTGATGGGCGTGGCGAAAGCAGCCCTGGAAGCAAGCGTACGTTATCTGGCAGCCGACCTCGGCGATAAAAATGTGCGTGTTAACGCAATTTCCGCCGGTCCTGTAAGGACCCTGGCGGCAATGGGCATCTCCGGCTTCCGTGACATGCTGAAGAACGTAGCTGAAACAGCGCCATTGAAGCGCAACGTTCAAGCGGACGAAGTTGGCAAAGCGGCTCTGTTCCTTGCTAGCGATTTATCATCAGGTATTACTGGTGAAATCATTCACGTCGACTGCGGTTACAACGTGATGGGAATGAGCGTATCAATAAAAGCAGAAAAGGTAGCAGAGCCGGCAACAGCCGCGGCTGCCAAATAGCTACTCAGGACAGATATCACAGTTCTGACTGCAGAATGGTTTTTGGGCGGCGCCAGGCGCCGCCCAAAAACTAGGCGACGACGGTAGTTTTGCGAAACTTATTCACAAGTGTTCTTACTTTGACAGCGCTCTTCATGCTCACTTCTGCAGTCTTAATGAGCGTTCTAGCTGGCATACCCCAGAAACTTCCTTCAGCATAATTGATGCCCAAGTCTTTCATTGCAACTACATCGTCCGCGCTCGAAAGTCCACTAGCAATGGTGGTGACATTTGCTGCCCGCAACATGAAAGCCAGTTGGTTCAAGCGACGAGACTCTTCTTGGTTGTGTCGATGGTCACTTAGAAATGCCGAACTGAGTTTAACAAACTGCGGTTGCAGCAAAAGCACGCTTTCAATGCTGCTTGTTCCATGTCCGTAGTCGGAAAGTATCGTTCCGAATCCAAATTCTCTAAGTTCACCTAAACGGCTAGCAAGACGTTCGCGATCGCCATCGATCAGCTGCTCACTTACTTGTATGCGAATGTTCGTGCTATTGCCGAAAACCTCGAGTATCTGATGCATATCAGCATTCAAAAGTGTTGATGGCAGCACTGGCACATGGAAAATTGTATGTGGTTCTTGGCTGGCGAACTCAACGCACTTTGCCACACATCGCAGATCAACTGCAGTCTCGATGTTGTGCTTGCGGCAAAATTGAAGAAGTTTGTCGGGTTTGGAAATGTCTCCCTCAGGACCATGCACGGAAAACTCTTTAGCCACAGCTTTATCCTGTCTCAAATCATAGAGAGGCTGTACGAATAGGCGCAAGCCGTCACCGCCGGCAAGCGAAGCTATCAGGTCCCGGATTTGTTCGGATATACCGCGAACCACCTCCCACGTGGCTTTGTCGCCTGTTGCTACATTGTTCTTGCCGCTCAACTTGCTAAGCTTCAAGGCTCTGCGCGTACGGAGCAGAAGCTCCTCGATCTCGGCAATATTTTCTGGCAGAGCAGCAACACCCATGCTAACTGTCGCTTCAATACGTTTGCCGCCAAACACGATACTGCTGGAGGCTATGGCGGCACGCACTCGGTTAGCCACATTAACGGCTTCAGCGGCAGCGGTGTTGGGGAAAAGGATTACAAACTCGTCTCCACCAACCCGACAAGCATGATCTGAAGGACGAATCATAGCTTTCATTCTTTGAGCAACTTCCTTAAGCACTGCGTCTCCGCCTGCGTGCCCGTAGGATTCATTGATATGTTTAAAGTCATCGAGGTCGATGAGCACCGCGCATAGTGGCGCGCATGATCTCTTTGCCCGTTGTGATTCAGTGTGCAGCAGATCCTCAAGTCCACGACGATTGTTTACACGAGTGAGAGGGTCTATCCGAATCATGTGGCGCGTTTGACTCAGCTCTGCATTTAACGCTTGAACATTGGCTTCGGCCTTTTGGCACTGCGTTCGTGACTGAATAAGAAGGAGTGCAAGGATGATGCCCACCAGGCTTATTGCCAGCACTGTAACTAAAATGCGAATCAGGCAATCCGATCTCAGAATGCTTGTAGACACCGCGCTACCTACGGCTGGAACCATGATTGGATTGGGGGTGGCGATGAGATTTGCAACCAGAAGTAGCAACCCGAAACTGATCATTCCTATCTGAATTCTGCTGTTCATGATCATCATCTCCCTGCTTTCATTGAGCACCGCAGACCACGCACATAGTGATTTCTTTGGCTCTGTGACTATTCGACAGGCTTGTCAACGGGATTAGGGAACACCGCACAAGTTTGTAACTGCGAGTTAAGGAAAGCCACAGTCGGTGCCTGTCGACATATGCCACAGTCCAATCGCAGTGCTTTCGTGACACTCACCGCAGCACCACATATGGTGCCCATTGATGTACGACCGGCGTATCCCTGGTGCTGGTGTGTAGGGGAGGGGCTTGTCCCCTCCCGTTGTACAGGCTAATCATTGTGCGAAGTCCGTTATAAGCGTTGCACGTCTCTAAGAACGGGCGGGGACAAGCCCCTCCCCTCTTACCAGATCAACTGCACTCTGTTCCCTACAATCTAGAAACGACAAGACCACGATAACCATCGTGGTCTTGCCGTACCGAAAACTGTTTGTGTTGGAACGCGCTCTAGGCGGCGTCTGCTTCAGTGACGCGATTAAGCGTTTGCAAGGCGATTGTTGCGCCACCACAATAACGGATGAATTGGCGCGCAAGTTCCTGGATTGTGTCCATGTCTTTAAAGTTGGGCAGGAAGCCGAATCTAGTTGAGCGCGAGATAGACAATAGATAGCGCACAAAACGCAGCCCATCTTCAGTGAACTCTTCATTGTCTGGTCCACCGCTGCCTTCCAAGATAGTTCGCACGATCGATTGTTCCGCGATCGATGTGAACAGCGCTTCCATCTTTTGTTCAGAGCAACCCGGATTGAAGTTCATTTCCGAGAAGCCTTGTTTTTCGAAGCCCATTTGGTTCCCCTCACCCGAAAATCTAAAGAATTGATTGCGATCGCGTTTAATCTAATGGACCGGTCACGGCCTTGGCAACTAAACAAACGCTAAGACGCAACAATCGTCGCCGTTTTGAATTACCTGAAAGGCAGTTTCCATGCCGTTTACAACAGCATAATCGGATCAGTATTACTTTTCGTTGTGTTACATGCGGCATGGCGACGATATATCCAGAAGTTATTCAAAGGAAATGCACCGACACCGTACAATATGGATCGCCCCAGGCGGGGCTCTTGACGTCATAACCGCACCGAACACACCGCTGGGATAGAGAGCGCCACATGCAACACCAAACGCTGCCTAAAGCTTCACAGGAGTCCCTGGTAAACCAAATGAAATGCTTGGTAAAAGAAGACCTGAACAAAGACGGTCTTAGTCTCAGAAACGACATGCTAGAACCGACCGTTGGTGTCGGTGAAGTTAAGATCCGGGTGCTGGCTACCGCCGTGTGCGGCACCGACAAAAGCATTTACGGGAGTTCCCGCAGCGTCGGGATTCGCAATGAGATGCAGCGCTATCTCAGCGCCGGGCAATACAGCCCTATAGTTGTTGGTCACGAGTTCTGCGGCATTGTGGAAGAAGTTGGGCCAGGGGTCAAAGCCGAGCACGTCAACGTTCCGCAGGAACTACTTATAGAAGTTGGCGATTATGTGACTGCAGAAATGCACCTTTCGTGTGGCCACTGCCATCTGTGCCGCACTGGAAACGAACACATTTGTACGATGGTTAAAGTAAAGGGTCTGCACCTAGACGGATGCTTCGCCCAACACGTTGTCGTTCCTTATAAGAACGTCATTCAGCTAGGAAAGAATGGCGATACATCGCAAATTCCGACCAAGATTGGCGCCATGCTGGATGCATTCGGCAATGCTGTCCACACAGTTCAAGAAGCGGATGTCGCAGGGAAGTCAGTTGCCATCTTAGGTGCCGGACCGCTGGGACTAATGGCTACATTCCTGTGTCGCGCGTTTGGAGCAACCAGAATCTATTTAACTGAAGCCGCCGATGTAGATAGAAGGTTCGGGCTTGCGCGAGAATTCGGCGCCGACTCCTGCATTGACGTGTCCAAAGGGTCAGCGGACCTGCACCGTCAGGTGGAAAAGTTTGAAACCGGCTCCAACGGTGTGGATGTGGTTCTGGAAATGTCAGGCTCGCTACCTGCGTATGATGACGCCTTCCGCATTGTGCGCAACGGAGGACAGGTTGTCTTGCTTGGTCTGGCTCGTGAACCTCTGAAAAACTTCGACATCGCAAATGGTGTCATCTGGAAGGGCGTTACTGTCAAAGGTATATTCGGCCGAAAGATGTTCGCCACATGGGAAACGATGCTTAGTCTCATTCGCTCAGACAGACTAGACCTTAAGAGCAAGCTGGACCGCGTTCTGGCAGCAAAAGTCTATGCCCTGGACGAGTACGAAGAAGCCTTCGAAACGCTAGCTCGCGGCACCGAACTGAAGCTGGTCTTTTCACCGGGCAACAAAAAATAGATTCAAAATAAGGAGAAATGAAATGGTGGCTTCTACTTCCGCGCACCTTCAACGCCTCTATGCCGACCTCGACAAAGAGTTAGAGAAAGCTCACTCGGAAAAAACATACAAGTACGAAGTTCCCATTGAAGGCGAACAAGGTGGCACCGTAACAGTTGGCGGAAAGAATGCCGTCATGCTCGCATCCAACAACTATCTAGGCCTAGCCAATCATCCACGAGTAAGAGAAGCGGCGCGGAAGGGATTGGAAAAATACGGTTACGGTCTTGCATCGGTGCGATTCATTTGCGGTACCCAGCCAATTCACCGAGAACTTGAGGAACAAATTGCCACCTTTCTCGGCTGCGACGATGCGATTTTGCACTCTTCCTGTTTCGCCGCCAACGAGGCTTTTTTCACCGCTATGGTTAGCGGCGATCTCGGACACACAGACTACCGAGACATCATCTACAGCGATCAGCTCAACCATGCCAGTATCATCGATGGTATTAGACTTTCTCGCATTGCCGTGAAGACCACTGACCTGAGAGCCTACGTTCACAATGATTTGAAGCAACTCACGACCTGGCTGGAAGAAGATAAAGCCGCCAACCATAGAATTCGCATGATCGCAACTGACGGCGTATTCAGCATGGAAGGCGATATCGGACCACTTCCGCAGTTGGTTGATCTGGCGCAAAAGCATCAAGCGCTTCTATTTGTAGATGAGTCCCATTCCACCGGCGTACTTGGGAAAACAGGTCGCGGGACCCCTGAGCATCTTGGTGTTCACGGGAAAATTGATGTTATCTCTGGAACGTTGGGGAAAGCGCTTGGTGGCGCATGTGGTGGCTTCATAACAGGCAAGAAGGTGCTGGTTGATTACCTCCGCCAGAAATCCAGACCTTACACATTCTCGAATTCCGTACCGCCAGTAATAGTTACAGCAGCGATTGAAGCAATAAAAATCCTTGAAGAAGATTCTTCGCTCGTCGAAAAATTGCATGAAAACACTGCGTACTTCCGTCGGGAGATAGCCAATCTCGGTTTCACGATCATTCCGGGCGTTCATCCGATTGTTCCAGTTATGGTCAAAGAAGCCGCTATAGCCCAAGACATGAGCAAAGAATTGCTCGAACTCGGCGTATACGTAAAAGGACTGTGGTATCCAGTTGTGCCGAAAGGCGAGGCGCGGCTCCGGGTGCAAATTTCCGCTGCTCACTCTAGAGAAGATCTCGACCGCGCTTTGGATGCATTCAAAAAAGCCGGGCTGAAGCTTGGTGTCTTGCAGTAAATCTCTTTTAGATGATGTCTTGTCTGTCAAGTCGCTAATGGGCCGTAGGGGCGGCATCTCATGCCGCCCGGTTGTTTGGAAGAGACGTCTCCTGGTCAGTCCGCACGCAGGAACTGGGCGCCTTTCGGGTGAATATATTCTTTACTATTGGCATCAGAAATGCTGGTGATGTACTCAGCCCTTGACGGTTCAAACTGTATTTCGACTTTCAACACGTCAGAAAAATGTCGAATTACTCCCCGCGAATCGCAGAACTGAATTGATTTAGGTTGATCATATTCCACACAGCGAGCCAGCACAGCTCCTTTGTACGTCACGACCTCATGCGCAACGAATGGTGTACCAAGTCGTCCTACGTATTCATAGAACATTGTGCCGTCCCCGAAGTCATGGCTGATAGATTCGCGAAAATCGAGCGGCTTGCCTTCAATTGGCGTGGAAAAATACTCACCCGGCGCAGTCTCACACAGTCCTGGCGGTCCGCCGTAGACGAATTCCCCATTGGTACTAACTGCAGAAAATTTCTCCCATGGCAATAGATATTGCTCAAACGCACTCAGCGCCTCGTTTTCTACTGCCACCAGTGCATGGTCCTTATCATTCGGTTCAATTACATTGCCGTCGGAATCATAAAACACGGCCCGACCTTCCGAGTCGCGCACAGTTGTTTGGTCGGCCCAGGCAATCGTCCTTGTGCCAGCTTCGATATCTTCGTCGAGCAATTGTCCATGCTGAAAGACAATCGACCGAAAACCTGGACGTTCAATCAGGCGAGACCTGCGCAGCTGCGTTTCTATGATTCCATTCGTCTTATAAACACGAAAGAGCGCGTTATGAGCCTGCTGAATCAGAAGCTGTGTGCCATCGAAGGCAATAATGCCGTGCCAAGCCTGACCTGTGTTCTTGCCGTTGGACAAGTACACGTGCCATGAGTCCAGTTCGCCGCTCGGTCTTAGCAATACTGACTGAATCTTGTCGAAGTACGAACGAACAATCCCGTTTTCAATGTCCACCAGGCAATCGCGAAAGTCGATGTAGACCACACCGTCGTCACCCATCGACACTATCGGTAGGTCCCAAAAGCTTTTGCTTGCGACGGCTTCAGTCATAGGTACTGCGCTGATTCTCCCACGACAGTATACCCAGCCCGAGCTTAACTGGATCCGGCAGAAGCTGTCCAAACATTTTTCAGGGAGCTCCCGAGGAGTTTAATGTTTTGGCACTCACTTCTGACATCGGCACCACGTCATCAAAGAGGAACGACATCTGCTGAAGCTCATTGGGCTTCAAGATATTCATGTCCTTTTGGGCTAACCGCCAAACAACCCTTGCTTCATCAGTTTGATTGAGTTTGTTCAGACAAGCGGCAAGAACAATTCTATAACTTATTGCCCGCGAAATTTGCCCAACCTTGAGAGCCTCGTCTACAGCCTGGCGGCTCTCTCGTGCAGCTTCTCGATAGTGTCCCTTTACGTAAAG
>JADYXS010000054.1 GCA_021772155.1 Candidatus Obscuribacter sp.
CTCATTGCTTATGACATAGTTAGTGTAACCGGATCGCGATGAAGACGGACGGGGAAATGAATTCCTTGGACCGGATGATTGCCGTGCTGAAACATAACGAGCATAACCAAATAGTTGCTCATTTAGGTTCACTGCATGCTTTTGCCAGACTATACAGCTAGACGCAAACTAGTCGCGCGCAGGAAATATTCTCTCGCGGGTAACCCTAAATTTCCGCCGATAATAGTAGACACTTGCAAGATGGGCAGCACAATTTGAGTACTGCTAGAAACATGGAGAAATGGAATCATGAAGTTGAGGCGCCACCTCAAGATTTGAAAATATGAAGAAGAGACAGGTCCAGCACCATGAGTCATCGCGTGGTGCTGGACCTGTTTCTTCTTCGTCACCATACCACTTGAATGATGTGGCGCATTTTCTTTGATCAAATCCAGCGTCGTCGCACAACTATGGGATCTGTAGAGTCACAATCCAATTGTTTTGATCAGCAACAATTTCCTTCTCCGGCACAACCACTTTATTGTCCTGACTGCGGACAATTCGCACCTGTTTTTTGCTACCCCATTCAGCACTTGGAAGAAAGATGTCAGCGCAGCAAATCTGATGCTTGACCCATTCTTGATCCTCGCTATTCCGTGATTCCAACTGGTATTTTCGATCAGTCGGAGAAGGATAGTCAATGTGCAGAAGGGTCCCTTTTTTTCTTTGCAGTTTGATAGTTCGTTTCGGATGCTGGCCTGGTTCGACGTCAAATTCATCCGACACGAACCTGTAGGCGTTCGAGAAGACTTTTAACTTGTTGTGCCCAGCTAAACTTTTCACCGACAATGCATCACTAATACTTTTCCCTCTAGTGGCACAAACTTGCGGACTAAAATCCCATCCTTCCACCGGTATCGGGAACTCGCAGCTGACCGTCAAACTAGAAGGAGTGTCATTTGTTTGTATTTTCTCGATAATTGTCTTGCCGGTAACTGCATCGATTACATTGACCGAAATAGTCACAAACGGGCGCAGCGCAATCGTGACGTTTTCAACCGCGTGCGGATTCTTTACTGACTCTCCATTATCACTTACAATAACTCCGCCTCGCCTGTAGTTGGCGTCTGCTGCCATTGCCATCAATAATTGTGCGGACTCAACGTCCTTCATAATGAAAAGACCGTTCTTATCTGTAAGTGTCGTTGACAACCTCAAACTGTCATCTCTGCCAGTAGTGGAGATTGACACCTCTGCGTTGGGAATCCCTGTTTTAGTGAACAGATCAATGACTTTGCCGCTCACCGAAAAGTTGGGAACAAAAACGATATCAATACTAGCTTCGGGAGTGTGCCCGCTCCCTGCCGCATAGAACGATTTTCCACCTGCGATGCCTGTTGCAGAGGCATGCACCAGGTTCACTTCTTCACTGCTTTCAACTTTGATAGCTGGAAACGAGAATCGACCATCCGGGCCGCTTGTGGTTACGAGTTCAGGCATATCCCAACCGAGTTTATTTAAATGCCAAGGACGCATGGTCCATTCGGTCACATCGTCAAGTTTGACTTGAGCATTGGCGATCGGCACTTTTTTGAAATCGACGACTCTGCCGCTTGCCTTGATTCCTTTAGTATCGGCGACAAGGTGCAGGTCTACCGGAGCGTCCGAACCAGGCAACCAACTGTTGAGTGCCGAAATTGAAAGCGCACAATGTGGAGCTGCCATGAAGACAATCGCTCTTTGAAATTCGCTGGAAATTGCAGCTCTTGAGCTTCCTGGAATTGCTAGCGATACGTATCCGTTTGAGTCCGACTTTGCGCGTATCTGTGCTGCGGCGGGCTTAGAGTCGATCCTCACTAATGCCGTGATGCCGATGGCAGGTTGCCCGTTTGGCAGTAAGATGCGTCGCTTACATACAACTTCAGTAGGAGCACTGCTCTCAGCGGCGATCGCACCTTGTGCCACCAATACCAAGGAGCAAAAAATGGAAAGTAGGAGTGCTTGTAAAATGCTTCAAACCTCAGAGCAAAGTATAGCGGTAGTTTTGTAGATGTAGCCTATAGCCTTGGGCTCCGGTGCCAAACTACGCACAATTATTCGGCTGCGCCCAGTTTAAGCGAAATCGAAGACCGGTGGCTTGGCTGACACAATCAGGATTTGATTCAAGTTAATAAAGTTCGATGCGCAAGAATCAGACGATTGTCGTCCATTGCAAAGCGTGCTATCGGGTATATTGCCAAGACGTTTAATCCACTACGGGCGAAAGAGTCCGAGTATCTGGAGCAAGAACAACACGATGACGAAATACCTGCTGATTCTGCTAAGTGGCATTGGTCTTTATCTAATTAACTCCGGACCAGCCTGCGCGCAGGATCGCGATTACTACACGAAACAGGCGGAACAGTATGCCGCCGATCGTAATGAATACAACCGCGAAATGGCTCGTCAGGAAAATCGCTACCAGGAACAGAGAAAGGCGGCTCAGCGAGAAGAGGCCCAGCGGCAGGAGAATGCCAGGCAAGCTGCCCAATACTCCGCTAGACAGCAGGCCTCGAAATCTGAGGCCGCTTCAGCAGCAGCCAAAGCAGAAGCTGCACGCTATCAAAATTCGAAAGACCAAAATGCGCTCAATGCTCGCCAGGAAGCTGCAAAGGCCGAACAGAGTAAGTACAACAATCGACTTCAGCAAAACAAGACCGACGCTAGTGCCTACGCCAACCGCAGCGAGGCACAAAAGCTCGAAGCGCGTGTCCAGCAAAACCAGGCAGATGCAAGGGCTTACAACAATCGCACCGAAGCACAAAAAGCCGAAGGACGTACCCAGCAGAACAAGGCCGATGCGAGGGCTTACGACAATCGCACCGAAGCACAAAAAGCTGAAGGACGTGCTCAGCAGAACAAAGCCGATGCAAGGGCTTACGACAATCGCACCGAGGCCCAGAAAGCGGAGGCTCGCATAGAGCAAAACAAGGCCGAGACCAGGTCCTATAACAATAAAACGGAAGCACAAAAATATAATGCTCGTCAGGAGCAGAACAAGGCTGATGCCAATGCGTATAACAATAAAACAGAAGCACAAAAATATGATGCTCGGAACGCACAAAACAAGGCCGATGCGAACGCGTATAACAATAAAACAGAAGCACAAAAAGCTGAAACCAACGCCTACAATTTGAAAACTGAGAACCAAAAAGCTGAAGCGCGCGCCGAGGCCATCCGCCAGGAGAATCGAAGCCAAGCGACTATTGCGGAAAATGCACGGCAGACTCAAGCTGCCCGCCAGGCTGCCCAAAAACAAATTGTGCAAAGTGCAATGAAGGGAGCCGCGCGAGCGGCTGGTGGCGCTGTTCAGAATGGTCAGCGCGCATCAGCTCCCTATAGAGCTGCCACCCCCGCAGTTCAAACCGGTGGCGGCAGCGTTTCAGATTCGATTCGCGCCCAGATGGAGCAAGCAAGGGGACGTTGACCACTCATTCGATTCAAGTTTTCGTTGTGTTACGGTTTTTGACTCGTTAAGAAGAGGAATTCTGCTTGAACAAGACTCATTTCATGTCCGCACTAATTGCCGCGTCGGCCTGCCTTTGGTCGATTCCAGCTGGCTTAGCACAAACATTTAAAGCTGGAGATATTGTCACCGTCACGGAATATGGAAAGTCAGTGGAAGTCAGGGTCATAAAGCAAGACGCCAGCGGCGTGCTGTGTCTTCAAAAAGACTGGAAGGACGGCACATTCAAGACCGGTGGCTCGTCTTGCTACTATGACGCAAGTGCAATGACCCTTTTCGTTCCTCCAGCTGCATTGCCGACTGCCACAGGCGGTGGTTACGGTGGTGCTGGCGGAGCGCCAGTACAACGAAACTATTCGCAGGGACAAGGAGCCGCCGCGGGTGCGGCTCTCGGTGGCACCGGGCCGTTGTCCAAACAACAAATTCTTGATTATTTATCTGCCAATGTTGGCACCGATGGTCCTCACCCGAAAAAGGATTCGATTAATGCCGCCGTTTTGGCCGCAATCAAAAAGCGTGGGGTGAACTGGAAGGTATCGTACAAAGACGACTTTTCGGGAGCTGGTGGAGACACCTCCATCTATTATGGAATGCAAGATAATTACGGCACTCCGCCGGAATTGCCCTGGCTGTTCGGTCCATGGGATTTGACATTCACCAACGTCAGCACATTTTATGCAAGCAGAGATAGCGTTGCAAAAATGGGATTTATTTCCATTGAACCGTCGCACACATATATTTGGAAGGTACACGCCAATGATCCACCTAAGGCCTGGATCGACGGAAAATGGCGTGATGCTACTCCTGAGGAAATGAAGTATCGGGGTGGTGCAGGCATAGTCCTTCTGAATGGCGAACAAAATTACGACTGGATTGTGCACAAAGATGGGACAGCTGACCCGGGCAAAGATTGGATCAACGTCGCAGACATTAATACCAGGCAGGTGAAGCGTGGTGGCATCCGGAAGCTGCACTAGGTAATAGGAACTGATCGTGAATTACCATTGCCTCAGTGCCGTCTGTCGCGAACATGGCAGGTAGACCATGGAAGGCTGAACCCAGCCTTTTTGTACATAACAGCGGCGAAGTGAAACTGCGCAAGATCATTCGCCTTTCGCTGTTGCTTGCAGTTTGTCTCAGTCTGGTGTCGGCAGATCTGTTGGCTCTGGCACAAGGTCCTAGCTGGAGCAGTTTGCAAAGATCGCGGTAAACTCCAGAATCCTGTTGTGGTGCAAGATTGGCAGGAACCTGATCAAGTGATTGGGATAACAGTTCACAATGAAGGCCACAAGCGACAGTAAGCTCGAGGCCATCCATTGCAATTACCACGATGATCTGCGATAACGCCTAATCATCGGATCAAAAGATCTTAGGTTGGCTACAATTCAGCTTTGATCCTGCAGGAGGATTTATGCGAAAACTTGGTGCTTCGGTCGCCCTACTTCTCACCTTCTTCCTGTCCGGAAGCGCAGCTTTAGCGCAAGTTTGGGTCAAATACAGCGAGAACAATTGGCGCGAGGGGAAAATAGTCAAGCAAGACCAGTGGGGAACGCTGGTTGAATTGAAAAACGCATTGACTGGTCAATATGATCCGCCTGGCGAAGGCTTTATGTGTTACTACGCAACAAATGAGATTAGCCACACGAAGCCCCCCGACATGAACGAAAAACACCCTGACAATGCGGTGGGCGGCATGACAGCTCAGGTCCCTGACGCGAAGTTCAATCCCGGTCAATTTGTGCAGTTCAATCATGCAGGCAAAATGGCAGATGGAATGGTCATCAGACAGGATGCTCACGGCGTCCTTGTGAAGTATCGGAACTGGGCGACAGGTAAGTTCGACGGAGATTTCCAGGCCTATCATTCAATTGAAGATGTCCTGGGCGCGGCCCCTAAGCCAGGGGATGTTCCACCAGTGGCGGTTAATCCGGCGAATCCAGGACAACCGGCCGATCCTGCTCAACCGAATAACCCTGCTCCAGCAAACAATCCGGCCCAACCCGATAACCCGGCTCAGCCGAATAACCCTGCGCAGCCGAACAACCCAGTGCAGAATCCGGTCAATCAGGATCCACAGCCTCGGTGGTTACCTGCTAAACCGGCAGGTCCAGACGGCATACCACCGCTGCAGTTACCAAATTTACCAGATGGTCATGACGGACCGGTCATGACTGAGGACGATATTATCGCGTACTTGAATGAACGGTTGGGTCCGGAGCCTTTTTCTCCGGAAATAATCCGAAGAAATATACGAGATGGCGTCTTTCGAGACCTACAAGCCGAGATCCAAAAACGAGGTACCACTGCCGTTTACAACCAAACTACAAATCCAACATTCATGAGAGCGATGCAGCATTTCGGCCAACCATCTTCTGTCGACGGTGCAATGAGACAGAACCTGGGCGAGCCTATCAAAGATCCAGCATGGTATTTCGGTACATGGGATACCGCGCACGTTGCAGCGAGGAACAAAGGTGATATTCCTAAGGGGCGCGCCGGCTCGCTGAAATTAGATGACCAAGGCTACACATGGGTGAATGGCGATCGTACTTACCAAGGTCAGTGGCGATTGGCCGAGAAGGCGGAAATGGATGTGTCCGACAAGGGCGGTGTAGGAATCGTCCTTCGCGATGCCCGAGACGGTCGGGAATTTATCGTGATGGAGGATGACCAGACAGACGGAACAGGAGAAGGCATCAAGATCATGGACATGGTAAATCGCCAGGACATGACCCGCGCGGGAAGATAGCGAATCTTGTGGATTGTAGAGGGGAGGGGCTTGACCCCTCCCCTCTACCAGCGGTCAGCCTACTTCTTCAAAGCGTCTTTGATGTTCTTGATAGACGCCTTCAATTTGTTTTCCGGCGGACTGGACCGGGCAATGGAATAATCAAACGAGAGTTGCACATCTTGCAAAACTGTCCGCATTTTTTCTCCCCTGCCGGCGTCAAATAAATGGACATAAGGATTGGCTGTTCCAGCTGGAATCTGGCTATTCATGAGCAGCATGGCTTCGCAGAAATGCGAATTGCTTAAATCATTTTGGTAAATGTAATTCAAATAGGCTGTACCAATCAAAGAAGTTTCCTTCTTTAATGTCGATTGAACTGGCTCCTTAGCAGGTTTATTACCAGCGGCCGTGCATGCTGCGCAAGCTTCTTGGATAGACACTTTGGTGGCGGACATGGCCGACGGTCCGAATGGATAAGTCAGGCTGACTAACATAGCCAATACAATAATTCGATGCATATGCTTTCTCCGATGACCAGCCAGTTTTACCATATGCGGCAGTTTTTGCCAGCATCATTGCCCGCGATCGGCGCTACCCGTTCAATCTCAATCGCCGAATACTTGCAACAAAACTCATGGGCTTGCCGTCACGCATGGGATAAGGTCGTCCAGCTCGCAAATGTGACGACTACGAGGAGGAGTCATTATGATGAAATTAGTCGCGACCGCTCTTGGGGCACTGCTGTGCTTTGTAGGAATCATTGGATTTTTCAGTCACAGCGTCCTTGGAATGATCTTAACGCCGTTCCACGACATTCTTTTGATCGTTGTCGGTGCAGTCTCTCTGTTTTTCGGCATGCGCGGAACGGAGTTTCAAGCACGCTACGTCTGCCAAACTCTCGGCGTCGTTTTCACGCTCTTAGGTGTGGTTGGATTCATTGTCGGACCTGGAATGGTCACACTGGATGGCATCACTTACCGGGATTCGAATTTGCTCAAGCTTCCGGGATTGATGCTTGGTACGGCCGATAGCGTGTTCAACTTGCTTGTTGGCATCGTTGGGCTGGTGGCGGGATTCTTTCCGCGCCAAAAAGAGATCGAAATCGACATGGCTGCCACACAAGCAAAACAGAAAGTCGTATCGAAAAGCTAGCAATACCGCTGAGCTAATGCTCTCGACAGAAATCAGACCCCGCGAGCAATCGCGGGGTTTTTGTTTGACACTAGAAAGACTATAGGCCGTGTTGCTCCAAAGTCAACGTTTACCTACGACAACCATGCCAAGCCAAATCAGTTATGCTTGCGCACAATGATATCGAACGGAATAATCGGGCGCGGATATGCAACCAACTGAAAGTACCTTCATTAGCGGACTTGACCTGTCTGAATGTTTCTATAAGGAAGCAGTTCAACCGATTCTCCGCGAATATTTTCCTCAACTGGCTCACTCCGCGGCGCTGATAGGCAGCGGCTCGGAGATCTTGGGGTTCGATACCGCGATGTCTTCCGACCACCATTGGGGTCCAAGGGTAATGCTATTCGTCAAACAAAGCGAATCAGCTGACTGTAAATCGGCAATAGCAAAGGCTCTAAGTGAGAAATTACCACGTAAGTTCAGGGGCTTTGCGACCGGTTTTACTGCACCGGATCCGGAAAATAGTGGGACTCAGTTACTGGATTACAGTGAAGAAGGTCCAATTAACCATCGCGTTGAGATTTTGTCGATCAACGAATTCATTAACGAATATCTTGGCTTCGACATAAACCAAGATATAGCTCCGGCAGATTGGCTGACATTCCCGCAGCAGAAGCTGAGCACAATCACGGCTGGTCGAGTCTTCCGCGACGAAGTCGGACTCGAGGATGTACGGAAAAGATTTGCTTACTACCCTCGTGATGTTTGGCTCTACCTGCTTGCCTCCGCTTGGACAAGAATCGAGCAGGAAGAGCACCTAATGGGTCGGGCCGGCTTTGTAGGCGATGAAATCGGCTCGTCGCTCATCGGCTCGCGGTTGGTGCGCGATTTGATGCAACTATGTTTCCTGATGGAGAAGCGCTACGCACCTTACGCGAAGTGGTTCGGGACTGCTTTTAAAAAACTTGATAGTGGAAAGACATTGGAACCAATACTCAAACAGTCTCTATTAGCGAAAGACTGGAACGGGCGTCAACCACACCTTTCCCAGGCTTACGAATATGTGGCGAACATGCACAATCAGCTTGGTATCACAAAGCCGTTGCCGTGTACGGTTTCGCAATTTCACGAAAGACCATTTCTAGTCATCAGCATGGGAGCCTTCTCTAAAGCCATTTCTGATCAAATCCAAGATCCTGTGGTTAAGGAAATTGCTAAGAAACCGCTAGTTGGTGGAGTGGAACAATTCAGTGACAGCACAGACCTTCTCTCCAACGCAGTCTGGCGATCAACTTTGCGCGGACTTTACACTGCGTAAGGGGCGGCTCGCGATCCGCCCCCAGACAGCAAGAGATGCTACCACAGACTGAACCTGAGAGCGCCGGCGTCCCGCCGGCATGTTTTGTAGTGGCAGCATCTTATGCTGCCATGTTGTTTAGTGTGTATCAAAGCCAGGGACGCCGGCGCTCCCAAGCTTCGAACGCGCTCTTGCTGCGGCAGCGTGGCCGGTCAATCCTTCGATTACAGCGAACTTGTCCGTGTGTTTGCTAAGGTCGGCCGACGGACTCGGAACGTCAAGCCATGTCTGAGTGCGCAGGAATGTTAGTGGTGTCAGTCCACTTGAGAATCTGGCAGTGCCGCCTGTTGGAAGCGTGTGGTTCGGGCCGGCCACATAGTCGCCGTAGGGAACAGTGGCATCCTTTCCGACAAATAGTGCACCGAAGTTCGTGAGCATGGACCGAATCAAATCCGGTTCGGCCACACTAATGGCCAGATGCTCAGGAGCGATGGAATTCGAAATCCATGCACACTGAAACAAGTCATCGCACACAAGAATTGCACTTCCTGCCAACGATTGTTTGATGAATGGTGGCAACTTGCTTGCCGATTGAGTGACCGCGACTTCAATGGCACGACGAACTTCATCCGCCAGTTCCTCACTATCGGTCAACAAGTAACAGCGGGCGTCCGGATCGTGTTCTGCCTGGGAAAGCATATCTAGTGCCAGCCATTCAGCATTTGCACTCTTGTCAGCAATGATCGTCACCTCGCTGGGACCAGCAAGCATGTCAATTCCAATAACACCGAGCAGCTGGCGCTTGGCTTCGGTCACATATGCATTGCCAGGGCCGACTATCATGTCCGTTCGAGTAACCGTCTCGGTACCAAAGGCCGCAGCAGCGACTGCCTGCGCCCCGCCAATCTGGTAGAAACGCGAAACACCAGCAATCGTACCGGCATATAAAATCTCGTCGCTCAAAGCGGGCGTGAGAAGATAAACGTCCTTAACCCCTGCGACTTTCGCTGTGATGGCCGTCATCAAGGCCGTCGAGGGAAGTGGATATCGACCGCCTGGCACATAGCAGGCAGCTGATGCTACTGGCGAGAAATTCAGTCCAGCACGGTAACCCGAATACTCTACGTTAACCGAGGTAATGCCGCTCATTATTGCTTCAGCGAAGCGGAGGATGTTAGCAGCGGCAAAATCGATAGTTTCCTTGGAGTCTGCCGTTACCCTTGCGCATGCCGATTGAGCAAAATCGCTATCAACAGAAAACTGCGCCAAAGGCTTGTCGCCGAATCGTTCAGACAGTGCGCTAATTGCCAGATCACCACGTTCACGCACGCTGGCAATAATTTCGGAGACCTTCAAGCTCAGAGCAGAACCGCTGTTCGATGCAGCAGCTAGAGAACGCAACCTCTCTTGAGCCCACTTGACGGCTTCATCTTTTCGATAAACTTGAATCATCGTCTGCGCCCCCCAAGCTCACATTCGATCTCCTCCCATGAGATCCCTTCGTCCACTGCAAGCACTGAAGCGAAGTAGAGTAAGTCGGCAATTTCCCAACGCAAGTTTTCTTTGGAATCGAATGAAGCCACTTCGTAAGCCTCTTCCATAAGCTTCTTAAGTAGCTTTCGGCGATCGGCGAACAAAGTTGCTGAGTATGATCCTCTCCCTGCGCGGGAGGGGTCTGGCCCCTCCCCTACACCTAAAGCGGTTGCATTCGCCTTGCGGTCCTTGAGAACTTCGAATAGCTGTCCTAAAGAGAATTTCTCGCCGGAAGTTGATTGACCAAAACAGCTGTATGAACCGCGATGACAGGCAGAATCTGTTTGATCCACTTTGAAGAGAATCGTATCTCGATCACAATCAACGCGGCATGAAATCAAACGCTGCGTGCTGCCTGATGTTGCTCCCTTCTCCCACAGTTCATTGCGGGATCGACTGAAATAGACTCCCTTTCCTTCTGTTAAAGCGATGCGCAAGGATTCGCGATTGCTGTATGCCAGCATCAATACTTGCCCACGTTGATCTTGAACGATCGTCGGCGCAAGTCCATTAGCTTCGAACTTGATACTATCAATGACACAGTCAACAGGGCTAAGTAGACCCTTATACAGTGCCATACCGACCTGGACATCAGCTCCCAATGCAGACATTGTCACGACTTCACTTGCCAGACTCACGCCACCGGCAACGGTGACATGGCGATTCAACCTAGAAACGAGATCTCGGGCACCATCCATCGGTAAACCGCCCAAGCCTCCTTCCGACTCGACAAACGTCACTAGATAGCCGCTGCAGTACTGGTCCAGACGGGCAGCCCGATCCCAGACAGACTCTCCTGTGGCATTCGTCCAGCCCGAGTCAACAACTTCTCCGTTGACGTTATCTAGAGCTACGATGATCTGCGATGCTGGAAATTGACTGAGGAACTCCGGAGTAGCTTTTGTCCCGACGATAAGTGACTTAGCACCGGCCCGTAACAACTCACGCGCAGTCTCCGTATCACGAATGCCGCCGCCGACACGGACATCCGCTACCTGACACATTTCGCGAATCAATTCACGATTGTTGCCCTTGCCCATTGCCGCATCAAGATCTATCACTGCAACTTCGCCGTAGCGGTTGAACTCCTTTGCTAGATCGATAGGATCACGTGGACTTTGCAGGACGAATTCTTTTCCCTGTCTCAGCTGAACCGCTCTACCATTACTTATATCGATGCTTGGAACTAACATAGTCGAACAATCACCCCTGCTTCTTTAAGCGCTGTTTTCACTTCCGAAATGCTGTGCGTGCGATCGTGGAATATGCTTGCAGCAAGTGCAGCATCGGCTAATCCCTCAATGAACACTTCAACGAAACTTTCTGGATCTCTGGCGCCTCCAGAAGCAATTACAGGCACGTTCAAATTGGTCGCAAACTGCCGAACCATTTCAATGTCGAATCCCTCTAGCGAACCATCCCGGTCCCATGAGGTCAGCAGAATTTCACCTGCGCCGAGCTGAACAGCCTCCGTTGCCCATTGAAACGCGTCCAGTCCTGTTGGAACTTTGCCTCCGGCAACGAGAACTTCCCATGATGAATCACTCTTGCGCTTAGCATCAATTGCCAAAACGCAGCATTGGGAACCAAAGGTGTTAGCAATCTCTTCAATCAGCCTTGGTGTACAAACGGCCGCGGTGTTGATTGTTACTTTATCTGCGCCGCTACCCAGGAGCCGTCGCACATCTTCGATGGAAGTGATGCCACCACCTACAGTGAATGGAATGGACAGCCTTGCCGCTACCCTGGACACCAGATCGGTTACGGTTGCGCGCTGTTCGATCGTCGCAGAAATATCCAAAAACGTTAGCTCGTCGGCGCCTTGATTCTCATACTCCAGACCAAGCTCCACAGGATCGCCGATATCGCGAAGGTTTTGGAAGTTAACCCCTTTCACCGTGCGCCCGCCAGCGACGTCTAGACAAGGAATTATTCGCTTGCATAATGTACTTTTAATTGCCACTGGCATCTTCAACCCACCTCGATAGAAGTTCGGCACCGAACGCTCCGCTCTTTTCCGGGTGGAATTGAAACGCTGTGATATTAGCTGTCTTTACTGCGGCGCAAAATGTCCCGCCATACTCTGCTTCATACAACACAACCTCTGGACGCGTCGGTCTCGCGTAAAACGAATTGACAAAATAAACGAATCCGACCGGTGTATTGCCTGATTCGATTTGATTCCAACCGATTTGTGGCACTTTGTCGGCCACAAATTTCACCACGTCGCCTTCCAACAGGCTGAGCCCAGGCACGCCGGGCGATTCCTCACTAGATTCGAAGAGGATTTGCATGCCCACACATATCCCCAAGAACGGAGTGCCGTTGTTCACCACAGTTTTTATCTGCCTATCAAGATCGCCTCGTTGCAGAGATCGCATGACCTCGCCGAAAGCACCGACGCCTGGCACTATCACCGGGCGATTACCACTCGGTTGGTTGGTCGCGTCCACATTCTTGTAAGGTATTTCCAATCGGTCCAGACATCTGCGGACGCTGCCGACGTTGCCGCCACCATAATCCACAAGCTCGACTTCAGCTTTCATCTAGGACTCCCTTGGTGCTCAAATACTCACCTGTCTCGGTTCTCGTCACAGCCTGTCGAAGACTGCGTGATAGTGATTTAAAAATGGATTCAATCACGTGGTGATCGTTGTCCGAGTACAAGACGTTGACGTGCAAGCTACATTTCAGGCCATCAACGAAGCCTTTGAAGAATTCTTTGAACAAGTTCGGATCGATATTGCCGACAGTGAAGTTTCCGAACTTCACATTCCACACCAGATTTCGTCGCCCGCAAATGTCAATTGCTGTCTGTGCCAAAGTTCCGTCCATCGGAAACATGAAGCACCCAGCCCGCATGATGCCGGCAAGTCCACCCAGCGCTTTGTAGATGGTCTCGCCGAGAACGATTCCAACATCCTCAATTAGATGGTGCGGATCTACTTCGATGTCGCCGGTCGCGCGCACAAACAACCCCATTCGCGCATGGCATGCAAGGGCAGTCAGCATGTGCGACAGGAACGGAAGGTCAGTGACGATATCGGGGGCTGATGCGTCATCAAGGTCGATTCGAATCGTGATAGTTGTCTCTTTCGTGGTCCTACTCACTTGCGCACTGCGACCAGGTTTCCCTTGCAAGGCGATTTCTTCCGATGTGATTTGAGTTTTATTCATTTGGTCAGTACCTTTTACGAATTATTTTGCAGCGGATTAAGCGATTCAAACTCAATCAGCACTTCCATGAACTTTTTCATTTCCTCATCTGTGCCCACGGAAACTCGCACGTAGCCGAGCGTTAAGGCCTCCGTCCGATTCCTCACAAGCACACCGTTCTTCCTGGCAAACGCCTCAAACTTTTCTGCCGCTTCGCCCAGATTGAGAAGGAAGCTATTGGCGCTGCCGGTGACCAACGTGTACCCGCGCGACTGGAGCAAAGATTCGATGCGAACCTTGCGCTGCATCGTTTGCTTCGCTGCGGCGACGACGGCATCTGCTCGGTCGAGCAGTGAAGAAGCACTCGCAATGGCTGCGCTGTTCACGCTGTAAGGCATCTTTACGCGCGAGATGTAGTCCAACAGAGGCGCCTGTCCAAACACAACCCCGAGCCTCAACCCCGCCATTCCCCAAGCTTTACTGAATGTCTTAATGACGAGTAGATTCGGTAGTTCCGCGATCATTGAGAGCACGGAAATCCCAGCATAATCGCTGTACGCTTCGTCGATTACAAAGAGAGTGCCTGGAAATGCTTCACACCAACTCTTGATTACTTCCGGCGGTAGAACCGCACCAGTGGGGTTCTCAGGCGATGCAAACATGGCCACTTTAACGCCGGGCAAAGCAGATCCTATACCTTCCAAATCAAATGAAAAGTCAGATCGCACAGCCACCTCGCGCAGGGTCGCGCCGGCAAGCTTAAGCGTATGCGGCATCACGACAAAGCATGGTCGTGAAATCACAGCCACATCGCCTGGGTCGACAAAAGTCAAAGCCACCAGCGTCAGCGCCTCATCACTTCCGTTCGTCAAAAGAATGGATTCAGGTGAAACTTCGAACTGTTTGCTGACCTTGGTGATCAGGCCCCCATACTCAGGGTACGTGCAGACTGTGCTGTCCGGCATCGAGGCCGTGTAAGCGTCCGGAAAACCTACCGTGTTTTCATTGAAGTCCAATCGAACTAGACCGTACCTGCCTTCCTTTGGCGCCGGGTATGGTTGAAGATCCTGGACAACTTTCCTGGGCAAAATAGGCATATATTCACCAGCTAAATGACAATTTTTTCCAACTTGTATTCGAGAATATCTTTGGCTCCCATAGCCATAAGACGCGGAATTAGTTCCTTGACTGAGGCTGATGGCACGGCGACTTTTATCGCATATCCTTGCCCACCGTACAACTGAGAAATAGTCGGAGAACGCATGCATGGAAGGCTTGCAACCAATGCCTCGAAGTCCTGATTATCGACATTCATTTCCAGAAGGACCTTCTCACGCGCCCTAAGCGCGCTCTCAATGAGCATCTTCAGCTCATCCAGCGCCTTTTTCTTGACCGGATCTTCCAGCGCTTTTCGGTTGCAGAAAAACCTCGTGGTCGACTTCATGATCTCGTCCACAATCACCAGTCGATTTGCTGCAAGCGTCGAACCGGTGGAGGAATTATCGACAATCATGTCTGCATCCTCAGGAGGTAAGGCCTCTGTAGCACCGAAAGTTTGCAGGAAAAGAGCGTCCAGACCATTTTTGCTGATGTAATCGGTGGTGAGGCGTCGGTACTCAGAAGCGATAATCAGGCGTCTGCTTGACCAAGCAGTCCGACCAAGCGCGGCAAGCTCTTCGGGCACGGCCGCAACAATGCTGACCGGGTCGAACCCGAGGTCTAGCAACTCGACAACATCAGCTTCCTGTTCCACAACCCAGTCATATCCGGAAAAGCCGCAGTCATGGCGCCCCAGAGCAACGAGGCTGGGAATGTTCTGCGCCTTGAGAAGTTTTGCTTCGATGCCGGCATCCTTGCAGACGGGCTTGTATGAGCGCCCCTTAGAGGCAAAACTCACTCCTACCTGGTCTAACACCGTCAATACCTTCTCCTGGATGCGACCGGTTGGAATGGTCATCTTTAGCTTGGCGATGTTCGTTGACACATTCGTGTCGGACTGTGCACCGTTCGGCAGTGGCTGTTCAATAATAGTTGTGTTCGTCATAAAATCTCCAAACAAAAAAACCAGCTCTTCTGGAGCTGGCTTCAAAACAGTTCGACGATGCGCGCCGGTTGTACTGCTAAACTCCGCTCCACAGTTTGAATGCATGGTGATGATGGTGCCCGCTGGCGCCTGCACCTATGCTCTTAACTGTTTTCGCGGAGGTAGTGTTCACTTCAATTCCTTGGGGCACGCAATGGATGTAAGTTAACATGCGCCGGCCACCTTGGGCAAGCAAAGATTCAAGGTTGTAACGAGATTCAACTCCTGACTTGTTGTAGGGTCAGCGACAGGCTGTCGCTCGTGCATGAGTAGCATGCCGACCGGCGCCCAGAGGCTGTGCGCTATACGGGTGGCGCATGGCGGCACGCCTAGATCAAGCCTTAAGCTGTTTTGCGCAGACGACTTCGAGAGGACAGAATTAGTTCTTCAGCTTCATCGTAACGCGACTGTACTTTCAAGCAACTAGCCAGCCCGATCAGGCAGCCATAACCGGCCGTCTGCGATTTCTCCGACCCGTAGATTTCATACAGAGTTAGCCCCAGAGTGAATGACTCTTCGGCTTTGTCATATTCTTCCTCCGCAAAACGGCGGTTGCCCATGTCACGGCATTCGGAAATTAGACATATCGGATCGAAGTTAGCGTCGCTGACCATCTAAGGGGCTCCTCGGAATTCGGCAGACGTTAGGGTCGCATACAGGCAACAGAAGTTCCTGCACTCTCTATTCTACAAAGCTAGTCAAGCCCTGTCACGCATCTGCCCCCATATTTCCGCCGAAAAGCTATGAATGCCCCGCAGGTGCCAAAAGTTGTCCAGACAAAGGAGCTGCAGCTTTGCCTTCATCGGCAATTTTGACGGACTTAAATCGCTTAAGAATGCTGGCACTCTTTTGCATGTACTTGAGAGTGTGCTCCTGATTCGCTTCAACGCTTTTCAAAACGGACAAAGCATCTGTTGTCACATAAGATTGATAGATAGTCAGAATCGCAAGCCAAATCATTGGGAGTCTCGTTTTCATTTGTAATGTCCTCAAGTTGTTTTGCACCGCATGAAACCACAATAGGGTTTCTCTACCGGCGCTTCATCGTGCAGGGGTCAGGCACCGACATGACTTACGTCATGCTTCTGAGGGACCGCTCAATCCTTATAACCAGACTTCGGATAAATGGAGGCAGGCCGGGTCGGCACCTTCACTGACATAGTGACAAAGTCCACATCCTGCAATTTCGGATTGAGCTCTTTCATTCGCTTTCGAAAGTTGGCAGCATCATTCTTCAAACCTAATTTAAGGTCGCACATATAAAGTCCATTGAGTACGTCGAGAAGATTGGCAGCATGCTCAGATGCCGTCTGGTTCGGTTTGCGCGAATAGAACATTTTCAGCGTAAGGTAAATCGCCTCTGCCCGTTCGAAGTCTTTAGGTGTACCTTTCGCGACGTACTGGGAGGCCAGGCGAAAGAGATCGTTTTCCATATTTGAAAGAATGGTTCGATTTTCAGGATCAACCTCCAACTCAGCCCGATAGCGAACTTTCCACAAATCCATAGACAAACTCAAGTTGGTCGAACTCAAATCAGCAATCAACTGGCTTACGTCTGCTTGATCCCAGGCCGCATAAGCTGGCTCCTGCCCATAGAGACTGATTAACCCATCTGCTGCAGGTTCCAATTCACCGAGCTTCGCCCGGCACATCAACTTTCCATACAAGAAGTAATTTGGCTCATAGGACGAATGCCCGTCGTCTTGATCTGGCGGGAGTTCTTTTGCCAGCTTCTCTGCCATTACCAGGACACGACTGGCCTCGTCAGGTCTCCCTTTCGCCCTAGCTAACTCAGCCTTGTGCGTCATTGCTTCAACCAGGTCCACTGGTTGGAGCCCAAAATTGGGCTCGTGAAAACGCGCAATCACCTGATCAAATTTCGCCTCCGCCTCGGTGCTCCTGTTTTGATCCATATCATCGTGGGCCGCGTCAAACAGCGATACACCGGACTGAGTGAACCAGTCACCCATGAGAGGCACAAAGAGGCCAAACTGGGTGCCGAGGGTAAGGCAAACGAAAACAAATATGGTGGCTGGCACCAGACAGGTGAATAGCTTATCGCGGGACTGCAAGTCTCTAGCAAGCGACGCTGCAAAAGCCGAGCCCCGCGTTGAAGTATTGGCGATGCGAGATTTGATATTATGATTGACGTTCGGCCGGCGGTGATGTTTTTCCTTCAACTGTTCCGGGCTTGGCAGCACGGGCGTTTCCGGTGGCGTATAGACCACCTCAGGTAGTGCTGAATCAGCTTCCAACACGTCCAGTGGACTGCCTATTGCATCAATTGCACCATGACATACCGTGCGTAAAATCCGTGCCTTGTTCACGATACTTGGATCGGAATGATTTTCAAGAATCGAGAATGCATACGAATGATCTGGATCGATCAGATCCGGCTGGCGAAACAGCAACGCCTCGTCAGCACAGCTGAGTTGATGCCAGAGAGAAGCGTCACAGGCCAGAATCTCCATCGAAGACGTAAGCAAGCAAATCGAAAAGTTATCAAGCCTGTGATTGAAGTCTGATGCCTGTCTACTGGGATGCTGGAAGTTCTTGTGCCCGAGCTCGTTCGATTCAGTTCCGGACAAAGAGGGCACGAACATGCCGTCGTAATCAACAAGCTTCAAAGAATCGTTATCCATGACGATAATGTTCGCCGGCTGGAGATCCCCGTGTGCAATCGACAGGTCCTGCAAATGGGACACCAGCATACGAAGTTTTACTGCCATATCCCGAAGACGCTGCGGTTCAGCCAAATGTGCTTCAATCCAGGCACTCAAGCTCTGTCCTTGGACCCACTGCATTTTGACGATGGGATACCATAAACCGCCTATTTGCATTCCGTTCGACAAGAATTCACAGGGCACCGCCCATGATGGCGCAATGTCTTGCAGGCACTTCAATATAGACTCGTAGCGTTCCGCCCGATTTGAAATCCGATTCAAGAAACAGCGAACCGCCAGATCGCGGCGGTCGCCACGCAATCTGTAGACGCTGGCAAAACCGCCAGAGATAGGCCGTGGCAATCCAAATTCATTGACATCAGCGACGCCCGATTTTAATTCCAAATCAGCAAAGCAAAGGGAAGGCGTTTGCACCGCCTCGTTATAGTCCTGCGGAGTGGGCCAAGCAATTAGCTTCTCCGCGTAGGCTGCTTCTATCAGCTCGGCCATGCATCTCTCTGGAAGAACGTGGTAAGGGAGGGGCGTGTCCCTCTCGTTGTAGTGCTTGTTTGTGGTGGTAGGGGAGGGGCTTGTCCCCTCCCGTTATTGAAGAAAATCTTGTATTAAAAACGAAGAACTGAATATATTAAACCAGAGTCGTCAAGTCCCGGCTCATGGCAGCGGCGGCAGTTGAGGATCCTTCTTGGCTGAAGAATATATGCCTTATGACTGAAAGACCGCCTAACGCCATCCAGATGAGGCTTTTGCACTTATCAACAAGCGGACATGAGGACGTGGCGACGTCTCAAGCAAAAGAACGGTGCAGCCCCAGAGGATGCACCGTTCTTTCCGCCTGAAATCTAGGACTGTTTGTTGACTAGATTCCCGCGTTGCTGAGCGTTTTCATTGTTGCGTTTGAAAAGAGGGTTGTCTACGCGTAGTTCGTTATGAACTTCGCGAACACCGTACACATCCTCGCAGACGTCTTCAGTCAATCTCTTTGATGCTCGATCATCGACTTTGCCGCGAAGTGTCACTACGCCTTTATCCACAATGACTTCGATCTCGGTCGCATCGATTTCTGGATGGAAGGTAATGATCTGGTGAATTTCATCCATTATCCTTTCGTCAGAACGTTGGTAGTTGCGCGGACCTCTGCCCCTGTTTCCGCCGGAGAACATGCCTCCGCCGGTTTCTTGGCGTTCGCCAAAAAATCCGCCGCGCTGTTGTTCGCCGCCCCAGATGCCGCCAGATCCCTGGCGTTGCTCACGCTCCCAATTCCGATCGTGATCGCCACCACGAGCCTCACGATCGAATCTTTGACCGTACATGCCTGATTGTTGCCGGTCGTCGCCCCAGCCAAGCCCACTTTCGAAATCACGGTTTTGTCCGTTGAACTGCCGACCAGAGTTTTCCGGGCGTCGTCTGGATTGGTCCTCGCGTTCGTAGCCCTGGCCAGGTTGCTGATGGCCGCCATAACCGAGCTGGTGTTCACCGCCATAGCGCGAGCGTTGCCCATTTTGTTGCTGTCTACGCATACCGCTTGTGTCGCCAACGAAGCGCCCGCGTTCTTCCCAGTCCCCGCCGCGCGGACTGGCTCCAGAGTAGTCACGTTGCTGCCACAACGGAATGTCATGGTCATCAGGATGTCCCATGCGACCGCGCGACTCGTCCATCTCTGCATCCAGCATGCGACGACGCTCAGCATGCTCGTCTCCGAACCAAGATCTCAAAACATCGGCCGCCCGATCAAAGAAACCTCTTTCCTTGCCGTAGCGATGCCAATCTTCGAATTGTTTGCGCTCGTGATCACGGTTGTCCATCTCTTTCTCCTTCGGTAATTCCTAAACAGCAGCAAAACCCCGCGCCAAGGGGTTTGGCAGCGCGGTATTCTTTTGCCTGTTGCCGTTGGTTATATCATCCGTAGATATAAGGAATCTGCTGCAAAATATATGGTTCGTCCGAAATGTATAGTGGTCTTCCGAACCCAGATGCGTTGAAAACAGACTAGACCACAGGTGTCACAGCAAACACACGAAGCCTACCCATTTGATTCTGTGCAGTGGTGGCAACGTCATATGCCCGGTTCAGACGCTTCAGCAGTCCGAGAATCTAATGCCCGCGACGAGTCCTTATATTTCAAAAGTAAAATCAAATACAGCGCAGTCGGCACTAAGAGCGGTATCACATGCCGCTCATAGGCAAAGCCGATTAAAAATGGAAGAACATAGGCCAGGACCCAACCGTAGAAGTAAATTGAAGCGTAACGTAGAGACTGCACTGATCTTTGGGTACTGAGCAAGAACACTGTCAGACAGAACGCCGCCAGCTCAATAATTCTATTGCCAAACATGAACAGGACCCCGACCCATTGAATCAATCCCGATGGATTGATACTAGCGCCATCACCAGGTGTGTTCCGGACTTCTCCAAAGAGAACCCAAAACCGACGCAAAACAAGTTCAGCCCATTTGTCTGAATGCTCCCAGATCCAGCGCTTACCAAGCGACATCATATGAGCGTCCCTTTCCCACTCGCCACTAAAGTTGTTAATTTCAATTCGGAGATCTCCAAAAGGAGGCCCGTAGGGAACCTTATCCAAAGTTTCCATAGGATAGTGTGCATAACTCCAATCGTTGTTTGCCTTCCAGCAATAGAATCCGGCCAGAGAGCTACCAACGTTGAAAACCCCGGTGTTGGAATAATTGACAAACCCCCAGGTAGATGCAGCCAACGCAGTTGGTACGGTCAATATGATGGCAACCTTAACAGAGCGAGAAAGGAAAGCTCCAAACATAAGGTTCCAGGCCGCACACAACGCCAGGTTGCTCTTGCAAAGGTACTGGACGGCCGTAAGAGCGGCGATCGAAAACCACAAACCGTTGTTTTTGAGGTGCAATCCACCGGATGGCTTTGCGCACAGAAATAAGGCCAGGCTAGCCGCCAATAATTGCACCAGAAAACCTTCTTCGTAATCCAGAGCAGCTGAGTGGAGCAGAGTCTGTGGCGTGAGAAGAGCCCATAGGACTGGACAGAGCGCTTGTAATCTGAATTGATTTGTCTTTATGAAATAAGCCATTGCGCCGAACATAATCGAATTCAGCAGCAAATTCTTGATAATCAACGCAATTAATACGCTGTCGCTCATCTGATGGAGTAGCGCTAGCATCAATGGTAGAACTGGCATCCGAGCAGCCGAGGCGTAAAGCAAATCATTTGCCGGGCTGAATGGAATTTTGAACGTTCCCGTTCGAACAAGGTGTTCTGTTGAAGCGCCGAATCCGAACGCTAAATCAAAAATCTTAGTATCAAAATTGTGTTGATTCACCCAGTATGCGAGCAACTGGATGCCTGTATAGCAGACGGTTGCAACCGCCGCAGCGATCAAAACCGAAGAAATATCACTGGGCGACTTTAGGTGGGATGACAAAGAATGTTTTGCTCCATTGCGGGAGCGGACAAGCCCGCAGACGCATCGCTTAGCTGATCGGATTTAACTGGCAGCCGCCAGCTATCAGTCTAGTGGCAGACCTGACCATGCTTCTCAAAATAGTTTTGATGGTAGTCCTCGGCCTTATGGAATTGCTGTGCCGGAGAAATTTCCGTCACGATGGCTCCTTTGAATTTGCCGGATTTCGCTAGCTCAGCCTTCACTTGAAGCGCCTCGACTTTCTGTTGCTCGTTTTCAAAAAATACAGCAGAGCGATATTGCGTGCCGACATCTGGTCCCTGCCGATTCAGCGTTGTGGGATCATGCATTGTCCAGAATGTTTCCAGCAATTTCTTGTATGACACCTTGGCTGGATCGTACTTGACCTGAACTACTTCCGCATGGCCGGTGGAGTCTGTACAAACATCCTTATAAGTCGGATCGGCTGTCTTTCCACCTGCATAACCCACTGCAGTATCGACAACTCCGGGCACCTTACTGAAAATATACTGAACTTTCCAAAAGCAACCGGCAGCAAACATCGCCTTGTCGAGCTTTGTCGTATGTGATTCCATCTTCTTACCTTCCTTTGACTGTGCCGCAATGCCTGCACAGAACACAACCAGACAGCATGAAATTGTTAGCGCCTTCCAAAGTTTCAATACTGGACCTCCGACTATATGCTACATGATGTGCAAGTCGCGCAAGATGTTCTTGGTTATATTCTGCGCTGTATGCCGACCTTTTATGTCATCTCCGGAAATATTCGTTGCGAAGACGTATTGCGCTGGGCCGCCGGCTATGTACCCAACAAACCAATTTAATGAGCGCTTGTGGTCCGTCATAGCAGAGCCTGTCTTGCCTCCGAATACTATGCCGTCGCGCTCATCGATTTTCATAATGTTCTTGACACTGGCCAGAGAGCTCTTGGAAAAGGGCAGATCTCCGGCCAGGAGGTGCTCCAAAAAAGTCGCCTGTTCATTAGCAGAAATTTTGAGGCTACTGCCAAGCCAGAAATTGGCTATGCCTCCTGAGATATCTTCATTCCCATAATGTAATTTCTTGATGTAGGAGTTCATTCGTTCTTCGCCAACATCTCTAGCTACACGCTGGTAATACCAAACGACGGACTCGGCGAACGCCGTGCGCATTGAATGGTCGCGGTTCCACTCGGAAGAGTGACGATCAACGCCATCCCACTTTATGGTGTCATCGACTTTCTTTACTACGCCACTGTCCAATGCGATCAAGGAATTCGGAATTTTGAAAGTTGAGCATGGACTGAATCGTTCGTCGCAGCGCACTTCGTTGAATCTGATCCAGGTGCCTTTCTGAATGTCATACAAGGCAAACGCGCCTTCGTATCCCTCGAAATATTTTCCCAATGACGGTTCTTCGCAAAAGGCAGGCGATTGACAGAAGGCAAGAATGATGGAGCCAAACACGGACAGAAATAGCATTCTCATCACATACCGGTCCTTACATGCTTCGCTCGCGCCATCGTATGTATCATCAGACCGCACTCGGTTTCTATGCCATCTTTAACAATGGAGACTGTGGATTCAGCAATCACCAAAGTTCGGCCTACTTTGATTACTCCGCCACGCGCGATGAGTTTACTGCCGCGCGCAGGATACAAAAAATTGATTTTGAATTCGGCAGAAAGGCACTCTTCATCGGCCTCCAGAACCGTATAGGTAGCAAATCCCGATGCAGAATCGGCAACAGTTGCCACCACTCCACCGTGGAACAGACCATGCTGTTGCTTCACTTTGTCGCTAAATGGAAGATGTATCTCTGCATAACCAGGCGCTATTGCAACAAGCTCAGCTCCCCAGGCGTGCATCACACCCTGGTGTTGAAAACTGAGGCGAATTTTTTGTTCAAAGTTGGGATCGCGAGTGACGACCGCACGAGGCTCTCTTGTTTTAAATGCAGTCACAGGAAGCCCTCGATATAATTAGAGTAATTAATTATACGTCGGCCAACTGGCACCACCGTCAGTTGACAACCATCACGGGTGATTGTGAACTGATTGACCAACTTAACGAAAGCATTTTACTTCTGGATGATCAGCGCCGAGAACTTTTTCGGCAATAACGATGGCGTTGCGTTGGGCGGACTGAGCCTTGTCAGTCTTTTGTTGCCCGTCAAAGCACTTAGATAAAGCAAGCATGCAATAAGCCGCACCCAGGCTTTTCGTATAAGGTGTTCCATGAAGTGCCCGAAGGCATTCGAGCAGGTCCGTTTCCACTTCCGCGAACTGTTTGCGCTCCAGGCGAATTGTTGCCTGCTGGCTTTTTAATCGAGAGTGCACAGCAAGATCAGTTGAGATAGCAGGCCAAATTTCAAGCAACAGCGTGAGCAGAGACTCTGCAAAATGCGTGTCTCCCATTCGCAAAGCAGACTCAACTATAAGAATGTGCCTTTCCCAGGCGAAGGTGCCTGCGGCGGCAGTCGGAATGATGGGCGCTCCAATCACGGACGGCGCAGGTGCAGATGGAGGCGGTGCCTTTGCGAGGGTCTCGCAAGTGGTACAAGTTGGTATCGTTGCTGCGACGCTTGCAGCAGACTCACACTTTGTGCACGTCGCCGGGGAAGACGGTGCGGAGGGCAACGACTCACACTTAACGCAAGTTGGTACCGTTGTCGCGGCGGTAGATGCAGATGGCGCCTTTGGTGAACTGCCATGACCGTGAGATTGCACCGGTCTCGGCTGAATCGGCTGAAATACGAGAGTTATTCCTGATGTACCAAGTGGTAATCCGACAAATGATGAGAGCGCAGTCCGCCTTTCTATCACAGTAAGTGGATCTTCATCAGGAATGGCTTTGGCCGACAACGCTGACGTGGCCTTACTTAGAAAGTCCTTTAACGCCGCACTGGCGGTCGCAGAATCGACTGACGTATCCGATTCCGGTGTGCTGGAAATCGTGCTTGACGCACCATTCTCTACAAGTGTCTGCCTCAGTTGCGTTAGAAGAGATTCCAATGAAGACATCAAGCTACACCCGCGCCGTAGGAGACGAAGGTCTTATTCCACCCCGATGGGCGAATAATTGTTGTGTAGCCAACGTATCTCATAGGCTACAGATCACTTCGTTTGCATCCGACATGGATCGGGCAATGAAGTGTTTGTAGGAATGAAGGAAACACTGTCGACAATGGTTACTGCAGCACCACCTATACAATCTAAAAAGCGAAAAATCGATGCATTTTTTCAATATATGTTCGACCAAGGAGCATCGGACTTGCACTTATCGTCAGGCAAACCTCCTATGGTGCGCCTGCACGGAGAACTGGAACCAGTTGCATCATTACCGCCATTGCAACATGCAGATCTGATTGAGCTGCTCGAAGAGATCGCTCCACCGTTGAAGTGGGATCAGTTCGGACGAACTGGAGACGTCGACTTCGGATACGAGATTCCCGGAATGTCCAGATTCCGCTGCAACTTCTTTAATCAAAGAAATGGCTGTGCAGCGGTTTTTCGGCAAATCCCATCGAAAGTTTTGACAGCAGAACAACTTGGTTTGCCACCAGTCTTGCTCAAAGC
>JADYXS010000432.1 GCA_021772155.1 Candidatus Obscuribacter sp.
ACACAAGGAGCCGTGGCAGCTTTCGCGCTGGAGGGCAATGACTTTGCCGAGCTGCACAGCCACAAGTTCCGCGGAGGCATCACAGCGCTATGCGTCGAGCAAGATAACTGCATCGTGCGCGCCGCGACGGACTTCAACGCCCTCGTGAGCTTCGACATCCAGGGTTTCGAAATCCCAAAAGGAGACTGGGAAAGGCTGCACTTCACACCCGAGGACCAGAACAAAATCGGGGCAATGAAGTTGAACACCGTGGTCGCCAGCAAGCGAACAGGCTTGATTGCCTGCGCCGGAATCGGCAACGACATCTACGTGTCAGGCAACGACGCGCATCTGGGCCGACGGTGCAAGGTCGCCGATTTCAATAACATCCGGAAGCTTCAGTTCGTCGAGGAACGCGGCGAATTGGTGGTCTTCGGCGACGGCGGACTGCAAGTAATTAGCTGGACGCTCGAAGGCGGAATTCCGGTCTTCGACGAACGCACCTTCGGCTACGGCGACGTAAGCGAAGGAGTGCGGTTGGCCGGATGCCACCAGTACGGAAACTTGCTGTGCGCAGTTCTGGCAATCCAGAGCTGAGCGTCTCAGCTACCATCACCGTTCCCGCTTTCAGAAACAGACCAAAGTCACACCAGTTCTCGAAGGAGAAACAATGACGAAAATCGAACGCATCAACATCAAAACCGCGCTTGAGCGGGTTGCTGCCAGCATCGAAGGGCACATGCTGAGCAAGATGACGAACGAACACGCTCGCGGCTACGCCAAAGACGCGACTGTCATCTTCCAAGTGGCCTACAGCGAAGGCACGCTCCCGATCGGCGCCATCGTCGAGGGGCGAGCGATCGTGCGGATGCAGCACGGCCGATGCTGGCTTACCGGTGAAGAAGACATGCAGTTTGCGCCGCACCGGTACATCTTCACCAAGTCCAGCCTGGAAGCCGGCGTCGAGCAGAAGGTGATCATCTTCGTGATGTGATTGCCCGAACGAAACTGGCCGTTACCTCCCGATCCAGAAATATCGCAAACTCGCTACGAACCACAACGACTAACTGAGAAAACTCTTTATGGACGCAATCGAAATCTGCTTCACCACGCTCTTCGGTCTGATCGCAGCAGGATCTAGCTTCGGGCTGGCGATGGGCATTGTGCAGTCGAGTTATCCGCACGGACGACGCACAGTCAAAATCGTCTCAAGCGTGTGCATCATGGTGGCAGCCGCAGCGTTGGTGATGGTCATGCCGACCTTCTTCCAAGCCAACGCAGACACCACTGTGCGTAGCTTCGAGGCTCCTTTCATGCTGATGCTCCGCATCTGCGCGGCTGTCGCCGCCATTTGTTTTCTGTTGACGTCAGTCGCTGCGGCCTCAAACGCGGCAAGTGACATCAAGTCCTGGCTGTCCGCGGCCAAGCTGATTACCGAGAATGAACACGTTTTGTTCGCTACTGTCGACCTCGACAAGGACGGCGTGATCAGCGAAATGGACCTGAGAAAGGCGCGCAGTGCCAACATCGGCCCAGACACGATCCCAGGTTCGGTTCTTAGCTACCTGAGCAACTACATGAGCACTGTTGGCCATGAAGTTGGATTCGGTGGAAAGACCACCGTCTACGTGATCGGGCGCGCGGACGTGCAAACATGCCACGCCAAGCATCAGGAGCTGTACAAGCGTTGGCTTTCGTAGGCCAACGCAGCAGCCAATTTCAACTTACCTGTGACACCTAACCAGGAGCATTTTTCCATGCCACACTCGTCGAGTCCTGAAAGAAATGAAGACACGCTGTGCGTCGGAGACGTCATCAGCTCGAACAAATTCTGCCCCGGTATCGAACGTGAACCGAACTTGTTTGAAGTTGGACCAACGTACGACGATTTCACCGAGGAGCGAGGAAGGTCGTTCTTCGTGGTCGAGAGCATCGTCCGCGAGAACGTCGGCAACGGCGTCGGAACGAGCAAGAGCACTCGGGTCCATGCAAGGAAAGTGGAAGTGGATTTGGACGACATCCCGTTGGTCGGCGCAGAGATCCGTCTGGGCGACTACCGGATTTACTTTCAGATGAGCGAGATCAGCTGCTACCGAATCCCAGCCGTGCATTTGCACCACGAATGCCGCGTTGCCTACTTCATCGCCACCAGTTGACCCAGGGTGGTGCAAAGCCGCAACAAGAGTGAGTTGATCGCTTTGCCTGCGGGGTCCGCGTGTAGGCCAATTGACCGGGATCGTAATGAGGAGGCACCATATTCGGTGCCTCCTCGAGCACTTCTGAAACCAGCGAAATTCGCATAGCAGCAGCGAACGAAGAGAACACGATCCGCCAATCATCGCGGCGGTTAACAAGAGTCAGGACCCCCACCAGGTCCTGACTTTCTTCGTTTAGCCACACTCCACTAATCCAGATAGTACCTTCGGGCAGAAAAATCAAAAGCCCGGAGAACCCGGGATTATTCGGCCAGCCTTTCCTGGCCGAATAGATTCGACAAAATGAAGAAAGCCCGGACCATGGTCTGAGCTTTCTTCGTTCGATGTTGTCTAGCGAACGTCGATGGCAAGCTTTCCGATCCGCAGACCACCGCGCGTCATCTGCGGACAGTTGTAGATTTGCAGCACCGTCAGTCCGCGTGGAAGCACGGGCAGGCTGATCAGACCGGCACAGTCCTCCACCTTTAGCCGGTCCAGCGATTCCGGAAGCCGGGGAACAGCCGTGAACTTCGGACACCGGCAAAGCTCGACCACGTTGAGCCACTCGGGCAGCTCCGGCACGCGCTGCAAGGCGAAGCAGTTGAAGATGCGCAGGTAAAACAACATCCTGGGCAGCTTGGGCAGTCGCTTGAGCACGACGCAGCTTTCCACCTGCAGCTCGGTGAGCCGGCGCGGGAATTCCGGCAGCGCCGTCACCGCGGAGCACGTTTTGATACCGAACTTGCGCAGCAAACGGGGCAACGCCGGCAGACGCTTCAACCCGTGGCACTGCTCCACGCGGAGATTGGTCAGCCCCTCGGGCAGGTTTGGCAAACTCTGCAACCCCGAACAGTACTCGACCTCGAGCGACTGCAACGTGGCAGGCAGCGGCGGCAGCGACTGAAACTGCGGGCAGTTCACCAGCCGCAGGTGGGTCAGCGTGCTCGGCAGCTCAGCCCAGAAGTCCTGATCGCGGCAGTCCTCGAGCGTCAGCTCCGTCAGCCCGTTGTGCTCGGCCACGTATGCCGCAATGGCAACTTGAGTTGTGAAACGCATTGGCGTCCCTCGTGAGATTGTTGATACCGCGAACCAAACGGCTGGCGGCATCGGTTCGGACTGAGACATTCTCAATCCACCTTCTTGGCGGCAATGCGTTAAGCATGCTCGCGAAAATGACGAAAATCCCCAAAAGCAGAATGCAGCAGAGGCAAACGGTCGGGGTGAACCGCGACCGTTTCCTCGATTCCACTGCCACTTGCTACTTGTTGTCGAGGACCAACTGCCGAATGTCGGCGTCCATCGAACCGTCGTCGTAGATGAAGCCCCGCTCAACGAGCGAGTCCCAATCTTCCTCGTGGATGGTGACCTTCTCGCGCCGGGCATACGCCAGGAGCTTACGGAAGAGGGTGGAGTTGTGTTGCTTCATCGTTCTGAGCGAAAGCTCGGTTTTACCTGATGGTGCGGGCATGAGATGTGCCTTTCGATGGTGGTGATGGAAAGTGTTTCGCCTGCAGAGCGACTATCGACAGCGGCACGTCAGGATGCCGGCGTGGCGGGAGGAGCGGACTGCCTGGCGAACGAAGCCTGACCAGCAGCAAGAGCGTCCTCATACGTGGCGCGCGAACCGGAGTCCAATTCGCAGCGTCGACCGCCGCTGGACAAATCCACGTTGCGCACAACGAATCGGAACGCGTTATCGGCGCCATGAGCTGGCGTGTGCTCCATCCAGAGCTGCATCTGGTGGTTGTTGGCGCTGTCCTTGTGATCGACGCAACCGAACTTCTGCTGAACTTGAGACATTCGAGAAACTTTCTGAATCCTTGGGCTTAGAACGTCTGTCTCCGCACACGCGAAAACATTCACTGTCACTTGTACTCGCCTCTCTTGCGCCCTCCTGCTTGAACTTTTTCATGTCGTGCATTGCTGCAAGTAAAGGGAGCTGGGAAGAAGCGACTGCCACCACAGTCACCTCTCTTTAGCTCCCTTTCTGAAAGCTGTTCTTCTTTGCTTAAGCAAAGAGCAGGAGGGCAGAAGAAAGACGAGTAACAGAAAAACACAGCGCTGGAAAACCTCCAGCGCCGTGCTGCAACCGCCGATGAGCCGCGTTGCATTTACCTCACATCAGAACCAGACGTCCGGCACAACCTTACGCCTTCGGCGCGGTCGGATGGCTGGTGACTTCGCCGCCGACGATCGACGCCTGCCTCGAAGGGCTGGCAGACGGCGTCGTCGAGCCGACTGCCGACACCTGGGAGCTTCTCCGGACCGAGACCCGTCGCCTGGGTCGCCTCGTCGAGGACGTGGCGACCCAGGCGACGGGTCTCGTTC
>JADYXS010000055.1 GCA_021772155.1 Candidatus Obscuribacter sp.
AGCGCGCCTGGCTCGTCTATGGCGATGCGCGCTATGAACGGCTGGCCGCGCTGTCCGTCTCGCACCTGTACAACCTGCGCAAAAGCACGGGCTACCAGAGCCGACGCAGGCTGTTCACCAAGACGCGGGCGGTGTGCAATCCGATTGGGGTGCGCCGGGCCCCGCGGCCCAATGGACACGCCGGCTTTGTGCGCATCGACACCGTGCACCAGGGCGACCTCGACGGTATCAAGGGGGTCTACCACATCACCTGCGTGGACTGCGTGAGCCAGTGGCAGGTGATGGCCTGCGTGCAGGGCATCAGCGAGGCGTTCCTGCTGCCGGTGCTGGGCCTGGTCATGGATCAGTTCCCCTTTGTGATCGAAGGCTTTCACTCCGACAACGGCTCGGAATTCATTAACGGGAGAGTCGCTGCGCTGCTGGAGAAATTGCGCATCGAGCAGACCAAATCACGCGCGCGCCAGAGCAACGACAACGCGCTGGCAGAGAGCAAGAACGCCAGCGTCGTACGCAAGCATATGGGCTACAGCCACATCCCCCAACGCTACGCCGCACCCATCAACGTGTTCTACCAAGAGACGTTCAATCCGTGGCTGAACCTGCACCGCCCGTGCCTGTTCGCCACCGAGGTGGTGAGCGACAAAGGCAAGATCGTCAAGCGCTACAAACACGAGGATGTGAAAACACCACTGGCGTGTTTGGTAATCCTCAGCCAGAACGGTCTGGTCAAGTTCAAAAAGGGCGTGACGTTGCAAGCCTTGCAGACTCAGGCCAAGGCGCAGACTGCTCTGGCTGCGGCGCAGCAGATGCAAAAGGCCAAGGCCGAGTTGTTCGAGTTGTTCAACAAAACACGAGCGCGCCGCCAGAGCTGATACCGAGCACATCGCATCGGCGCAAACATTGCACCGCGCATGAAATACATGCGCGGCACCGGGGGGCCTCCGGCGGCCTGGCAGGGGCCTTCGAAAAGAAATCCAGCACCCCAATACCAAGCTCGTAAACTGGCATCTTCAACCCGGTCAACCTGAGCAACCCAAAGTCACTGACTCTCGCGGCCTTCAGGCTCATCGTCGAATTGGAAAATACTCTCTTGTTGGCCAAATGCTGTCGGCAGAAAATAGACTTGACCGGTTCGGTAGCAGATGGATTGTCTGCTTTTGTATCGCGTGTTGAGAGGCTGAAACCTGAATGCGGTGGGTCATTGTTGTTGCACTTGTTAGCCGGACTTGGAGCTCTTGGCGAACAAGGATGAATGGGCAGAAACAGGAATTCGCACAACAGGGGCAAGGTCGCTCTGGCGATTTTTTACGCGAACGTTGACGTGCGATTTCTGATTGTGCAGAAGTCTGTCCGCGTTATGATGCAGACTAGTCATGCTGATTCGATTTGAGAATGGCAATCAAGGCTGCGCATAGGTTTTTCCGCGACTGTAAAACAAGCTTTATGCAACGAGGATACAGATGATAAATGTGCGTGATGCGATGAGGCGGTCAGCGGATTGGCAAAGCGACAGTTTGGCGCTGGTCTGCGGTAACAGAAAGCTGACTTATCGTGAGTCATGGGAGCGGGGTGTCAGGTTTGCAAATGCTATGTTTGCCATGGGATTGAAGTCGCAAGACAGGATTGCCGTTCTCGAGGAGAACAGCCTGCAGGCAGCGGATTTTCTGATTGCCATGGCCATCGGAAATTTTGTCCGAGTCCCTCTGTACAAGCGGAATGCACCTGAAGCCCATGCTCACATGATCAGGAACACCGATTGCCGAGCATTGGTCGTCGACGCTGGTCACTTGCACGAAGTAGAAAACGTGAAAGACCTCGTACCTGGTTTGGAGTACGTCATCGTTCGGGGAGCGGACTATGAGGCTTGGCTGGCGTCCCACTCAAACGTCGATCCAGATCCGAACATCCGGCTAGATGACTACTATATTATTCGCCACTCAGGGGGAACGACCGGACTACCAAAGGGAATGGGGTTCTCGCATCGTGCCTGGATGAGCATGCAGCGTGACTTGATATACCGCCTGCCAACGATTGAACAGGGCGATGCATGTTTGCATGTTGCACCTATATCTCACGGTTCTGGTTATCTCTTTCTTCCGGTGTGGAATGCCGGCGGATACAACGTACTGGAGCCTAAGTTTGATGCGAAGCGGGCGTTGAAACTGCTGTCGGAGCATGGAGGCTACATGTTCGGGGTTCCAACGCTAATCAGCGATCTTGTGGAGCAGGCTGGATCAGTTGACGGATCGTATGAGAAGCTAAAGGCGATTGTGATCAGTGGTTCTTCAATGCTGCCTCAGACTGCATTGAAGGCGCATGCCATTTTTGGTGATACCTTGAACCAGTTTTATGGTCAAACCGAAGCAACCCCAGCGGTGTGGATGACTTCTCGAGAATGGTTCAGAGAAGTAGTGGGATCGGAGCCACTCGTAGCGGCCGGGAGAATTGCGCCCTATGCCCAGATCGAAATTCGAGACGACGAAAATAGATCTGTGGCGGCGGGCGGTGAAGGAGAAATTGCCATCCAGGTCGATGGACAGATCAGTGAGATATGGAATTCTCCTGAACTGACCAAACAGCGAATCGTGGACGGCTGGGTACTTACAGGTGACATAGGCCGCATCGACGCCAACGGCTACCTGTACCTCTCTGATCGCAAGGACGACCTGATTATTTCTGGGGGATTCAATATTTGGCCGGCTGAGCTGGAAATGGTGATTGGCAATCTTCCCCAGGTTCGCGAGGTGGTCGTGGTGCGCGCACCGCACGACCGGTTTGGTGAGACACCAGCAGCAGTTATCGTGCTGCATGAAGGAGCCACGCTCGATGCGAGCGAGGTCATTCAAGTCTGCGAGCAGCGCTTAGGAAAAATCAAACGTCCCTCAATTGTCGAGTTCCGCCAGCAACCGTTGCCTCGAACACCCGTCGGGAAACTGCGACGAAACGAAGTGAGAAGCTCGTTTTGGAAGGGTTCCACGACCACTATGCGTGGGAGTTGAGCTTGAGCGCACTGCTTCTGGCAGAAGTTGATGCTCTCTGCCGGGTAGTGAGCGCCCCCCCAGCCCTGGCTGCGCCAGGCCCCCCGACGGGTTGCGAGGAAACTTGGGGGCGGCCCGGCGCTTCCTCATAAAGCGCTTGTGCGCTTCGGGCAGGTGAAGGAGGATGCAGGGGGCCATTTATGCTCCATGCGGCCGACCTTATTAGCTGCTCCGCTTCACCAGCAACCCGTTGAGCACAATGTCAGCAAAGCCTTGGCCAATCGTTTCGGCGGGTAATTTCCCCTCCGGCTTGTACCAGCGGTGCGCCCAGTTAACCATTCCTATGGTCGCATGCGTCGTCACTTCAATCGGAAGGTCAGTGGCTATCTCTCCGTCCGCTATTCCCTGCTCAATGATGCGGAAGAATGCCTTGTAGTAGCGGTCCGCCAGTTCGCGGATCTCTTTGTTCCATGCGCTGCGATCACGAGAAAGCGTAGGGAATTTTTCCTGCAAGAATACGTGGAGATAGGGATAGGACGTCCTGTAGCATTCCATCTGAGCCACAAACACCGCTCGCAACTTGTCCGCAGCAGTTCGATCAGAGGCCACGATAGCTTCGATGGCATCAATGTTCTTCACTGTGGCTTCACGTACCATCTTCTTCAGCAGCTCAACTTTGGAGCTGACGTAGTAATAGACCGAAGCGCGGTCGGTTCCAAGCTTATCGGCGATGTCATTGATAGTCGCCGCCTGGTAACCTATCTCCTGGAAAACCAACCCTGCAGCACGAAGTATTTCTTGTTGCCTCTCCTGGTAAAACTCACTGCTGTCCTTGGCTTTCGCCGCCCGCCGCAGTCCGATACTTTTTTTCGTTGCTGTCACATTTAGTCCAGTCAATAGTCACTGCGATGTACTTGCCTTGAATGCTTTTCAAATAACTCAGCAAGGTTGACGACAACATCGCTCATGAGGAAACGCCGGGCCGCTCCCAAGTTTCCTCGCACCCCCTTGGGGCATAAGCGTTAACTTAAAATTCATGACCACGGAACCTCACATTGATACCTCCGCAGGCGTGGCGCTTCGCGCAGTCGTGCCGCGATGTCGTTCCAGCAACGCATGCAT
>JADYXS010000433.1 GCA_021772155.1 Candidatus Obscuribacter sp.
TACTGACTCACCTTTGGCAGAACACCGGCACCACTACCGAAGCAGTAACAACTTGCATTAAACGGATTCGGCAGAAGCTCAACGATGAATCTGTAATCCGGACGGTACATGGGGTTGGCTACAGGCTGCTTGGCTGAGTCGCTGCTTCCGACCTTTTTAGTCGCTCCTTAATGTCCAGGATCATGTCCTGGTCGTTTACGTCCTGCGCCAGCTTGAGGGCAATGCGAAACTCTCTAATTGCAGGCTTATATTGGGCTTTGTCATGAAGTGATTTGCCTAGCCCGAAATGCATGTCTGCCACGTCCTGGGGGCCTAACTCTGAGTTGATGAGATTGAGCTTAATAGCTTCAAGGTAGTAAGCAGCTGCTTCATCGGGTTGTCTGCCTCTCTGGCAATATTTGCCCAGGTTCCGCAGCGTGGCAATCAGCTCCGATGTGGGAGCTTGTGTCTCTCTCTGGGCTTTTAGAATTTCTTCGGCGTTGCTGCGAGCATCGGTGTAATTTCGCATGGAGTTTTGGCAGCTCGCTATCAGTGTCAATGCTTCCTGCTGTTTCAACGAAGATCCCAGTTGTTTGCGATCAATCAATGGGTCCAATGTCTCGATAGCCTCGAAAAAGTTTCTGTGCCGCTTGAGTTTGTTAGCCTTTTTCAGTGCCATTGCAAGCAACTGGTCTTTGCTTTGCGCGCGATCGACAGTGCTTAGGTTGGCTGCCAGGTCTTGGGATTGCGCGGCTTCCTCTGTATGCCCGAGAGCGCGTTCTATTTTTGCAATTGCCGAGTAGCAGCGGACGAGCTGGCGCTTTAAGGCGGCATCGGAATCGATACTGGCACGGGAATGGTCGGCAGTCAGAAACGTTTCGACGGCACGGCGGTAAAGCTTAGCGGACTGTTCCGGTTTTCCGGACTGTTCACAAGCGGAGCCCAGGTCTGACAGAGCCAGCCCATGTTGGTACTGAACCCAACGTTCGGGCTTGTGGCATTTTTCGAAGGTGCTGATGGATTTTGTTAGATATTCAGTGGCTTTTGCTGTGTCGGCTGCTTTCAAATAGGCTGTGCCTATGCGCCAGTTAACCGTTGCCGTACGAGGTCCATTCGGTTCGATCGATTTGAGGGCATCCAGCGCTCGCTGGTAGCTGCGAATTGCTTGCGCCGTGCGGTCGGCAAGCAGGTACTCGTCTCCGTCCACAAAAGCCTGTTCAAATTGATGCAGCTCATACGCTTGATCGGAGTAAACGGCGCTGCAACCAGCGCAGGATATTAACGCAACACCCAGAAATAACAATGTAGAAGGCAAGCGGCTGGTAAAAGACAAGGTAAGCCTACGGGAGCGACCAGTATTGTAATTGTGCCACGGCGTAGCTATAATCCGCGCGCATGGCGAAGATACTGATGGCTGAAGATGACCCGATTTTTTCGAAGGCAGTGGTGACATGGCTGCAATCGGAAAAGTACGAGGTCGAGCTTGTCGAGAGCGGTACAGAAGCTCTCGAGCGTCTTAGCACCTATACTTATGACGCTATTATTTTGGATTGGCAAATGCCGGGAATGAACGGAGCTGCTGTCTGTCAGGCGTTTCGCAAACTCGGTGGTAGCACTCCTGTTATTATGTTGACCGGCCTAGACACGTTAGACAAGAAGATCGCCGGCCTGGACGCTGGTGCCGATGATTATCTGACTAAGCCTTTCGATATGCCGGAGCTACTGGCGAGATTACGAGCTTTAATGCGCCGTCCTGCTGATTTCAGCGGAAGCCTTTTAACAGTTGGCGATCTCACTGTTGATACGCGCTCCCGGGTGGTCACCAAATGTGGTGTCATGATAAAACTGCAGCCCAAGGAGTTCGCCATACTGGAATTCCTGATCAGGCACCCAAATCAGGTTTTCAGCGCTGAAGAGATACTCAACCGCGTATGGAACGATGCCGCCGGCGTCTCGGCAGAGTCGCTTTACACCTACATCAAAACACTGCGAAAGAAGCTTTCCACAGATGGTTCTTGTCCGATTCGTACAGTGCACGGTCAAGGCTACAGCTATGAAAGCGGCTCTATGCAGGGGCGGCTTTAGTACCACGGGAGGGGACAAACCTCGCCCCTACCAGGTCACGAAAGCTGCCCGCCGTCAGAACATGGACCTAATTGACACAGCCAGTGCGTGCTGAATTTGCATATGTTCGTAAGGGCTCTGATAGTTTGGGACCTGTCTTCAGGAATTGATCAACGATGTGTTCCACTTCGGTAGGGTGAGTAAGGTGCCAATGTCCCAGTCCGTGCAAAGCGCTTTCAATGCAGGCCACATGCGGTATTTTTAGTATGTCGCTGAGAACCTGAAGGAATTCCGAGTTCATTGTTTTGGACGCCTTATCATCCTTGCTGCCCCAGGTCGGGAAAAGGTCCCACCACATGTAGCAGACACTGTTTAGGGGCGACATACTTTCGTCATAAGTGCGTAATGTATGGGAAAGTTTTTCGCTGCAATGCTTGGCAAAGAGCTTTGAGTACAGGCTTTTGATTGAGGCTGCACATCTTTGTCGGCTGTGAAGTGGCAGATCTGTGCGCAGCAGAACGCACAGCAAACCGTCCTCGGTCACAAGAGTCCACAATGACTTGTTAAGCTGTTCCGGCGTACGTCCTAGCAGCATCGCCTCAGGCTCTTCGAAAACGCTTGTAAGGCGTTCTAGAAACTGCTGGGGATCACTGTCCCAATCGACGCTATCTGGTTCGTCCAAAAGGAATGTCAACCACTCGTCGAAGGGCAAGGTATGTGCTGGAATGTCAGTCATAGGTCTTTGAAGGATATCTTGTCGATAAATCTACCATTGGGTTCGCGTTAGAATACCGCAACGGGCATTGGGCGATGGTGCAATGCTGCAAATTTTAGCCGCTAAAATCCGAGGAGATTACGTTTGATGAGCACTAATTACTGGCTGCTAAAGTCAGAACCGACGGCATTCTCCATTGAAGATCTAAAAAATGCACCAAAGAAAACCAGCTGCTGGGACGGTGTGCGAAATTATCAGGCGCGTAATTTCCTACGAGACTCGATCAAAAAAGGGGATAAGGTCTTCTTCTATCACAGCAATGCCGAACCTTCCGGTATTGCCGGCACTGCAGAGGTGGTGAAGGAAGGTTACCCGGACCATACAGCCTTCGAGCCCGACGACCAGCATTTTGATGCCAAAAGCGACGCCAAGAATCCGACCTGGTACATGATCGATATCAAATACGAGGAAACATTTCCCCGTGTTCTATCACTGGAAGAACTGAAGCACGTTCCTGCTTTGACGGACATGGTCTTGCTGCAGAAGGGCAGCCGATTATCCGTGCAGCCGGTGACGAAAAAACAATGGGAAGCGATCTGCAAACTGGCGCAGAAGTAGACCTCCCGGGAGCGCCGCCGTCCCGGCGGCATGAAATCGAGCAAGTCCGGAATCGAGCCGGCGGGGACGCCGGCGCTCCCAAAATCCGCAACGACAGCAGCTGCCGAAGGTCTTCCCGTGTGCTTAAGTTGACGGTATTGGGCGGGACGTCTGCGTTCACCGGAGAATTACGCCGGTTGTGAGTCAGGCGCCGGCACAACTGCTTCTTGTGGAACTGTGAACCAGAACTCGCTGCCTTTGCCGAGTTCTGGGACTTGCACGCCAATTTCGCCGCCATGAGAGTCAACGATCATTTTACAAATTGCTAGTCCAAGCCCAGTGCCCTTGTGGCTGTCTGACTGATCGACTTGCTTGAATCGCTCGAATATTGCCGTCCGAAGTTCTTCCGGCACACCTCTTCCTTCGTCGCTGACGAAGATCTGCACTTCCTTTTCGTTGTGGACCGCCCACATGCGGATGGTTCCTTTAGGTGGGGAAAATTTGATTGCGTTCGAAACTAAATTTACAAGGACTTGAACTAGTCTGTCGCCGTCGGCACGAAACTCAATTTCCGACGGTTCGAAATGCAGTGTCACTTCATGATATTTGGCGAACTCGCCGATCGCCACCAGGGTCCGCTCGAACAAATCCTGCACCATGACGTCGTCAATATTGATTTGCAGTTTCCCTGCTTCCATTTTTTCGATGTCCAGCAAATCATTGATCAAAGAGATCAGTCGCTGAACACTCGATTCAGCACCGCTCACCTGCTTCTTTGCTGCCCCGGGAAGCTCGCCTAATATGTCGCTATTGAGCATCGAAAGTGTCATTTGCACTGTCATTAGCGGCGTACGTAAGTCATGCGTGACCATAGACATAAGTTCCTTCTTGCTGCGATTAGCTTCGGCCAGATCATCAGTCATTTGGTGAAAGACATTGTCCAGTTCATGAAGCTCGTCCGAGCCACGCAACGGCGGATGAAGCGGTTGTTGACGGGCAAGCCGTCTGATATTGTCCATTAAAACGTTCAGCCGAAGTGTCGTGCCTTTGTGGAAGAGAGAGGCAAGCCCCACAGCCAGTGCCACACCCCCGACCATGCCCGCTGCGATCAAACCGAAAATTATCTGGCGCGAATTTGATTGTGCTTCCGAAACTGACTCTGCGGACCCTTGTTCATGAATGATAAAGTCGTGAATTCGCTGCGTTAACGAAGCGAGTCCCTCAATTATGTCGGTGACTTCTGGGGTTAGTGTGTCGGCACTGACGGATATTCCGCGGTTGACACTATCACGCGATTGATCAAGCAAGCCAAGCCCCGTTTCGGCAGCCGCTCGCACTGGAGCGTAGGCTTTCCTTTCCTGTTCGTCGGCGTCGACCAGAAGCTGCAAAACAAGCAGTCGCTGATTGATCGATTGGTCCAGCTTCTCGTATCGCTCTAATGCCAGGTCACTGCCTGTAGCTGAGTAAGCGAACAATGCAGTGGAGGCGTCGCCAAACGATTTGATCAAATTGTTTGCAGAGGCAATCACAGTGTTGGCGTGAGCCTCGCGCAGAATGTTGCTTTCCGCTTGTCGCAAAAGCACGAAGAGAGCGCAACCGAAGACCAGCTCAAAGACTGCCGGCACTAAGACGAGCAGTACAGCTTTGTGAGCGAGTTTAAGATCGCCGAGCATTTTCAAGATCCCCTCTTGCACAACCTATATGCCCGGCGACAGTAATGATGCTGCCTTCTCTTAATTTCTATCGCTCCAACTTTCGCGACGAAACCGCGCTGTGCAATGAAGGACTTCACCCTCGCCAGCTGCTCAAAAGGAAGGAGTGCTCATGGGCATGAGCACTCCTTTGGAATTGGGCATTCCATTTAACTTGTTTTTGTGTTTATTGGACGGTGAACATGAACTTTTCCCGAGCCGATTTCAGTGCCGCTTTCATCTCGTTCTGGCGGCTGAATGCCAGGTCAACATCGGCCTTCAGTCCCGGATTTTTTTCGACCAGAATTTCACCGATAAATTTGCGTGGTTGATCCGCCGGTATCGCTCTTTGTATGATCAGTGCCTCTTCGATTTGTTGTTCGGTGATCTTTCCAGTTCCCTTCATAAACTGTCCAATTTGGGGCACGTGTTTGAAGACAAGGTCCTCGTTCATTTTTGTCAAATGTTCGCGATCCCAGACATTGACGCTTTTGCCTGCCAGATCAGTTTCGGCAGTCAGTCCTGGATTCAACTTTTCCAGGCGTGTAACTTCTTTGGCAATCGTGTCTGCAGTTACTTTTTCTCCTGTGATTGCAGAGCGGGCCGCAAGAGTGCGCTCTGCAATCTTCAGACCTGTGTCGCCTGTTTCTGCGGCCAGTGTTCGGGGAGTCGACCAGAGCTTAATCATGTCGCCAGCATAGGCAGCCTTTACCGCGGCCACTTGAGATTCAAAGGCTCCGGCGGACACGGTTAAGGCGCGCTCTGCAATTGCTGGTCTGGCGACATCGGGGATAGCCGCGCCATCAATGGTTTTCAATGTTCCGGTTCCGGCGCGGAAGTCTGTCCCGGCCACAGCGGCCACCCTGTCTGCACCGGCCTGGAGCTCTTTCCCGACCCCGGGCCGGAAATCTGTTCCAGCCGCAGCGGTTAGTGTTTCTCTTCCAGCTCGGGCTTCGATTCCGGCCGCCATCCCGCCTCCGGGACGGAGCATCATGGCCGAGTGGGCCTCAGTAATAGTCGCTTCCTTAGCCAGTGCACCACGTAACCTGGCGGCAGCTTCTACCGATTGTCTGGTGACTGGAATGGTTTCAGCCAGAGCTGTTTCCACAGCCGCAGCTCCTCGTCCGCGGGTCAGGTACAGCGCCGCAGCGGCCACAGCCGTGACACCAACTGCGGTGCCTACCTTGTTTTCTGAAACGAAATTATAAGCAGAGTCGAACAACGACGACGTGGCTTGTTTTTGACTTTGTTGATCATCTGCAGGATTGAGTAGCGAGTCACGTGTCGGTAGAAGACCATCCAATTGATTTTGAGCCATTTTCTTTTAAATCTCCAGCCGTATGAGCAGGTTCGAAGAGAGAGCTTGAAAATTCCTGAACCAAAGTTACCGAGCAATTGCGCTCAGCAAGGAAGGAAAGCGGGATTTGAAGCACGAACTTATCACTGAGCTAATGCGCTCAGGAAGTGGGATTTGAAGCGCTTAAGTTATCACCGAGCCATTACGCTAAGTGAAGAGGAAGCGGGTTCGTAGCGCTAACTATCACCGAGCGATTGGGCTCAGTGGAGAAGAAAAGTCGGGAGTAGCGCTAACTTTTCACCGAGCAGTTACGCTCAGCAAAGAAGGAATGTCGGGTTTGTAGCGCTAACTTATCACCACATGAATCTAATTGCAGTAGTGAAATTACGAAATTGCCACTTTCATTAGTCTCCACGAATGATCTTATTGAGATAGCCCTGGTGACACTATCGAATCCCACATTCCCAATAACAATAGTAAGAAGGACTAAAAAAGCCGAAGACACTTCTCCTGAGAACCAATGCACTTTAAAGCGTTTCCCACATCTGTCGGGTTCGCTTCCACTCTGGCCGGGGACCCAACCGCAACGATTTGACTTGCGTGCCAATCTCCTTCAAATGACCATGAACCGCCCACCTACCGTTGTTCATCGTGTCGAAAGTGACGTCAAGGCTTTGTCCTGCTGACCTATCTGACCATCAGTTGCAGCATTCGTGCTGCCGTTCTGTTTGCTTACTGCACCCTCTGTATGAGGAGTGCTCCCTCTGAATGTCTCCAAATCCGAAAGGATCGATTCATGATCACAGTTGCTATTGCGGCCCTTGCGCTGGCGCTGCTCGCCTGGTGGCGACGGCCTGCGCATCCGGGTCTGCAGCCAGAAGTCGTTAAAGCGAAAGTGCCTGGAGTTGGCTGGAAAGAGAGCTTCCTTGGTGGAAGCGTCTTCGCCGAAGGGCGCATCATCGCTAAGTTTCAAGATGACATGCGAGAAATCCAGCGTCGGAACAAGGTGAATACCGGTTCGGACGAGTACACGCGTGGCTTCCACGCGTTTCCTCACGCCGGAATCGACAACGCCGAGTTGCGTATGAGCGAAGAAATTCCGGAATTACTGCAAGTGGCATTTCTGAAGCCCGGCGCCGTGTTTCCGGCTATCGTTCGGCTCTCGAATGCCTCCGGCAAAGTTCAGCCGGACACCGACAAGGATCTTCGCGGCCTGGCTTTCAGGGTCGATGCGCCAGGTCTTGGCGTGCATGATTTCCTTGCCACCAACGGCGAAGCGTCGCATGCCCGTGACGCCTGGCAGTTCATGCAGTTCGCCAGCGCTGGAGCCGGCTTTGCACTGCCATATTTGCCGCGGAAGCTGGCAAACATCGTCAACAAGGTTTTGTTCGTGCCGCGCCTGTTCTGGAAGGTTGGCATTCGCGAAGGAATTCGCATGCTGAAGACCGCCGCAGGACAGGCTTCTCGCCCAGTCCAGAGTCTGGCTACCGAACAATACTGGAGCCGCGCACCATTTGCCTTCGGATCCTGTGCCGCCAAGTTTACTTTGGTGCCGAATCAGAATGCGGCACGGGATGTCGGTCGCGGTGAGCGTTACCTGCGCGAGGAGTTGATCGAGCAACTCAAGCATGGACCGATCAGCTTCGACCTGCAGCTTCAACTCTGGACCGACGATGTAAACACGCCAATTGAAGATGGTTCGGTGGCGTGGAAGACACCGCATGTGGTGACAGTCGGCAAGCTCGTCATCCCACAACAGGACCTGACCACGGAAGATGCCGAGAAAGTCCGGGACGCGGTCGATAAGCTCGACTTCAACCCCTGGTACACCACCGCGGCCATCTGCCCGCTCAGCAGTCTCAACCGGGCGCGCAAAAAGGTCTATAAGGCCAGCGCTGGTCTGCGCCTGAAGCGCGATGAGTACTACCGGAAGCCGCTGGTGTTCCGACTGGTGGACAAGGTGATCATTTCCTTCTACGCGCTGGTGAACCTCGCGGTTAAGTGGCACAAGCTGCCGAAGTACATGAGCAGCGTCAACCTGCTCAAGTTCCGCTTGTTGCTCAAGGAGATGAACCTCCACGACACCGATGACCCGTTCGAGCGGATGCAACCGAACGACCCACCGGCAACGCCAGCGGATGTCGTCAACCGGAACGCTGAAGGCAAGCACAACTCCTTGAACTGGCCCAGGATGGGCAGTGCTGGTGCTCGCATGGGGCGTAATGTTCCGCTGGAGTTCACGTTCCCGGATACGGCGAATCTGATGCATCCGAATCCCTGCATGGTCAGCGACATGCTGCTCAAGCGCAACAAGGGGTTCAAGCCTGCCCGCAGCCTTAACGTGCTGGCGTGCTGGTGGATTCAGCTGCAGATCCATGGCTGGTTTCTGCACGACGTCGAGGTTGGCAATGATTGGGATATTGCGCTGCCGGAAGGACACCGGTGGGGTAAAGGGTCGCTGAAGATCCGCCGGGACGTCCTTGCCCGTCAGTCCGCGGAGGAAAAGCGTCACGGTATGCCACCTGCATACCCCAACAAGGTTGTGCATTGGTGGGGTGCGGGCCAGATTTACGGCAACGATCTGTTGACGCAAATGAGGGTTCGGACCCAGGTCCACGGCCAGATCAAGGTCGGCTCCAACCGCCGGCTCTTAGTCGAGGCCAATGGTCATCCGGTGACCGGCATGTTCGAGAATTGGTCGATCGGCTTGTACGTGATGCATTCCATCCTTGCACTCGAGCACAACGCCATTTGTCAGCGATTGGCTACTGCCTATCCCGGCTGGGATGACGAGCAGCTGTTCCAGAAAGCAAGACTGATTCTCTCTGCACTCATGGCAAAGATTCACACCATCGAGTGGACGCCTGGCATTCTCGGACATCCGGCGTTAGACATCGGTATGAATGCGAACTGGGCTGGGTTGGAACCTGCTCGGTTGAAGCAGATGCTCGGTCGTCTGAGCAAGAACGAGACGATCAGCGGGATTGTTGGATCGACCGTCGATCTGGCCGGAGTGCCCTTCGCGCTGACCGAAGAGTTTTCATCCGTCTACCGGATGCATCCTCTGGTTCCGGACATCATGCAGTTCTTCGCTGCGCAGAACGGACGACCAATTGGGGGCACTCACAACATGCGCGATCTGACTTTTGCTGGTGCGCATAGCTTGTTCGCCGATCCGAATCTGTCGATTGAAGACGTGATTTATTCCTGGGGCATTACGAACCCGGGTGCCATCGCGTTGCACAATCATCCGGATTTCCTGCGGGATCTCACAACGCCGGAATGGAACGGCAAGCCCGGACAACGCCTGGACCTTGGTGCGTTGGACATCTTCAAAGACCGGGCACGTGGAGTGCCTCGCTACAACAAGTTCCGTCAACTGTTCCAACGCGGTCCGGTGCGGTGCTTCGAAGAAGTGACTGAAGGTGACCGGGACGTTGCCGCCGAGCTGCGGGCCGTCTATGGCGTGGACGCCAGAGGCAAGGACAACGTCGATATGCTCGATCTGATGCCTGGGCTCTACGCTGAACCGGTGCCGCAAGGCTTCGGATTCTCCGATACGGCCTTCCGCGTGTTCATCCTCATGGCGTCACGGCGTCTTGAGGCGGATCGTTTCTTCACGGATGACTTCGACCCGATGATCTACACGCAAGTTGGTGTGGATTGGATTAACCAGAACGGCTTCGCGTCCATGGTGCTGCGGCACTTCCCGCGGTTAGCCCCAGCGCTGCGCGGGGTGCCGAATCCCTTCGGTCCGTGGAACTCGATGACCGGCTTCTAAGGCGGATGGACTGTGCCCTTCCTGCGCGGTGGAGATGCCTCATGGTGTCTCCACCGTGCGTGGTTTTCGTCGTTGCCGAGCCGGGGATCAATCTCCGGCTCATTTTCAATCAATTGGTGCCTGTCCATCCCATCACAGGGAGTTGCAGGAACCGCCAACAAAAGAGGAGGAGTTAGTCATGAAAGTGATTTTTGTAAGTGATACGCATGAAAACGGACTGGCTCGTTGGCGGATTCCTGACGGCGACGTCCTGGTTCACTGCGGGGATTTCTCGACAGGCATCTTAAGCGATGTCCGCCGATTTGCCAGGGAACTGGAAGCATTACCGCACCAGCACAAAATCGTCATCGGCGGTAACCATGACATTCCGTTGCAAGCCCAGGCACTGGAAGCTCGACGTGCCTTGGACCGAGTGATTTATCTGGAAGACGAGGCTGTCGTCATTGACGGTGTGACATTCTATGGTTCTCCGTGGCAGCCGGAATTCATGAGCATGGCATTCAACTTGCCGCGATGCGGTGAGCAACTCGAAGCGAAGTGGAGGGCGATACCAGGCGATACGGACGTGCTTATTACGCACTGTCCGCCGAACGGAATCTTCGATTGGGTCTCGCCCACGAACAGCGTCGGTTGCGAACTTCTGCGTTACCGGCTCGACTTCCTGAAGCCGCTGGTTCATGCCTTTGGGCACGTCCATGGCGCCAGAGGTCACACCGAGAAGGAA
>JADYXS010000434.1 GCA_021772155.1 Candidatus Obscuribacter sp.
CACTACGGTTTCTGTCGGATACTTGCCGAGGCAAACAACGGTAAAGCCTCGGAGAAGAATCTCCGAGGCTTCGCCGTCGATAACTACCTAGAGTCGCAATCAGGTTTTGCGGCTGGAGGCGGTTCCGCGTTTGCTTTTGACCTTGCGATAGAGAGCCGCTTTTTCGATGGTCTGGTGCACCACCTGCGGGGTCATGTAACGAATGGACTTCCCTTCAGATACCAGTGTCCGAATTTCACTGCTGGTAACCGGCAGTGTGGGCGCGCTCACGACTTCGAACCGGGCTTCAGGGATTTGCTTTGCCAAGGCCGTAACTGCCTCAGTCGTCGCTCCCTCCTTCGGCTTCACGATGAAGCGAACCATCTTGAAGAGAGTCTCAGCTCCCATCCAACGTGGCAGGTAATGCTCGTTGGCCGGTTCGAGGTACTCTGAGCTAATGAGCAGGTCGAGCTCAACGTGTTGACCGTACTTTCGCTGTACGTCTTCGGCGGTGAGGAGGGCGTAGGACTTCGTCTTGCGGTTGATGTCGAGCCGCGAAGCGTCGAAGAACGCGTTCTCCGCTGTGGCCGCGACGACCATGCGGTAACGCGCCTCGGCGCTGTGCGTTAGTCCCGGGTTGTTCGGCGGATCGCCGGAGGGCACAAACAGCACGCGGTCCTGACCGTACTGCTGGCGGACCCACTCGGCAAAGAGGAGGTTGCCGTAATGAATCGGGTCGAACTGGCCGCCATAGATGGCGACACGCTTAATTCGCTCCGGCGGCACAGGCTTATGCGCCTCGATCGGAGACTCCGGCGTGCGGAAGTGCCCTTTCTTGAAGATGATCTGCTGAACCGGCCACGCGGTGGTGTACCAGATGGATTTGCCAGCCGCGGTCAGATCGCGAATCAGGGTGCTGGAGACAGGGGGGCTCGGGGCATCGAGTACTTCGATGCGTGCCTGCGGGATGAGCTTTGCCCATGCCTTCGCCTGTTCGACGTCTCCATTGTCGCGCGGAAAGATGAGGAACGTGCAGAGCTTGAACAGCTCCTTACCACCGATCCAGTTCGGGAGATACCAGCGATGCTGGGGATCGAGATACTCCGCGCTGGAAAGGTAGAACAGTTCGGCTTTACCGGCCCATTTCGCTTTCATCGCCTCGATGGTCAACAAACTGTAGCCGGAGCCGGCGTGGTCCATGTCGATGCGTGAGGCGTTGAAGTGAGGGTTGTCTTCCGTTGCGGCAACGACCATGTCGAAGCGGTCTTCAGCATCCAGCACACCGAAGGGTTTGTTGGGCGGGGTAGCGCTGACTACGAATTCGACGGAGTCGAGGTTGAAGTCCTGACGCGTTTTTTCAGCGCAAATCAGGTGTCCGTAGTGGATGGGACTGAAGGTCCCACCGAATATACCAATGCGTTTCTTGCGACGTGTTGCCATAGGTGTCTCCATTAGGTTAGAGCCTCCCTGCTTGAGCACGCAGGTAGACAAAGCGCTGGCGTACGCCAGGGCGATTTCTTGTTGTTTTTTCGCTGCGTGCTCAAATGATCACCTTCCAGCAATGAGGACACCTGAACAGCGGGAGCTGCTTTAAGGTGTTCCGGGATAGGGTACCCGATTTGCTGTGGGACGATGACCTGCAACGAGAAAGAGTTTAAATTAGGTTTCGACCGTACTATTTACCGCGTGCGTACTTATATACGCGCGCGCGTCGTTAGTGGGGGGATCACCAGAAATCTCTGTCATGCTAGCTAGCAGAACTTTGGTTAACGCTAATCAGGCAGCGGTGCGGACTTGGCACTGAGACGAAGAGAGAGCCATCGTTTCGGTTCTGGTGGTCGACGAGTTGTTCGAGCGAAGGTGTTGGTCGTGTCGAAAGTGATGCCAGTTGCTTGAAACAAATCCATGGTGCGCAACCGATCGAAGGTGTCAGAGCCAGCTAAAGCGCGGCACAGCGCAAGACAAGCTGCCGACTCCGCCGGACCGAGGGAATTCGACGCTGTGGCAGCCTGCATGCGCTTTTGGAATTTGTCCGGCGACACGGAATCAATCTTGGAGCCTGCCGAGCGTAGCGCGCTGATGAGGTCCGAAAGTGGCAAAGAATCAGGGTTGGCGATATGGTACGTAAAGGGACTTGCTTCAGCCATATCGCGTAAAGACAGCTCCATCATTGCTGAGGCGGCAAAGTCGACCGGTGTGATGTCTACCGAAATGTCCTCTGCCAGTTCCGGCACGCAACCTAAAGCTTCGATGCCTTTGGTGAACAGCACCAGAAAATCATTCTTGGGAGCTCTTCCGTTCTGAGAATCAGCCACGATCAAGCCAAAACGATAGTAAGAGACAGGTCCAAGTTTGTCGCCTATGGAGCGAAGGAAGACTTCGCTGGCCCACTTAGTTTGTGCATATCCGCCGAAAACCACGTTGGTATGGGAGAGGTCGTCCGATTCCAGCACTCGACCAATGTTTTGATCTGTTGCTACGAAGACGGACAAGGTGGAGGCATAATGCAAGCATTTCCGTCGACCGCCGGCCATCAGTTGCACAATTTCCATTGTGGCTCCAACATTGGGACCGCGTAAATCATCGTATGGCAGAATCACGTTTACCTGAGCGGCGCAGTGATAAATTGTGTCAACGTCATAGGCAAGACGGCGCCAGATAACTTCATCTAAGCCAAATTGAAACTGTTCCAAATCAGCAGGCAGAACCAATATGCGATCATGAAAGCAGTCAGGCAACGTTAGATTATGCGCAGACAGCGCCTCTCGGACACGAGCAAGGCCACTGTCTGGGTCAGTGCAGCGCACCAGGCAAATAACCGCGGCCTCTGTCGTGAGCAAAATTTCGTAGAGCAATCGCGAACCGAGGTATCCGCTAGGCCCTGTCAGAAGTACTGTTCCAGGCTGCTTCGGCACGGCGCCCTGAAGATTGATAGCTTCGGCGATCAGCTCATTCCATTGGGAATTTAGTGCGACATCTTTACGCAATGAAGCGGCGGACATAGCACCGCTTGCGGCGTTGTTGAATTCGGCATCGTGAGATAGCGCAAGCGACGCCTGAATCAGCAAACTGATCTGCGGCCGCGCCATAATAAGCGCCGGTGACAAGTTGAGACCGCGCGCCTCTGCGGCAAGCGACAATTCGATAACCGAAAACGAGTCGCCGCCAAGCTCGAAGAAATCATCGTCCGGACAAACATCGTCCACGCCAAGAACGTCCTGAACTGTGCGGACTAGAAGTAACGCTGCTGGTGGCAAGTCCGCATCGGCGATGCTGGTAGGCTGAGAAAGAAGATTACACGAGCGCAACACATCCATGTCTACCTTGCCAGTCAAAGTTTGAGGAAGCCTCGATAGAAATTGCCAGCGGTGCGGAATCATCCAGCGCGGTAATTTTTCTGAAACGAAGGACCTGAGCTCTTTGACAGATGGCATGACAGTGGGCGATTCGGAAAGTTGCACGAATGCCACCAAACCTTCTCGACTGTTGCCTGTTCCATAATTTCTTTTAAGTACGACAACCCGATGAATGGATGGATGTTCCGAAAGTCGTGCCTCAATCTCTTCCGGCTCGACCAAAACTCCGCGGACCTTAACTTGTCGATCTATGCGCCCGAGGAACTCAATGTCCCCATTTTCATGCCGGACCACACGGTCACCGGTGCGGTACCAGCGCTGCCCATACGCTTCGACGAACTTAGTTTCGCTAAGCTCCGGACGATTGAGATAACCGCGCGCAAGGCCAATGCCGCCGATGTAGAGCTCCTCATCTACAATGCGATAGAGAACATTCGGCAGTGGATCTCCAATCAAAGGACGATCCCAGGAATCGGCATCACATGCGCTCATGCTGGTACACACTGTTGCTTCAGTTGGACCATATACATTAACGATTAAGAACCGCGATGCCCATTCCCTGACCACCGGCGGCGGACAGACCTCACCCCCGATTATAAGCGTGCGCAGACACTCAGGCATTTCATTGCATGGTAAAAGGCGCATCACAGAGGGCGGAATATCGATGTGACTGATTCGCCGTTCGCCAACCAACTGAACAAATTGTGGACCAGGCTCAAGATCTGCTGCGCTTTCCATGCATAACGTGGCACCGGACAAGAGTGCGCATCCGATGTCAGACACTGATGCATCGAAATTAGTCGAAAGCATAAACAGCGATCGAGAACCTTCGTTGAGGCGAAAGGCTTTGATCTGTGCGTCTAACAAGTTAGTGATGCCACTGTGCGTAACAAGAACTCCTTTAGGGCGGCCTGTTGATCCAGAAGTAAAGATCGCATAAGCAAGCGTGTCTGGCGTGATTGCGACAGCCTCGGGCAAGATGCTTGAAATGGCATAAGCAAACATTTCATGCAAGAGCGTCTGATCGATGATCAGCTCTAACTGGCAGTCGTCCTTGATTTGTCGCAAGCGAGCAGCGGGCAGTTTGGGATCAAGCGGAACGAACGCAGCGCCTGCATACCAAGTGGCCAACAAGCAGACTATGTATTCCGGTGACTTCTCAATTCCGATTCCTACGAATGTTTCCGGTCTTGCCCCTTTGGCGATAAGAGCAGCGGCTAATAAGCGCGCCTTTCGATCAAGCTCTTTGTAGGTGGCATATCGCTTTCCGGCAAACTCTATGGCGCAAAGATCTCCGCAGCGCGTCACCACGCCGCTGAAAATATCTAGAAACAGCATTCTACTTGCCATGCTCCTCAGCCAAGCTCATGTAGCTTAAAGCAGCGGAACCCCGAGAGTGATTATCAACATTGGGCGCCCCGATGTTGCGGGCCATATCCAGCCTATTGACGGTCCGAAAATCCACGCTCAAACGCGTCTTGCCACTCCTGTTCGGAAGAGTTTGGTGCAGGTGCGCGCCAGAAAACAACAATACTTCCGCTTGCTTCAGAGAAAATTTTTCAGGAGGTGTGTTTGTCCCAAAATCCTCTGTGGGCAATGGATAAGCCCCCGGCTTGCTATTTTGAGACCTGCCGAAGCCTACTTCGCGCATCCACGTTTCAAAGTCAAACTCGTGAGAAGTGTTCTTCACGGAACGGCTGAAATACTCGGTGTAAAAGCAGAATGTTTCATCCTCTGAAACATCATGCAATGGCATCCACCAATTAATTTGCGCTTGAGGATTAGCATACCAAGTATCTCTATGCGCCTGATAGACTACTGCAGCAGCGGGGCTCAGGTCTCCATCGTGTTTACTGAATCGGATGCGCGCAGGATCAAGCAAAGTTTCATCGGGGTTAAAGCCGTGCTGCACAACCAGTTTTGCAGTCGCTTCGCGGACAGCTTCAGACGAGTAGACGCGCTGTTTTACGTCAATAGTCTTATCGAAAAACTCATCAGGAGTAAGCTCAAACTGCGCGTTTCGATAATCTGGTCCGAAGCATTGCTCGACCAAAGAGAGTACGAGATTTGTTAATTCAATAGATTGAGCACTGGCAGGCAGCTGGTGCAGCTGCCCGTTGTAAATGATTTTCCGCAATTGTTCGTTATTCATAGCTTAGGCCTTCGTCGCTAGTGCAATGCAGCGGGGACTGTCCACTGTTATTGGACTGCCATCCACATCGCCAAAGAAAACAACGCCTGCAAATCCGACCGACTCCATAAGTTCTTTGATTGAGTGAGGCAAATATAGGCGCAAAGTCGTATCCTGAACAACTTCCTTGCCATCAGCCAAAACAAAGGTCCATCTTTGCGACCGGGTTCCTCTGTCCAAATCGATCACCGTGTCCCGCACTATGCGAACGGTTCCTTGCTCAGTTCTGTACTCTTTGACTTCGCGCGGTGCGAAGTTGCGCAAAACAAAGGGCACGTTTGGATAGTCGAGAGCAAATCTGGCACCTGTTTTTATCGACTCTATCGCTCGCAGGAGCATAGTTGCATTGCGTTTATCATTGCTTGCATAGCCAAAGCTCGTCCACCAGTTGAACGCGGCATCACACTGATGCGAAACCTTGAACGTAAACGCATCATCACAGAAGAACTGACTGTCCAGGCTGTGTAACCGGGATGCGTTTTGGGCAGCATCGATATACTTGGAACAGAGATCGACTCCTGTTAGTCGATATCCTCGCTGCGCAAAGGGAGTTGCAACGCTGCCCATTCCGCAGCACTGATCGAATACGGCAGAGCCTGGTTTGACACCGAGTTTGTCGATCAAAAAGTCAAGCGTGCGGTCAACCTCTGTCGGATCCTTACGTTCTAAGAACAGTTCAAACGGAGTGTCTTCGTAAAAAGCTTGCCACCAGTCGTGTTCGATTTCTTGCGTTGACATGGAATCTACTCCTTAGGAGAGTCGAAATCGGGTGTGTATCGCGGCAGCCGATAAGGCAGTCATCAGCACAGGATCATAGGCATTGCGTTCTTCATCCGGCATAGCCGGCAGTTTGTCTACAAGTTCAAGAAGTTTCTTTTGGTCAAAGAAAGGCAATGCAGCAAAAGAGGCGCTGCTAATTTCATCGTGCATCAGGCTGCGGGCGTAAGCATCAGCAAACCGGCTGACAGGCGGAGCTACGAACGGGTGCTTTTCTCGATGGTAAATCTCGTCTGTGATAATGCCGCGCATGGCCTCACGCAAAACGTATTTCTCGCAAGTGCCCTTAATTTTCATTGACAGCGGAACGGTTTTGACAAACTCGAATAACTCGTGATCGAGGAACGGCACGCGCCCCTCAACTGCATGTGCCATTTCCGTTCCATCGCCGAGCGTTTTCAGAATGTAGTTTGCTAAGGCAGTTTTGGTCCAAATATAGGTGGATTGTTCCACCCGACTGCGCCCCTTTAGTTGACCAGGTACGTCAAAAGCAGCAAGCAAGTCTGCGTAGCAGTCGCGCCCCTCAAAACTGGCTAGAAACGATCGATTGAGCACGGAGCGCAGCTTGTATCCCAGCGTACCTTTAGCCTCCAAGTAACTTGGAACGAATGCCAACTTTTGCCTTATGGCATCCAAAGGCAGTGACGGTCCTTGCTTCAGCATGATTCCAGTGGAAGCAAAATTAGTCTTTGTTACTTCTGATACGAGCTCATCGCGGCCATCAGCGCTAAACAGATCGGCTCTCAAATGGGCATATCCAGCTAATATCTCGTCGGACCCTTCTCCGGAAAGAGTGACTGGAAAGCCTGCCTGCTTGATGCACTTGTGCAATAGATACTTGGCAGTCAAATGCCCGTTTACTGCTAGCCCTTCGCTAAAACAGGCAGCGTCTGCCAGATTCTCAAGTATGTCTCGTTGAGTGACTGAAACAGGGTGGAACCTTGCACCTACGTGATCGGCCATTCGCTGTGCTATTGAAAGTTCATTGTATTGGTCTTCTTCGAATGACACAGTGAAGCAATGCAGGGGCTGGTCAGACATCTGTGCGGCCAGTCCGACAATTGACGCCGAATCGAGCCCTCCACTCAAGTGGCAGCATATCGGGGTATCAGCTCTCAGTCTTAAGCGCACCGCCTCTCGGAGTTTGCTTCCAAAACTCTCAACAATTTCACTTTCGTTCGGCTCCAGCAGCTGCGGCTGTTCGACGCTATAATCAAGGTCCCAATAGCTTTGAAGTGTAAGAGCGCCTTCATCAGCAAGAAGAAAATGACCGGGCTTGACCTGCTCAATACTGGCGAACAACGTGCGATCCGGCAATACATATTGCATGTGTGTGGCATGAAAAAATGATTCGTAGTCCCAGGCCGGACGGATGCCGGCGGCAAAAAGTGCTTTGGCCTCTGAGGCCATGGCAACGCCACCGTTTGCAGTGCGAGCATAGACTAATGGCTTTATGCCAAAGCGATCGCGTGCGGCGAACAACCGCTGTCTGGCTGCGTCCCAAAGAATGAAGGCAAATTCCCCGCGCAGAAACTTCAGGCAATCTACTCCGTGCTCTTCGTACAAGTGCACTAGAATCTCGCTGTCAGTCTGCGTTGTGAACCGATGACCGCGAGAGGACAGGTCAGATTTTAACCGCTCGAAATCATAAAATTCGCCGTTTACCACGGCATGCACAGTTTGCTCTTCGTTTGTGACCGGCTGAGGTCCATCGCTCAGCCCGATGATTGCCAGGCGAGCGTGTCCTAGTCCAACTTTGTTGTCTTCGGAAAACCAGGTTCTCTGTCCATCCGGACCGCGGTGGCGAATGGCGTCTACAGCGTTCCGCAGAAGAATCGCATCGACAGGATTGCGCGGCTGGAAAATCCCGACTACGCCGCACATTTGTTTACCCTTCTGCAAAAGTGAAGAACGGTTTCAAGGACTCGGAACTTCTCGACCGAGCAAAAACCCGTGCGTAGTCTTCCAACCTGTATGTGCCGTCGACCAGATCGCCTATGTTCAACTTTCCTGAAGCCAACAGCTCAAGCGCGTCGTCAAAGCTTCCGTAATTGACGATGTGAATTACAGGCTCCTTCCTAATCGCGTTGAAGATGCTGAATGAAACTGGCTCAAAATGCCGGCTTTTAAGAATAATCTTGCCACCGGGTTTAACAGCTTGGACCATGCTGTCCAGAGTTTGGCGTGACAACGCTGTCTCTACAACGAAGTCGTACTCGTCTTTGGAAATAGCATCGCCGCCACATACTGTGATATTGCTGAAGCCGTGAATTTCCAGGATTTTTACAAGCAGTTGTGAGAAACGATTGACACCGATTATCAATCCTGTGTTCGCAGGCTGAATACCGGTCTTCAACACAGCCAGGGATGCGGCAACAGGTTCGGCGTACGCAGCTTCGAAGAAAGAGAGTTTGTCAGGGATTGGATAGATAGAATGTGCCGGAACACTGACAAACTCGGCGAAACATCCATCGTAGTCAATGCCCAGGAACGCCGCGTCCTGACAGGTGTGCATGGCTCCGGTTACACAGCGGACACACTTTCGACAGGAGAACAGTGGATTTACCGTGACGCGCTGCCCTGTACGCAGTCCCGTGACCCGGTCTGCGGTTTTGATGATCGTTCCTGAAAATTCGTGTCCGAGGATCAGTGGGTCCGGCGCAGTAATCCGCCCTTCTGCAACGTAGAGGTCTGTGCGACACAGGCCCGCCAGTTCAACTCGCACGATGACTTCGTCATCGGACTTTAACTGCGGCTCCGCTACTGACCGCACCTCCAGTGCGCCAGTGTCTTTGATCAGCGCTTTCATCTTGGTTGGCATGAAGTCCTTCCAATGTTCAGAGGCGAAACTGAGCCGCCAGACAAATGATGCGCCAGTTCATTGAGATGTTCAACGGACATTATGCTAACAAGAGACCTTCTTAACAACCGGTTGATGCGCGGCGGGGTTGAGTTTATGGTCCAAGGCATCGTTCTTCCACCGCTTGAACTGCAGTTGCCATCCGCTCATCCCATGTTCCGCGAACAATTACGTAGGGGCGCGACCGCTTGTCCAGCTCTGCTTTGCAGCGTTCGAAAAACTCCATTCTCTTTTCCGGTAGGTAGCGTTGCGGGTCCGCAACCCAAGGAACGTCCACGTCCGTTAAGAGATAGAGGTCATATTGTCTGGAGTTGGCGATCTTTAGAATTGAGTCGTCGCACCTGCCATAGAGCCAGTCGCTCCATATGGCAGAAATGAGAGCATCAGTATCAACAAACAAAAGCCGGTACGCCTGACGAGCAAGAGCATCCTCAGCTGCCGCTTGTCCGCGGGCAAAGAGCGGTAAGTCGGACTCCAAAAGATCGTCATTGCGATGTGAAATCATTGTCCGCGCCCATTCTGGCACCGAAAGGGTTCTGAAGTGACGTGCCAGGTTTATCGCCAGAGTCGACTTTCCTGTGGACTCCGGGCCGAAAACACATACACGCTTGACGAAGTAGGGGCGAACGCACGCAGGAATGTATTGCCAATACTTGAATGGATCTGCCCGCAACAGTTCGCCGTTGACTGGAACGAGCGTGCGGTTCGGGTCTATCGGAATGAACTCAGCGGAGAGTCTCTGGGCCAACTCACTGCAAGCCTGGTCCGAACCGAAGAAATAATCGACGGGTCGCCCAATCTCCTGCTGAATCCAAAGCACCAATCCATTTTGATCACCGACATACTCAAGCAGTCGAGCGAACGGGAACAGTTCCTGCAACCAGCCTCTGCGCAACTG
>JADYXS010000435.1 GCA_021772155.1 Candidatus Obscuribacter sp.
CCCTTGGCATGCGTGTAGATATACTTATTAAAATGGCTAAAGACATCGAACGTCGTCACCGACAGCTCACCGACAGCCGTCAGCAACCGCCTGTAATGAGCCTCGCGCACCGAATTAGCCTCAACCTTACGAGTCTCCATCACGATGGCAGAAAGCAAGAACAACTGCAACAGGAGAGGCAAGCCAACTATGAGAAGCCCCTTTTGTGCAACTCCTCCCAGATTTCGCTTTGACTTACTGTTTCTATAACTCGTCATATTCACCTTTCCGTTCCTTTTGTTTCAGGGAGCGTTCAATCAGGTTCTTGGCCTCGGTGAATCGGGGATCGAGCTTAAGGACAGTCTGGCAATCTTGAATGGCGTTATCGTAAAGAAGCACTTTGGACATTTCACCTGCTCGCTGAAACCAGAACGGTGCCCGGCCCGGTTCAAGGGCAATACACTTCGAGAAGCAGGCAATTGCCTGGCGAGGATTGTCGTTTAGCGAGTATATTTGCCCCAGCAAATCGAAAGTATCAGCAGAAGATGTTGACGAAAAATGATAACTCTTGGTGCATTCCTGCGCGGCCTCCGCTTCCTTCCCGAGCGCGAGCAACAATCGAAGGTGAAGCCGCGTTGCGAAATCATCAACAGGGATTATCGTTCGATATTGCATAACTAGCGTCAGCGCTTCGGCCAGGCGTTCGCTCTCCTTCGCTAACAATGCGTCGTTCAAAATGATCCGCTCGTAAGTTGGATAACGCTTTCGGGCCTCATTATTGGAACGCTCGGCAAGCTCGAACTGACTCTGGCGAATTAGTGCTTCGGCCAGCGCTGCATACCCTTCCGCATTACGGGTCCGCGCGGTATACCGAGTCAAAATAGGTACAGCCTCTAGTGGTTCTGGTCCCCTGAGGCAAATCTGCCCACGTAAGCGCAAGCACTCTGTCTTAACCTGTTCGTTCGGGGACGCACTTTCAAGTTGCGTCAACACCTTCTCAGGTTCAGATCTGACACCGCATTCTACAAAGATCTCCGCCAAAAACAATATTGCCTGGTGATCGCTCGGATGCTGCTTGAGATAGCCAGCCGTGTAGTTAAGTAGAGAGTCTATTTGGCCTTTATTGCGAACGAGTAACAGCAATTTACGGTATTTACTGTGGTCAAGCTCCTTACGTCCGACCCCAAAGAGCATCTGGCGATATTCATGCAACACCGACGCGAGTACTGATGGTTCGACTTCACTTTGTGTTGCTTTCTTTGCACGAGCAACATTAGGTGGTGTCGCTTGGGACTTCGCGCAAACAGCGCTATAACTTGATACCACAATGACCGAAACGGTGGACACCGCCAAAAGGCTCACTCTAATAATACTTCGACAACGCTTGCCGGTGAAGGGTCTCAATTTCATGTCCCGGTCAGGATTGTGGTTCCCATGCATAGCCCACACCATGAATGGTTCTAATCAAAGATGGTGCCCCGGTATCATCTATTTTGTCTCGCAAGCGCTGCACGTACTTCCTAACTTGCTCAGAGGTCGCTTCTGAATCTGTTGGCCAGACTTTGCTGATTAGAACGTCCGCCGATAGTGCAGTTCGTGGATGACGAACCAGTGTAAGCAAAAGATTGAATTCTGTAGGGGATAGTCGGATTGGCTTGCCATTCTTCAGGACCTTGTAAGCATTGGTATCAATGGCAAGGGCACCACTGGAAATGATACTGTCCACATCGACCGCCGGGCGGCGAAGAAGGGCTTTTACACGCAATAACAGTTCTTTTGGATTAAAAGGTTTCGTCAAGTAATCATCGGCACCTGTTTCAAACCCCTGTACTTTATGCTCCATATCACTGTAGCCGGTCAGCATTAAGACCACCGTGGTGCAACCGCCTGAACGAATCTGCCGAAGCAGGTCGAGACCAGAAATATCCGGCAGGTTCCAGTCAAGAATCAAAAGGTCATAAGAAACGGTCTTTAAGTAATCTAAGGCCGATTTGCCGTCTGCAACAAAATCGACAACATGACGCTCTTGTTCAAGCCAGGACTGCGCCTCTTTTGCATTTTCGATGTCATCATCGACAATCAGTAACTTGCCCATTCAGTATCTGCCACCGCCACCTGCACCGCTGTCTGATTTGCCCCAACTGCAGCATTGTTAAACGGTTGAGCTCACTTCCAGACAATCGAAGAATGCCCATTTGCCATCGAATCCGCTCTCTGGGCAATCTGGTCAGCGAGTCTGAGAAATCATTGCCTGCCCGATCAGTTGCCCGTTAGACTGCGGAATGTACTTTGTGAGTTCTGGATACTGCTTGAACAGTTCATCTGCAGAGATCACCTTAATCTGCTTTTGGGAAGCTACCGGCATGGCACTAGCGCCTTCAGCTTGCACGGTCAGAGGCTCGTTTTCTGCGTTTATGCAAACCGGAGGTCCGGATGCAACACTATCAAAACCTTGAACAGACCCAGGCGCCGATTTGGCGATCGCCTGCATGACAACAACCGGAGAATTGATTGAGCGCTGCCCAGAAACTGCGTTAACACTTGCGGGCGCACTAACGACCTGATGTACTTGCTTAGAGGCGCTAGCGACATCACTGGCAATTGTCATGGACGAGCGCGCTTGTGTGCAAATCGCCGCTACCAAAGGTGCTGTGACGAGCAATCCCAGAAGACCCACTAGCACGCAACGATTAACAGTAACCTCACGGGCCGACAGCTCCCCGCTCAGACCGAGAAAGAATCCCAGCTCAACCATAGTATTGGTCAATGCTCTCTCGACAGCGGCCTTCCAGCCACCAGCGGGGCAGAATCCGCTGTGCAGCTCCCCATGATCAAACTCTACCTGGCGCAACGTGCGAACGCGCTGCTGCGAGCCTGCCATTTGCGAACCGTCCGGCTGGCTCAATGCTGGTCCTTCGTTATAGACCGCAGTCCTGCCGACGCGAACAAAACCTTCATCGTTCATCGTATTGCGCTTTGCGCCTCTTGCGATATTGTAGTTCGTCATGCTCGCCCCCTGGAAAACTCACTGCTTACTCTGCAAGTTTTACAGCCCAAATGTCCCAGAATTGTGTACGGTCGATTGTTCACGATTAAGCTGCCAGCAGGGCAATAGCTCCCTGAGCTTTCACTGCCAGAAGCTCGCCATCAGAATTTGCGCAAACCGGAGATCGAGTTAGATCCTCTCAATGCCTTACCCACAGCCCAAGAGAATTGGATGCGGCGTTGAACAGCATGGACAGCGGACTTCCAGATAACAGAGGGACGGAACCCAGCCTGCAGCTGCTCATGATCAAACTCCAGTTCGCGCAACGTGCGCACGCGCTGCCGGCAGTCTGCTGCTTGCAAATCTGCCGATGCGCTCAACTCCGGTCCTTTCTCATATATCGGTACAAATCCGACCCGAATGAAATTACCATTAGTCATCGTATTGCGCTTAGAGCCTCTTACAATTCTAAAATTCGTCATCGCCGCCCCCTGGAAAACTCGCTGTTTACTGTGCAAGTTTTAGAGCCCAAATGTCCTAGAATTGTGTACGGTCGATTGTCCAGAGTGAGGACAATTCGTTCACAACTTCACCTTAAGGTGTTCTCGTGGGCAAACAAGGCGAGTTCGCCAGGCGGAGGTTCAGAAAATGCCAACCTTATTACATAAACCAAGACGGAGCAGTAAAGGCGCCAGTCTAGTCATGACCGCGGGTATAGTAGGCGTCCTGATAATAGTTGGCGGGGCCTGTTGCTATTTGACAATGAACATAGGCGGACATAGGGAAGGAACGCATGCAACAACTTCAGGAACTCTAAATGTCGGCAAGAAATCGGTGCTCCTGAAAGTCGACGGTTCACCAGAAGAAAGCGCTATCTACGCTTCTGTGTCTGAAGGTAATCGGTTCAGCCTGCGCAGTATAAATAGAGTCTGGGGCCATGCCCTCTTAACAATGATGAACGCTCAATCGATGCGCGCGACATCCCACGATTTGCCAAGCTCAAACAAAAATGAGCAGGATGCATTCAACGCGGCCAACTCAATAAGCGAAAAGCTTTCCAAGGCGCTAAACGATCAAGCAAACCTCGAAGGCTACTTCGCAGAGACAGGCTCCCAAAACTCTCTAGTTATGTTGAATGCCGACAAAACTCTTGCTCCACTTCACTCATGGAAGACCGCATGCATGAATCGCGGTGGCGAAAGCAACATTCGTCTGAATACATCACAGATTCCGCCTGAAGTCGAACTCACAGACCTCGGTAGTGAGCCAACGGTTAAAATGCCCGATGGTGGAGACTATCTGCGAGGATACTATCCGCTTGCGCTCGGAACGCCGGAAAAGAAACTCTATGCAAACTTTGTTCCTTTCGAATACAAGCAACAGCCGCACCTAATTTCGCAAGGAGACATGGAGGCCAACACACTATCTTCGAAACCTATTACCGAGTGCAGTTTCCCGGTGCCAAATGCCTTCAAATGTAGTGCTCAAGCGGCGGATCAAATGAAGCGCGCTCACGTATGGAATTCAGCAGCCATAGCTAATACTATGAGCCGCGTCGATCTGGAAATACCGAATGGTTTCGTACGCATTAAACTCGAACAAGATTACTGGCAGTGGTATCCAAACTATATGCCACCGGCATTTCCTTTCAAGTTTCAAGTGGACGTACCCAAGAAAACGGCTAACCCGGAGGGGTCCGTTTGGCCGGATGTGATCTGGCTGCTGACGCACCCAGGCTTGCCCCCCGCATTTTTTGTGGTTCCAGAGGCTAACTACGGACACCAGTATTACGACGACAAGGACAAGCGCACTCTTTACCGAGCAATCTACGCTTTCGGCGATCACACACAGGGCACATACGCCGAATTTAATAAGCTCCTGTTCAATCGCGTCAATCAAATCAAACCAGGAACATCCTGGGACGATATCATGAACCTCTTGAAAGAAGAAGATATTTCAGGCGGCGGTGACACATTCATCATCGGTCGAGATCTCGATGGTGCACTGATGGTGGCAAATACAGACCCAGCCGCTTCTGAAGTCAGTAAACTCACGTCATACATAAATCTATCGGCCGGTGCCGACGGCAAAAGTTTCGAACAGGTCAAGCACATCATAAAATCAAAAAACAACATCACTGCAAATACGGTTCTTCATCTGATATGGGAGATGACACCATTCGGGCCCATTCCCCTGGTTAAGACAGTCAAGGGTGGCACCATCTGGAGGCACAGACTCACTTGCACGCCCGGTACTGGCGTTAATGGGGCGCTACTGGATGTTAAACAGCGTGACACGGCCTACGCATTCTGGGGAGCTATAAACATCACAAAGCCGATCCCCGATGGCGGATTGCCGGTTACCGCAGGCCCCTGTGGTTGCTCGTAGTTAAGCTGACAGGCAATTTTGTTTCGAACACATGTGAATCGATCGAACAGTTTCAGACCTGCCACTCATAATGGTTGAACTCGAACGAAGAACCATGGATTCGTCAGCGGGAGGGGCGTAATATCGATGGACCAGAAATCATTGCCAACCGGTCGGGACAAATCAATTCATAAGTTGGAAGGCAAGGTTTTCTGGCTATGGTGGCAGTATGGCGCTTCTCATAAGAAAATTACTGGCGTCACGAATCTGACTATTGCGCATTTTTCTATGTATTTAGTGACATTACCCATAGTTCTAGTTTCATCTATAATCGTGAAAAAGGGTTTTGATCCGAGCTTCATCCTTTGGGGCGTTCTCGGTTGGTTAAGCATTTTCTTGATTCTATCATTAATGATGAAACGGCATCGGCGGCACATCATGGAAGTGCGAGCCTCCGAATTCTATCTAGAATTACGATCGCCACTCTTAAAGACGCAACTTCCCTGGACAGACATCGAAGACTTCTTCGATATCGAACATGGTGAATTCTTGCTTGAATGCAAGAACGGAGAAGAATATTTCCTGTCTACAGAACTCACTGACAGCAACACGTTATTTAATCTGATTAACAGCAAACGCACCCGCTCGGCGCTTTCGTTCGAATTCAGCTCGAGGCTCCCGGACGGGTTAATTGACGGCGGAATTGGTGCCTCATTTGCGGTGTTGCTAGCCCTGGTTTTTGCATTGCGGACAGGAGGAGATTTGATCACTGTTCTTGTTATCGGTTCAATTGCAGCAATCACGTCGTGGGTTTGGTGGTTTCAGGTCAGCCGTATTACACAGCTAGTCCGAATAGGTAGTGCCGGAGTACTAGTGCGAACGCGGACAAGCACCAAATTCATGCCGTGGAACCAAGTGACGGAAATGAAGCGACTTGGAAATACGTCATACTTCGTTCTTCGCTCGCGTTCAGAATGGTTTCTCCTGATTGCATCGAAAGGGGAACCGCTGCAGCAGAAGTTGCTGGAGTGCCAAACTCAGTATCCTGCAATTGCTGCGCGAAAGCTTTGATAGTGACGTCTCCCGCATTTTAATGTAGGGGTGGCGCCATGCGCCACCCTATTTTGGCTACGCAGTGCACATCAGCGATTCATTTGGAAGTCTTCGAAGGGAAAATATTCTTGAACCAATATGCCTTGTTGTCCTTGAACCACACAGCATTGTCTTCACTTGCCTGGGAAGCTAGCGATGACATGTCCAACGAGTACCGGGCCATCAAACCAATCAGATTCATAAGGCTGACGTCTTCCATCACTGGCTTATCTAGCATCAGAACCACGAGATTTGGTCTTCCCTTATCCGGTCGTCCATTTTTTACAACGTATGACTTGATGGCGGCAATAGAAGTCAGTCCATGAAAAAACATCTCTTCATCCAAAGCAGAATAGAATCGGAGCGGCTCCGGAATAGTGAGCTGGGAATCAGAGGAAATTGATTTTGAGTCGTCATCAGATCTCATAACGCCCACCCCTTAGCGCTGTGCAGTAGATTTTTTGTTTACGGCCGCAACCAATGCCTCAACGCGTTCCGGATCGACGTGGTTGCTCCAGCGCCCTTCGTACTTAAGCGATGAGCCGACGATCAAAGCATCAGCATGCGGAAGGAATTCGTGGACGTTGTCCACGGTGACACCAGATCCGACGAGCACGCCACCGGAGGTAGCCGCTCTGACAGAGGAGACTTCCTTCGTTTCCGGAGCAACGCCTGTGGCTGAACCAGTTATGACGACGCCATCAGCCTGGAAAAACTCAGCAGCTCTGGCTGTTTCGATGAGGCTGACATCAGCAGTGATTGCATGGGCAGCATGCTTTTTCTTGATGTCGGCGAAGATCTTTATGTGGTCTGCTTTCAACGCAGCCCGACGGCGAATCAGCTTCGGCGCGGATGCCTGATGCATCCCTTCATCACCAACATGCGCAAAGACAAAGCCTTCTACCCGGATGAAGTCTAAAGAGGCAGCAACAGCTACGCCCAACGCTTCAATATTTGCCCCAGCAAGAATCTGCACGCCGAGCGGGAGCATCGTCTCATACTTAATGGCTTGCGCAAGAAGCGTCATCGCAGCCGTAGTTTCCGGTTCCACGTAACCGTTGAGAAATGGTACATCATGCATGTTCTCAACGATTAGAGCATCAATGCCGGCTTCTTTGTAAGCGATAGCATCAGTCACCGCCCAGCGAAGAAGTTCTTCCATGCTGCCTCCATATCCGGCTGCACCGGGCAGAGGAAGCAGGTGGATAACACCAATCAGCGAACATTTACGGTTGAACATTTCTGCCTCACATTTATTAGCATTTCATCAATAAGTTTTTCGGCTTTGACCAGATCTACGTCTTCCGGTTTCTCTAGGCCGGAGCAAAGCTCCGACAGAAGCCGTTCTTGCACCACACCAGCTTCCATTGCGACGGTGTACGGAACGTTGCTGAACGTCACTAAGGAATATCGCGATACATAACGTCCCGGAAAACGCGTCTGAAGAATTTTCTCAACGCCCTTCTGAATCAAGAATTTCTTATCTCCAACTTTGTCGCGCATCTCGGCAAAGTTCTCTACTGCCATATCCGCGATAGCGTTCGTGTTCGGCACTCGTTCCTGCGTCATAGCGTGGAAGAGCCCCTTCCAATCGACGCTGGTACCTTGCCGGAAGTTCTCTAGTAGCTCATCGAATATCGTGCAATCCTCAAAGCCGCAGTTCATGCCTTGCCCAAAGAAAGGGACAATGCCGTGCGCAGCATCACCCATCAACAACACTTTGCCATCGATATGCCATTGCTCAGACTTGACCGTCACCATGTGCCCTGTGGGATTTTGAAAAAATGTCTCTTCCAAATTGTCAATTAGTGGGACCGCGTCCGGGAACTGTTCCATGAAAAATCCATGGGCATTTTCTTTGGTCTGCAATGAGTCAAAACTGGGTGTCCCATGGAACGGAAGAAAAAGAGTACAGGTAAAACTGCCTTCAAAATTAGGCAAAGCGATAAGCATATAAGTTGTTCGAGGCCAGATATGCAGCGCATTCTTTTCTAATTGAAAAGCTCCAGATGAAAGCGGTGGTATCACTAGCTCTTTGTAGCCATAATCCAGTTCCGACTGCAACACATTGTAGCCAGGCAGTTTTTCCATCGCATGACGGATGGCACTGGCTGACCCATCGGTGCCAATCACGACATTCGCCTGCAACTGGTACGAGCGGTTCGCACATTCATCGTGCAGTTCAAGAGTGTTAGTTTCCACGCGATATCCAGACACGCGCTGATTAAAGAAAATCTTTACCCGGCCGGTTTGCTCAGCGGCAGTCATCAACAATTTGTTCAACGTCGCTCGAGAAATTGAATTGATGTACTCGCTGTCGTCCTTCCCGTAGGGCTGGAAAGCCAGATCACCACTCTGAGGGTGAATCATTCTTCCCTTCATTGGAACCGCATGGGCAAGAACTTCATCGGCAAGAGACAGCTTCTTCAGAGCGTTGATACCACGAGTAGAGATGGCCAGGTTGATAGATCGACCGGCACTCATGACCTGAGTGCGCATATCGGGACGTCTTTCAAATAGCTCAACGTCAAATCCGCGGCGCGCCAGAAATATCGCTAACAGTGAGCCGACAAGCCCCGCGCCAACCAGCGTAATCGTTCCTTCCGGCGTTTTATCGTTCATCTGGCGGTCTCCGCTTTCACATACTCGGACACCAGATTCGCGAATTTATACACGTCGGAAAAGGAAATATAGAGCGGCGCTGGAGTGGCACGAATTACATTTGGTTCGCGGAAATCGCAGAACGCCCCCTTTGACTTCAGATATTCCAGTAGCTTTCGTCCATTTCCCTTGGTTGTGAATGAAAGCTGGCAGCCACGCGCAGCAGGATCTTCCGGCGTCAAAATTTGAAAGTACTGCCCCGGAATGGAGCGGAGCAAATACTCTAAATAACCGGTTAATTTGATGCTCTTCTCTCTTAGCGCAGGCATCGTGGCACGGTCGAATAACTCTAAGGACGCTCTAAGTGCAGCCAGTTGAAAGATGGGCGGATTGCTCAGTTGCCAACCTTCGGCAGTGGGAATTGCATTGAACTTTGGTCCCATTTGAAAACGAGACGCCTTGTCATGCCCCCACCAACCGGCGAAACGCGGCAACTGCGGGTTAGTTGCATGACGTTCATGAATATAGCAACCGGCCAAAGCACCAGGACCGGCATTCAGATACTTGTATCCACACCAAACAGCGAAGTCAACATCCCACTCATGCAGATTGAGCAAAAGATTGCCTGCACCGTGGGCCAAGTTCAAACCAAACAAGGCTCCGCTGCTATGAGCCGCTGCGCAGATGGCTGGCACATCAAAGGCTTGCCCGGTCAGATAATTTACCTGCCCCAGAAGGACAAGCGCCACACTGCCACCAAGCTGGTCCAAGGCACCAACAATGTCTTCAGTTCGTAGAATCACCTCTCCGGCTCTCGGCTTAAGCTCAACTATGGCGTCCGCTGGGTCAAATCCATGGTGACGGACCTGGGAATCGACGGCATACTGATCGGAAGGGAACGCTCCCTGCTCGACGACAATCTTGTACCGACTAGGACTCGGTCGGTAGAACGACACCATCATCAAATGCAAGTTGACGGTGAGGGTATTCATCACCACCACCTCGGCGGGCTTCGCGCCGACAAGACGAGCAGTCATGTCAGTTAGGTTCTCGTGATACGGCAGCCAAGGATGCCTGGCGTCAAAGTGGCCTTCGACCCCAAGTCGCGCCCAATCATCGAGTTCTTCCTCAATGTATTTGCGCGCATTCCGCGGCTGCAACCCGAGCGAGTTTCCGGTGAAATACAGAACATCGCGTCCATGAGCATCCTTTGGGAAGTTAAACTGACTTCGGAAGGATGAGAGCGGATCCTCAGCATCCATTTTCTTGGCGAAGCTTTCGCTCGCTTCGTAAGCCACTACTTTGGCTGTTTTGTTATCGCTCGTCTTCATTATTCGTCCTACCGGCCGGACTCTGCTTCGGCAGTAAGTCCGTGAGATTCAGCAAACTTATTCCCATCTACTCCAAGCCAATCCACTGCATTTCGCCACAAAAGTTTCTGACGAATGTCCGCCGAAAACCCCAGGCTCTCAATCAATTCGCCAGCGTGCTGCTCACCCAGTGGAAACGGGTAATCCGTCCCCAGGGCCACGCGATCACTACCAAATAAATCGACGATATAGCGCAGCATTTGGGGATCGTGGACAAGCGAGTCTACGAAGAAATGCCCGAGATACTCGCGTGGTGGCACGGCGTTATCTACGCCACACAAATCAGGACGCGCATTAAATCCGTGCTCGATTCTCCCGATGGTGCCAGGGAAGGAACCACCCCCGTGCGCGAATGCCACACGTAATTTCGGCAGTCTTTCAAATACGCCGCCGAAAATCATTGAACAAATCGCCAGAGAAACCTCAGCCGGCATACCAACCAGCCAGGGCAGCCAATATTTCTGCATCCGTTGTTCGCCCATCATGTCCCAGGGGTGGACAAAAATGCAAGCGCCTAACGCCTGTGCCGCCTCGAAAACTTCGAATAGTTCCGGTGAACTCAAATTCCAATCGTTGACATGCGATCCTATTTGGATGCCGGACAGACCAAGAGTTTTGACGCAGCGCTCTAGTTCAGCAATTGCAAACTTTGGCTCTTGCAACGGCACAGTGCCCAGACCAAAATAGCGACCGGGGTAACTCCGAACGGCATCGGCGATGTGGTCGTTGAGGAATTTAGACAGGTCCAAGCAGTCCGCCGGTTTCGCCCAATACGAGAACATCACCGGCACAGTCGATAGAACCTGCATGCCGACGCTATCGGCGTCCATTTCCGGCAATCTAGCGGCGGGATCGAAGCAGTTGCTCTCAATTTCTCGGAAAAACTTTCCAGTATCACTGACCATCCGCGCGCCGCAGGGCTTGTGATGTTCTAATTGAATGAACCCTGGATAGCCGTACTTCTCCTTGAAATTGGGAAGATCTCTCGGCAGGATGTGGGTGTGTATGTCGATCTTCATGGTTTTGCGTGTAGCCCACATTTCTTGCATGTGCTGGCATCGCTGCTGTAAAAGCGCTCAAAAATTGGCGGAAACTGGGTGGCGATATTGGTCAAATGGAAATTCTCTTGGTACAGCTCAGTCCCGCAACCTTCGCACAGCCAAAGAAACCCATCCTGCTCGTTTTCAAGCCGACGCCGTTCTATTACCAGCCCCACTGTGTTTGCAGGACGTCGCGGAGAATGCGGAGTATTGGGCGGAAGTAGAAAGATGTCGCCTTCTCTAATATCAACGTCAACCGGTTTACCATCGTCCAGCACCTTGAGAACGATGTCGCCTTCCACTTGATAAAAGAATTCCTCACCGCCGTTCACGTGGTAGTCGGTGCGGCTGTTTGGACCGCCAACCACCATAATGATGAACTCGCGGTCTTCCCAAACGAGCTTGTTGCCCACGGGTGGCTTCAGTAGATGCCTGTTTTCATCTATCCACTTCTTAAAGTTGATTGTTGCAAACTTGCTCATCAGTACAACTCATGCTGAACTGCCTGAATTATCGCAGCTTGGAATGCACGATTGACAGCTTCGCGATTAAAAGAATCTGCTAGTATTTGAGGCCTATTGTCGCTTATGACCTGCTTGGCAAGCGCGATCGTGCACCGAGCAAGGAGGCTAGTTGAGCTTGAATGAGATGAGCACCACCCAAACATTTACACGGGTCCCCGTAAATGTAGTCCCGGAAAAAGCGCCGTCACCGCTGGGAAATTATTCGCACGCGATGAAAGCCGGCCCGCTGCTTTTCGTATCCGGCATGGGAGCGCGCGATCCTAAGACTGGCACCGAATCCGGTGTCACGCTGGACGCTTCAGGAAACGTAGTTTCATACGATATCGAGGAGCAAACCAGAGCCTGCATTCGCAATCTGCAAACAGTTCTTGAAGCAGCTGGGTGCACACTTCAAGACGTCGTGGACATGAGCGTGTTTCTGGCTGATATGAAAGATTTTCAAAAATACAATCAGGTATATGGTCAGTATTTTAACTTCGAAGGTCCGCCTGCGCGAACAACCGTGCAGGTAGTAGCCCTTCCGGGAAAGAACTTCATTGAAATAAAGGCGATTGCATTATGTCGATAGCAACTGGGACCGCATCAGCAAACAGTATTAAAGAAGCGCTCAATAACAAAACAGTCCATCATTTTATCGGCGGACAGTTTGAGTCCTCTGCAAGTGGTGACACCTTCGATGACATAAATCCGGCAACAGGAGAAGTCATCGCTCAGATATCCAGCGGTGGCGTCACGGAAATAGACATGGCTGTGTCAGCCGCGAAAGAAGCCTTCGATAGGGGTCCGTGGCCCCGTATGTCTTTGCGCGAAAGATGCGACATCCTTCGCAAGATAGGCGATCTCATTCTTCAGTATAAAGAAGTGCTGGCCCACGCTGAAACGCGTGATACCGGCAAACCGCTGAGCGAGAGTCTCGAGGGCGATATTCCACGTGCCGCGCAGAATTTCCAATTCTTCGCCGATTATGCCCAGGCAATCACCGAAGAGTGTTTTACCGTAAGTGACAACGAGCGTCATATTGCTGTCCGAGAGCCACTTGGGGTGGCCGCTTTGATCACGCCATGGAATTTACCGCTCTACTTATCCTCATGGAAGATTGCGCCATGCCTGGCGATGGGCAACACCTGTGTGCTGAAGCCGGCGGAATGGACGCCGTTCACAGCGTATCTTCTCGGTTTCATCGCCAAAGAAGCGGGACTGCCGCCGGGCGTGCTGAACGTTGTTCACGGATTCGGCGCCCACAGTGCCGGCGAAGCCCTGACACGCCACCCGGACGTGAGCTGCATTTCCTTCACCGGTGAGACAACCACTGGCAAAGCGATAATGTCTGCTGCAGCGCAAACGTTGAAGAAAGTTTCATTCGAATTAGGCGGCAAAGGTGCCACCATAATTTTTGACGATGCTGATTTGAAGGAAGCTATCCCAACTGCAGTTAGAGCAGCCTATAGAAATCAGGGGCAGATATGCCTTGCTGGCTCAAGACTGTTCGTACAAGAAGGCGTATACAAGCAGGTCGTAGAAGAGGTAGTAGCTGCAGTCAAGCAAATTCGCGTCGGCGATCCGCTCGATCGAAATACGCAAATGGGCTCGATTATCAGCCTGGAACAGTTGGAAAAGGTTCAAGAATACATCCAGCATGGAAAAAAAGAAGGAAAACTCTTGACCGGCGGAGACCGAGTCAAAGAGCTGCCCAACGGCTATTTCTTACAACCAACAGTCTTCAGCGATTTGTCGTTTGACTCTCGTTGCTGCCAGGAGGAAATCTTTGGTCCGGTACTACCTATAATACCGTTCAAAACTGAGCAACAAGTCATCGACATGACCAACAGCACCGCTTATGGGCTTTCCGCCAGCATTTGGAGTTCCAACGTGGACACGTGCCACCGCGTATCCCAAAAAATTCGCACGGGAATTCTCTGGGTCAACTGCTGGTTTGCGCGCGATTTGCGGACACCCTTTGGCGGTCAAAAATCAAGCGGCATCGGACGAGAAGGCGGGCGGTATGCCCTAGACTTCTTCTCCGAGCTAAAAACCATTAGCTACAAATATAAGGCTTAGAAGAAATGGATCTCGGCATAACCGGCAAGAATGCACTGATTTGTGGAGCCTCTCAAGGCATGGGCAAAGCAATTGCCACGGCACTTTCAGCAGAGGGCGCGAACGTTTTCATGTGCGCTCGTACCGAACAGACGCTGGCGGAAGCCGCCGAATTGGTCAAGCAGACAGCCAAAGGAAAGGTTGAGTATCTGCCAACAGATCTCAGCAATGAAGAGTCTCGACACAAGCTGAGTGAAACCATTAAGCAGCGACTCGGCGACATCGACATTATTGTCCACAACACCGGCGGTCCTCAGCCGACACCGGCGGAAGAAACAAGCATCGAAGCCTGGCAAAAGGGCTTCGATTCATTGTTCAAAAGCGTCGTTCACATCAACCAAGCTTTTGTTCCCGCAATGAAAACTGCTGGCTGGGGACGCATAATCAACGTTACTTCACTAAGTGTTGTCGAACCGATTGCAAATCTCGCCGTGTCAAACGCCATACGTTCTGCTGCCACTGCCATGATGAAGACTCTTTCGGACGAACTGGCTCCATTCAACATCACTGTCAACTCTGTGGCGCCCGGCTCTATATCCACCGGTCGCGTGGAAGACCTTATCGTCTCTCGTGCCAGGAAAAACAAGGTCTCCCGCGACGAATACTTTGCCGACTATATAAAAGCTATACCGGCAGGGCGCCTGGGAAGCGCAGAAGAGTTCGCAAACGTCGTTTGCTTCCTCGCTTCAGAAAAGGCGTCCTACGTTACCGGCTCCACAATTTGTGTAGATGGTGGGCGGCGTCGCTCTACCTATTAAAGGAAGGTCCATGAGATTCTTAGTGCTTGGCGCAGGAAGAATAGGCTATGCGGTCGTCTACGATTTGCTCCGCAATCCGGACGTCACACAAGTGACGATCGTCGATGCCAATCCAACGCGCCTGGCGCAAGTAGCCAAAGCCATACCGGACCAACGCCTCGCCGCTGTGAAGGCCGACGTCAGCGACTATGAAGAGCTGAATTATCTGATGCCCGCCTGCGACGTGATGATCAGTTGCGCCACCTACAAATTCAATTACGAACTGGCAAAGGAAGCCATTGAGGCTGGAATCCACTTTTGCGATCTCGGCGGCAATGAAGATGTCGTCCGCAAACAGTTCCTGCTCGATGAGATGGCACGGGAGAAAGGCGTGGCGATCATACCGGATTGCGGCGTGGCACC
>JADYXS010000056.1 GCA_021772155.1 Candidatus Obscuribacter sp.
GAGCGTTTAACAGTCTGTGGGGTGGGCAACTACATTTATAGGGGTCCACCGTCGGTCATCGCCGGATTCGCCCCTGAATGTTAAAGGACCGAAATGGCCACAATCCTACTTGTAGAAGACGACCGATTTTTGTCAGACACCATCCGCTCTTACCTGGAATTCAAGAATCATGTTGTCGACAGAGCCTTTGAAGGTCCAGAGGCATTAGACAAAATGCAGCATGGTACCTATGACCTGGTAATCCTGGATTGGCAGCTTCCTGGCATGGATGGCATAGACGTTTGCCGGGAATACAAAAACGGCAACGGCACCGCACCAGTATTGATGCTGACTGGCAGAACAGATCCCAAAGAAATTCGACAAGCCACCGAAGTTGGTGCCATCGGTTTTCTATCAAAGCCATTTAAGCTAGACCAGTTAGACAAGAATGTCGAGAAAATTTTGACAAAATAGTGCCCCATAGAAAGTAGCAAAAAAATGTACGATTGGAAATCTCAATTCGCTGTTCAACGCCTGGATTACTTGAAACGAACAGGCGAACGCCTGACGTCAATGGAATCGATGCTTAACACTATCTCTCAAGCGCCAAAGGAGATGGGACCGCTAAGGGAGCTGGCGCAGCACTTCCACCAACTTGCAGGCTCAAGTGCAATCTACGAAATGGACAAGCTGGGTGAAATCGCTGCTGACGGTGAGAAGGTTTGCTTGGAACTCTTACGCAACAGCGAAGGTGTCGCCAAACTGGACTGGAAAGGCATGAAAGACATGGTGCAATCCATGCAGTTTCTGATATCGCAGCATCCGGACTCTCAACAAGACAGCAGCACGCTCGGTCGCAATGCCCAGATCCAGTCCGGCCCAAGTGGACGCTCTTCCAGCACCGGCGAAGCGCCTTCATTGTCCTGGCCGCAAGCAGAAGGAGAGCAGCGCTCCAGCGGAACATGGATGGTAGGCAATGTTCAGTATGCCGGGAGCAGCTCCTTTGCCAAGGCCCAGGACGTTCTGGTGGTTGACGGTGATCAGACAAACCTGCTGGATATAACTCGCGCGTTGGAGCAGGCCGGTATTCAAGTTCGTGGCTTTCGCACCACTGAGACGGCGAAAAGATCTCTTCATGAGAGACTCCCCGATGCGCTCATTCTAAGCATTCCATTAATCGATGGACCGGGATATGATGTCGCCCAAGAACTTCGGGCCATGCCTGATGGTCATGTGCCACCAATATTAATTGTCAGCAGGCAGATCGGCTTTCTCGATAAAGTCATCGCGATTCTCTGTGGTGCCGATGCATTTTTCAACGAACTTTCAGACACCTCTGTGATAGTTAAAAAGCTGCAAAGCCTTTTTGAAAGAGACATTCCGAACAATTACACAATCCTTTCTGTGGAAGACGATCCGGAACAAGTGATCATCATTCGCTCAATTCTGGAATCCGTTGGTTACAACATTCACAGCATTTCGGATCCACGCCAATTTGAGGAAGCACTGCTTGCAACCAGCCCAGACCTCATCCTGCTAGACGTCATGCTCGGACCGATGAGCGGCTTTGAACTGGCGCGTTATGTGCGTTCTGACGACCGCTATGCAGCAATACCAATCATCTTTCTCACAACACAAAATCAGTTGAATGCCCATGTGGAAAGTGCGCGAGTTGGTGGCGATGAGCACTTGATCAAGCCCGTAGCTCCACAACTATTGATTTCAGCCGTCGCCGGTCGCTTAGAGCGTTATCGGGTCTTGAAGAAGCTAATCGGTCGCGATGGACTGACGCAATTTTTCACCCTCGGCACATTTATGGAAGCAGCAGAAAGAATGCTCAGCAAGCGTTACCAGGGATCAGGGTCACTTGTGATGCTGATGCTCGATGTGGACGATCTGGAGCGAATCAACGAACGCTACGGCTACAGTTCCGGTGACCGCGTTTTATCAGCACTGGCAAAACTGCTCAAAGCCAAACTGAGAAACGCTGAAGTTTTCGGAAGGTTGGGAGCCGATGACTTCGCCGTGATTGTTGATGACGTCGATGACCGCGAACTAGCGGAAGTTGCCACGCAGATAATTCGTGAGTTTGAAGCGATGTCTCATGATGCTAACGGGCAAAAGTTCCAGGCAACTATCAGCGCCGGAGCGGCATCACTTGAAAGTGACATGAACTTGAAGACGTGGATGAGCAATGCCCAAATCGCGCTCAAGTCCGCCAAATCAAATGGTAAGAATCGCGTGATGAAAGCCAAATCTCGCTCGACTCGCTACTAGATATAGCGATCGGCTGTCGATTCTCAGGTAAACAATCCCAGGCGATCCAGGCGGTTCTTCACCGCAGACGGCTGGCGTTGCACTGATGCTGCTATTTCCCGCAGCGTTTTTCCAAGTTTATAAAGCTCGGCTACGCGCAATTCTTCATCGTGAGTCCACTTCTCATACGCGCGCGGATGGCGCTGCACAATTCTTTTGATCCGCTCTTGTTGAGTTCTGGCGCTGCTGTTAAGGACGAGAGCTTCACGTGCGGCCAAAACGATGTGCTCGCGTTTGATGGCCGGATCGGAGGCAATGATTTCCTCATCCGATAACCCGGAGCCAAGCAACCTCAAAATGTGTGCGGATTTTTCGCTCAGGTGACCATCAGAATCCTGAAGCACACCTTTGGGAACGAAGGGATTGAACGTATCACGCATCTGTTGCCTCCAACGCTTGCCAAAAGTCTTCTCCGTCACCGGCGGCAAAGTTCCCAAATCGATTTCTTTGGCGCAAGCGTAGAAGATGTGTCCGGCAAACATTTGGCAAAAATCAGCTTGGCAACATGACTTTCGTCACGGTCCCCGGTGACGTTGGTTAGATGTTTGCGCTGAGCTGGCAAGCTATATTCGATACAGCCCAACACATGCGCAAACAAGCGCCTGTGGCGGTGTCATGCGATCGTGCAGCAAGGAGATTACCGCGATGTTATCGATGAAAGCAAATCCGGACTCGTCGGAAGCGGGCACACCGCCCCCGTCGAACAGCACGCGGAACGGGTTTCCGCCAGAAGAGGAAGAAGACCTGGACGCACCACCTAAGGCACCGAGCCTTTGGACAGGATGGGACGGGCTCTCAGTCATGACACTGGGATTATTTCTGCCTGCCCTATTAATTACTATCAGTGGAGTTGTGTGCTTCGAAAGAATAATGCGCATGACGTTCAAGCATCCTGTTGAAACCCTGGTGGAATGCCTGTTTGTCGCATTGATACCTTTTGCCAATTATCTTGCATGGAAAGCTATCCGTCATCAAGACAGCCGCCATCCTTTCCGTCTCGGACTACTAAATGGCGCGGCGATAGTAACCTCATTCGGGGCAGCCCTCATAATCTTCGCCAGCATATTCTTCAACTACGCACCGGCCTATGGACTGCTTGGCGCAGTAGCCCTGATGTCCGGCATCTGCGGTGTCTATATGGCGGTCAAACTGCGGGACAGCGCCATGACCCGGCAGACAAAGGCAAATAGAATAATCTTCTCTGCCGTCGGAGTGCTGCTTGCTATTGCCGGGCTCGGTGCCTGTGAAGCTAGAGGTACTGTCATTCGCGTGGCAGAAAACCTGGCGTTGTCAGACACTGGTTCCGATCGCAACAAAGCTCTGGAAATGCTGCGCGGACTCAACTGCGAACAAGAGCTCAGAATGCAGTGTGCCGACGATCGCATGGCTGGCATTCCTGGGATGTTCTGGCGCATCAGTCCACAACGAGAGCGGGAGCTTTACTTCGCCGTTACCGGCAGACCATACGGCAATAGTTTGACAGAAAGCGTTTACTCAATGTCAGACGAATACCTCAGTCGGCATGTGGTAGGCACGCCTATCAAAGGGCTCAACCTTCTGCGTTCCGCCATCACCGGCTACGTCAATGCCGAGACACTTACGTCCACGGTAAATTGGACATTCGTTTTCAAAAACGGCACCTTTGAAGCGCAGGAAGCGCGAGCAGAATTGGCCATGCCACCAGGCGCGGTGATTTCCAACATGACTCTTTGGGCAAAAGGTGAGCCACATCAGGCGTACTTCGGACCAACCGATCGGGTGCAAAGAACTTCCCGTGACAATAACTGGGTCGACGTCAGTCAGTCAGATCCGGCTTTGATAACGGACCTCGGACGCGGACGTGCACTGATGAAATGTTCACCGATTCCGGCACAAGGAGAGCTAAAACTGCAGGTGACAATTACCGAGCGACTCAAGCCGTTGACGCTGACAGAGGCATCCATGAGCCTACCGAAGTTTGTCGATGCAAACTTCGCCATGGCTGGAGAACACAACTTGAGAATTCATTCCACGAATGAATTGTCAACTGCCATGCCGGAAATTCGCCAACAGCCGGCAGCAGATGGTGGACACCTGCTTGTCGGCACCTTGAAGGAGGCCGATTTGAATGGTGGCAACTTGAGCATAGCAGTTAAACGCGCAGCCGATTCCGGTCCTTACTTCATCGAAGACAAACTCTCTTCCAATGGTGGTTACATCAAGGAAACCGTTAGACAGATAGCAACCAGAGCTCCTGAGCAACTGGTAGTAGTAATCGACAATTCCGAAAGCATGAACAAGCACATTGCATCGCTGGTAGATGCATTGAAAAGGATTCCTGCCAACGTAAAAACAACTGTCGTTCTGCCGACCGACGGAATGCAAATGGATCCGCTGCCCCTGGATAAAGGTATTGAATTGATCCAAAAGACTAAGTTCAGTGGCGGCAAGGATAACCTGCAAGCCGTGATCAAAGCCGCGGATGCTGCCGGTCAGTCGAATCACGGAGCAGTGCTATGGATTCATGGTCCTCAACCTAGTTTCAACGAAGAAATGTACATTATGGCACCATACATTCAACGCCCGTCGTTCTATGAACTTGCCCTGGACGACCGTTGGACTGATACCAACGAATTCTTCAAGAACCACCGCGAGATCGGACCATTCGCGCCAGTTCCACGGAACAGCGTCATTGCCGACGACTTGAGAACGTTTCTATCGAAGTGGCAGCCAGGTGGCACGGAATACGTCGTTGAGCTAGCCCGTTCGACCGACAAGCCAAGCGGCAAGCAGGCCAACGCCAAACAGGCGGATGAATTGATCAGGCTTTGCACGCGGGACGAATGCTACAAGCTCTTGCGGGAGAACAACCTGGCTGAGGCCGCTGAACTAGCGACATCCTGCCGCATTGTGACCCCAGTAACCGGAGCCATAGTTCTTGCACGCCACGTGCGTGAGGCAGCGGCCAGTAACGATCCGGTGCAGAATGCCTGGTTCCAAGGCACTTTGAACGCAACTGTCAGTCCAAGCGAATACCAGCAGCACGAGGGCGGTACCGCCCAGCTTCAAGGGGCGACAAATGGCACGATCGGGCCGCAAGGCACTGATGCAACAGTTATCACTGGAATCAACACTGCCGGTACCGTTCGCGTAAACAATCTGGCGAACCTGGAAGCTGTGCTCAACATCTTCGCGAACCTCGGGGAAATGGTGGGCATCGCTATCGGGGCAGTGCTCCTAATTCCGGGAGTGCTGGGAATCGGACTGGAGAATCCCGTCAAGCTGAGCCCACATAAGCGCGCCATCATAGGCGGTGCGCTTATGACGCTTGGCTTTTTACTGCCTGGGTTCATCAACTGGATGGTGGCATCGGCCAGAGATGCCAATCTGTTTTCCTGATGGTTGGCGTGCAAGCAAGCTCCCCGGTTATCCGGGGAGCTTGCCATTTCTTTTCCACAGCGGGCGGCTCACGCGCCGCCCCGACAAGAGGCTGAGCTATGCAAACTACAATGGCAATTGCCAACCTGAAAAAAATCTTGGACGGATCGGGACTGAAAGAGATTCGAATAAATCGAAAAATCAAAGAGACGCCGCCTGTTCCGCCGGAAGCACCCCACGTTGAGTCGACAGGCAAATTTGCAACCAAGCGCTTCAAACCAAGCTCCAAAGTTGTCTTGCTGCTTGCCGCCTCAGTGAGTATCTTTATCGTTGGACAGATACTGGGAGCATTAAATCAACATGTGGATCGCCTTTCAAGTTCTGTAGCGGCAGCTGAGGGCGCAATTGAGCGCTTGTCCGCGTTAGAAACAACTGCTAAGCCTGCCTCGCCAGATATTCAGTCGACCGGGCGGCCATTGGGAATTTTGGAAACGCCGCCAATGCTGCCACAGACCAATGAATCAGAGTTCCATCGTCGCTGGGAAGAAGTAACTTGCGAGATAGACAAACTAGGATCAAATGGTCATGTCAGTTTCAGCTTCGTCAGTCAAAAATTGATGTACGACAACATTTTGGCAGCAATTCCTGCACAGGCAGCCGATCGAGAGGCGCGATTTGCTGCCATGATTAACAAGACTCGCGCCTTATACAATCAGGTTCTCTCCACTCGGAAGGAGCAGCTTAGAATCGCAGCCGCCTCCGAACCATTCAACATTCCATGGAAAGCCAGCGCAGCCGATTGCAAACTCAACCCAAAGCTAAAGCCGAACCATCTCTACATTTGCGAATTGACCGGAACATCTATAACAAGAATGATCCCGGTGGCACAGGCAGATATAAATTCATTTGCACATCCAGATACACAACAGCCATGGTTGATGGCAAATGCTCAGAGTCTGTACCACTTCAATGATAAAACAATGTTGGACGAAGAAATCTGGTGCCCCGGAGAGGGTGCAGGACCTATAACAGGATTGGACAGTATCACCAACGGCATTATCGTCCGCCGCGGAAAGATCCTATACACTTTCGAGTCCGGCTCTGGTGAATGGAGAGTAATTGAAAATTCGCGTTTGCCGGAAGCACCATTTGCTACCTGTAATAATCCAGATCGATTGTTCGTGGCAGGCAGAATCGAAAACGGCAGACTCGGGTATCTCCATGAATACGATCTAAAAGGAGTTCCAACGCGCACGATCAAACTTGAGCGAGCAATTAATTTGGGTACGGACAAACCGCCAGTTCTCTACGGAAACTTCGACAAGCTCTTAATTCCAACGGCAGCATTTAATAGCAACTCTGCCACTGAAAAACTGCCAGGCTACTGGATCGTCAGCACCGTTGACGGATCTGTCACTTGGTCCGGCGCTTATGTTATCAACAAAGAAATAATCGTGGAAAAAAAGCCAAAGAAGCTGAATCCGGGCTCCGACAAATAAAGTTGTGGGTATACAATCTGATAGCCGACCAAGGCTCATCGTGCTGACGGGCAGCAGGAAGTCTTAGCAAGAAAGGTTCCATCATGTTGTCAATACTGCACGCACGCTTCCATGCTCCACTACTCATACTTTTGGTGGCATTCCTGCAGCTAGGTCTTAGCCTGCAAATCGAAGCTGCCGAGGCAAAAGCCAGCTACAAGCTGTTCTGGCCGCCAGTGCTGAATAACTACTATCCGGACATCGAAATGCAATCGCTGAAAGGAGCAAAGGTAAAAATGTCGTCCTTTGCCGGCAAAGTAATCTTGGTAGAACCAATTGGCATGTCGTGCCCGGCCTGCCAGGCGTTTGCAGGAGGAGACAGGCTTGGTGGATACAACGGTGTTTCGCCTCAGTCCGGTCTGAGTTCAATTGACTCGCTGCTGACAGCTCAGGGCATCTCACCTAACGACAGCAGAATTGTGCGTGTGCAAATGCTCCTGTATGGACCGGGCATGCAAGCCCCTACAGCACAAGAAGCGAAATCATGGGCGAAACATTTCGGATTTGGGCAACGGCCAAACGAAGTGCTTCTTATTGCCGATTCCCGCTACCAAAACAGTGCCAGTTACAACATGATCCCTGGCTTCCAGCTGATCGACAAGACTTTCGTACTACGTTCCGATTCAAGCGGACACTCCCCGAAGAATGACTTGTATTCTCACTTGCTGCCGACGATCAAAAAAATCTTGTAAGCCACGTCAGGACGCCAATCTCACACTTTGTATCCGCCAGTTGGATCGGGGTAAGGATAAAGGCGACCCAATCGATCTTGCTGTAGCTTGGTTTGCTACAAACGCGAATATCTGGCAAAATTCGTGACACGGCGCCATACAATAAATATGTGTTCGCGACTACGTGGCAACTGACCATCGGATACAGTGGAGGATTGATGGAAACGAACGCGCCTGTGCGCATTGGAGAGCTTCTCATACATCTTGGCTTGCTCACGGAGAGCGACTTGATGGAAGCTTCTCACGTGGCCGTCGACCTGGGATTGCCGTTGGGTCGTGCCTTGGTCATGTCGGATTACATTACGGATGGGCAGCTAAAAGCAATCATCCAGGCGCAATCGATGCTTAAGGACAACATCATCGACGTTCAGACCATCGGAAACGCGATGAAACTGGTCGGCGAATCCGGATGCAGTTTCGACGAAGCATTAGCAAAATGCGGTTACACACAAAGTGAAGATGCCACGCGGAATAAGCTCGGTGACCTACTGGTCGAAGCGGCAATTCTGAAACCCCTAGAATTGACACAAGCTCTACAGCAAGCGCAAGAGCGGGGTCTACCGCTCGGGCGAATATTAGCAGCCACTCGGGCACTGGGCGGTTCAGTTTTACACGCCTGCCTTAATGCACAGGTGCTGCTGCGCGATGGGCGCATCACCCGTGCGCAAGCTATCAACGCTCTGCGCGCTGCTCATGCCAAACAAACGACCCTCGAACAGGCACTGGCCGATCAAGGTGCCTACCAAGCTCCCTCTGGCGCTCGCTTACGCTTGGGCGAGTTGTTTGTGATGGCAGGAATTTTCAACGAAGAAGTGGTGCTTGATGTACTTGAAGTTTGCCTGCTCGATCAAAAAATGATGGGCGCGGTTTTGCTAGAAAGAAACATAGTCACGCCGAAAATATTAGAAGCTGCTCTGAAGCTGCAGGACTCGGTCGATACGCGGGCTTTGACCCCGCTGACAGCAGGAGAGGCCCTGCGAAGAGTGTTTTCTCGAAATATAAGTGTGGACCGCGCCATGGCGGAAATGGGACTGCTGCGCTCACCTTCAGCCGAACGGTTGCGATTAGGTGAGTTCTTGGTTATTGCCGGCGCCATCTCGCAAGAACAGCTACAAGAGGCTGTCAAGCTAAGCGTTATGAACAACGCATTGATCGGCAAAATGTTGCAGATAAACCACGCCATTGACCAGCGCACATTGCATAATGCCCTGCGTTGTCAATTCATGTTACGCGAAGGAACTCTGTCAGAAGAACAGGCCGTGTCTTTGCTGCAGTACTGCCATAGAAAACAGATCAGTGTGGACGAAGCGCTTGCGGAGAATGCCTCCAAAGCCGAAGCTTCAGCTGTCACGGCTAGTTGAAGTGGAACCCGTAGGCACCACAAAGCAGTCTGTCATTCAGCCAAGTCAATCGTGGCGATTACGTCCACACCGAAGGAGAATCATGAACAAACTACTTAGCTTCGCCATGGTGAGCGCCATCTGCACATCAGCAGCCATGCCGATCTCAGCGGCGGAAACCAATCCAGCGAAGGCATCGATTGTCTTGTCAAATTTTGCCAAAGAAGCCGTTGCCGTGCCGGTAAAACCAGGTTGGTTTGTTGCCAATAAAATGGAACAGAATGGTACGTACCTTCTGCAAATCCTGCCACCAGGTGGCAGTGCTAAAGATCCTAAGGTGCTGATCAACGTGGTGAGTTATGCCGGCTTGAAAACTACGGCCCGTGCGTTTGCAAAAAAGGAACAATCAAGAGCACCGCACCTGGTGAAGCCGGGTAAGATGGAATTCAAGTTCATCGAACAGTCAACTCCCAATGACGTGATTTTTCAACTGACCTTGACCGGCAATCCGAAACTTCCCGATCAGTTTGAAGTGCACCGCGTATTGGTCGGAAAAGACGGGCTGCACAGAATAATCTATCACGTTGAACCAGCGACCCAGACACCAGAGCGAATCACCGAAATGATTGATTTGGTCAAAGGGGTAAAGCTTGTTGAATCAGTGAAAGAGGCCCCGGCAGGCGCGAGCAAATAATGCAGTTCGTTATCATGCGACTGAGCGACAAGTGCGCGGCACCAATAGAGTCTGCCCAAAAAGCCGGTGAAACTCCATTTGGCGATGCCGTTTATGTTGTAGAAGCTGACTCAATTGAAGATCTGATGAAGTTGGCCACCCGCAGCCGCACGTCATCACCAGGAGATGTTGGCCTAATCGTTTGGCGAAAGGCACCGCCATCGATGTGCTTGCCACCAGAACTGGAAAACCTACCTGCTATAGAAATTTACGACGAAATTCGTGTTTAGCACAAAGCCCCGATCGACGATCGAGGCTCTGTGTTTTGCGTGTACGAGCAAATTAGAAAGTCTGTCTATCACGGAGTTCTTTGCCCAGTCTGTTTTGCAGCCTGCTAAGTTCTGATGACAAACGGGCACGTTCGCCTGTATTTAGCCTATTGTCGGACCGGAATTGAACTTCCATCTGATCGATTCGAGCTTGCATTTGATTGAGACGCTGCGCCTCTTGGGGAGTCAGCCTGCCGGACGCAACTCCGCTCTGAATACGACTTGCTAAACGCGCCTGTGTTTGGTCAACGTTCGCATTGTTAAACTGCCAGGGCCGGCCATTGCTGTTGTTGCGGTTACCGTTTTGCCAGGGGTTATTGTTGTTGAACTGATTATTGCGGTTGCCGTTTTGCCAGGCGTTATTGTTGTTGTACGGGTTATTGCGGTTGCCGTTTTGCCAAGCGTTATTGTTGTTGTACTGGCCGAGCTGGCGGTTAAAATTCCTGTCGTTCTTATTCCAGCCAGTTCGTTGTCCGTAGGCGTTATCTACTCCGCAGTAACCACCTGTGGTGGCGGAGGTGTTTTGTCCGTTACTGTTCCAATTATTGTGTTTTGCATCCGCCGCCTGGATCATAGTAAATACGCCAACAACGGCGATAAGCGCGCTGAGAGATTTCAAATTCATCGCTGAACTCCTTTTCAATAAACCGTTGACCGCAACCCTCGTGCGAATGTGTCAACTGAACCTAAAGATGCTCAGAGATAGCGTAGGTTTCCGTTTATCTGACTTTGTTTACTAATGCGGTCCAGCAAAAAGCTCAATCGATCAAGCAAAGTGCCACTGTCGCGGGTCTTTAGCCTTGGATGATGGATTTAAGTTTCTCAATAACCGAAGGGTTCGGCTTAAAGTGTGAGGAAGTCCACTTGCCAGCACCCGTATCAGCCTGATCGAGCACCAAACTAGATCCAGCCATCTTTTGCAAGACCTGGCGAACCCAAGCGTTCATCTCAGCAGCCTTAATAGTATCGTCCAGTCCGGCGTTCGGGTTGTTGACGAATAGCTGATAGTACTCAAGTAGATCGTGCAGCACCGGTGAATTCTGGCGCAGCTCCTGAACCAGGAAGTCTTTTGCCCCGGCCACTACCAGTTCTTTGCCGACAGTTGAATCAACTTCCTGTCCGTCCACAGTGGCTATTGAGAGCGAGCCTAGCGCGAAGATTTCCGCGTCGCCCGTGACAACAAGGCATTCTTCAGCTCTGCCGAGGATATCCCGCGCCCAGAGCACTGCTTTGTTTCTTTGCAAAATCGATCGATCGGTCATAGTCGTCTTCCAGCATGCCAACCTCCATTGTAACTTGGCAAGTCAAGAAGTCCATTAAAATGCTCACAGACGTTTACTTTAGGTCAGAGCAGCCCAGCTTTAGCCAAGCGTTTTCCGCCTTCCTTAAAGCTGAGCAGAGACAGCTGGCCACGGTTAGAGAGCAAAAAATTGCGTACGCCATCTGGATTTGCATAACTGTACTCCCGCAGGGCCCAGCCGATAGCCTTCCGAATGAAAAACTCCTTTTCGTGGGCCCGGCGCAGACAATGGTCAAAAAGCTGCTCGGCATCCGTACTGGCCCTGTGGTGGTTATGGCTAATCAAGGCAGTCCGGCGAATCCAAATATCCGCATCGTCTATCCATGAATTGATCAGCGGCCGCAATTCGGACCGCCGGGCTAAATAGACGTCACCGACCAGATTAATCGCCACGTCATCGACAATGTCCCACCAGGCGCCCGACTGAATCAGTTCCTTATATAGAGGAATAGAATCTGCGGTAATGAATGATTTGTGTTGCCTGGCATATTCGATCGCAGTGTACTTTTCTTCTCGGTGTGCCAGTGCCCATAGCGCTCGGACCGCTGACTCGTATTGAGCTTTGTTCGCTGGAGCGAAATGACACTTCATCTCTTTGTAAACCGGTATGCGGTCCGGTTTCTGAATGCCGTAAAAGGGCATCGTCGTTTTCATGTAGGCCTGCATCGGTCCGGCCTTTACAGGATCCGCCAGCTCAGAGAACTTCGATTGCACGAATGTGACCAGGTCGCGATTGTCCCAATTCATAAAAGACCCACTGCGGGGAATAAACTGTGCAGCGCACATGATAGCAACTGGAATCCGATACATTTTCGCTAATTGGAGAGTAAACGCATTGACCTGGGAAAAGGATCTTCACGCCGGGCAACTGGCGTTGATGCGAGGACTCTACGGGGAAGCTGACCGCCTGTTGAAGCGGGCGCTGGAAACAGC
>JADYXS010000436.1 GCA_021772155.1 Candidatus Obscuribacter sp.
AGCGGCTGTGGACGAGAAGGACCCAAGTGTGTTGATCGTGATGACAACGGGGGTGGCCGCCGTGAAACCGCCACCGCTACTTGCGGTGATAGCGCCGGCCCCCGTGGAGATGGCAAAGGAGGCTTCAGAGTTATCGAGGTTGACTAGGCCTGCGCGATTGGTGGCGTTGGCGGAGCCGCTGGTGGTGATGGCTGCGGTTGTAATGGCTCCGTTACTGGCGATAACGGTCAGATTGCCACCGGTGCCGGCATTTGTGCCTATGGCTCCGGTCGTGATGAAGGTTTGACTATATAGACCAACTGCACCGCCGATGCCTGTTGCGCCACTGGTGGTTGAGATGGCTCCGGTTGTAATTGAAAGTGGATTGCTCAGACCGCCGCCGAGAGTACCGAAGTTCAGTGCACCGCCGGTTCCTGCTACCGTGGATTGCAACGTGAGAGCGCCAGTGATTATGTCCCCGGTACCGACAAATGTGATTGTTCCTGCATTGCCAGTGGCTGCTCCGAGGGAGCTCACGTTGATGGCACCGGTCGTGACGGTGTCGTTGTTCACGCTGGTAATGCTGACTGCTCCGCCGACAACTGTAGCTGCACCAGGTCCAAACCCGGTGGCAGAGATGGCACCGGTAGTGAGAGTGTTGGCTGCTGAAATTGTGACGTCGCCGCCGGTTCCACCGGCAATTCCTGCGATGGTGCTGATGGATCCGAATGCGCTCGGGGTCGCTGCGGAGCTGAGTGCAATATTGATCTTGCCACCATTTCCCGTATTGCCTGCAACTTGCCCTGCTTGAGCATTGAAGTTGCTGGTGGCTGTTCCGGAAATAGCTCCGGCAATGATTCCGATGGCGTTGCCGCCATTTAGAGCGCCTGGATCGGTCGAGGCCGAGCCGGTGCCGGTCCCGTTTGCGCTGAGTACAGTGGCCGCGCCCATTGTCAGGTTCGCCGTTCCTGTGTTGATACCGATGATGCCACCGGTGCCAGTTGCTCCAGCTGTGACGCTAATTGGACCTGCGACGCTGGCCAATGTCAGAGCAATGTTTGGTGTCGCGACGAGAACTGTGCCTCCTGTACCGGAAGTTGCTCCCGCGTTGGCGGAGATGATGCCCATTGTATTGGCTGCCACTGCGGCACCGACCGTTGTTGCCGTGGATGTCACTGATAGGTCTACTCGACCGCCGTTGCCGGTTGTTGCGCCGTTAGCTTGGGTAACTCCGATACCGGTGGTGGTGCTGGGGAGTGTCAGGCTGATCCAACCACCATTTCCGGAAGTGGTGGCATTTGATGTTATGCCCGCGGCTACAGTTGAAAATTGTCCTGCGGACGAGATACTAATCGTAGGGACTGTAAGTCCAGTGAAGCCGCGGACGGAATTGGCCGAGATAAGACCGGCAGCTGTAATTGCTCCAGTACCGGTGGTAGAAATACTTATCAGATTGCTCGCCGGAGTGACTGCCGCGGCGGAATTGGATGTGGCGGTTACAGTGCTAGCGAGCGCAACGTTGCCGACCGATGATATCGCAATTTTACCTGCAGTGCCGCCACCCGTGCCACTGGTTGAATTCAAGGCGCCGAGCGTCGAAGCACCGGCACCACTCAAGCTGACGGCTATGTTGCCGCCATTGCCCGTGTTGCCGGCCACCGCGCCGCCCCGGGCATTAATCGCATTGGCGGCGACGGCCGTGACCGTACCGGCTATTATTTGCACTGCATTTCCGCCGTTCAAGGCGAGCGGATCCGTGGATGCCGATCCATTGCCAACGCCGTTGGCACTTAATGTAGTGGTTGCTCCAAATGTCACGCCGCCGGTACCGGCATTGATGCCAATGATGCCGCCAGTTCCAGAGCCGGTGGCGGTTACAGTTATTGGTGTTGCGCTGATTGCGTTGCTTAGCGTCAAAGACGCTGGTCCAGTGGACGAGTCGACCAACACAGTCCCGCCCGTGCCAGCGGTCACACCAGCGTTGGCGATAAGTTGCCTTGTCTGGTTTGCTGCCGTGCCTGCACCTATAGATGTGGCAGTCGAACCGTTTATGGTTAAGTCGATTCTGCCACCATTGCCGGTGCCAGTTCCATTTGCTTGAAGTGTACCGATGCCACCACTCGTCCCGGTGGTCACTTTGATGTAACCGCCATTCCCGCTGGCGATTGCGGAGCTGTCGATTGCTGTTGCTAAGGTGCTGGTAAATGAGCCGCCGCTTGTGATGTTTACGATTGGCGCCAGGTATGGCTGCGTAAATCCACCGGTGGCATTCGCGGTGATTGCGTTTGCGCCGGTACTGATGTTGGCTGTCCCTGTGGATGTCAGCGTCACTGTACCGGCCTCAGTTGCTCCGGATGTGCTACTTGAAGTGATAGCGCCGGTTGTTATATTGCCTGAATTACCATTAGTGGTGACAGTTACATTGCCACCGACTCCAGCAGTGCTGGATGTTGTGATGGCGCCAGTGGTAACGGCAGCGTTACCGGAGGTGACGCTAACGGCTGCACCTCGTGTTGTTATTGCACCGATGCTCACGGTGCCAGCTCCGTCGGCTCCAAGGGCGATAGTTCCCACTGGAGCGCCGCCGGCAGCAATGCTGAAGGCGGCGAAGTCAGGAGTTGCCGAGGCAATTCGGACTGTGCCAGTGCCGGTGTTGCCTGTGCCCCCGCTGTTAGTGTTGAAGTTCGTGCTGCCGGCGACAATGTTGCCGCTTGTGGCAACTACTGTTACGTTGCCATTATTCTGGCCAGCTACGCCGCCAGAGTTGATTGTAATTGCCGGTAGGGTAATGCTACCGGCTACCAGATTGATCTGTCCGCCAGAATTTACCGTCGTGGAATTTGAAAGCATGTTGGTGAATGCAAACCCAGTAACCAGGTCGATGCTGCCGCCGCTGCTGGTGATGTTCGTGAAGGTGTTTATGTTGTCTCCGGCCGTTGCGCCGGTCACATCCGTACCGGCTGTGAGGTTATTGCCGCCCGGTCCAGTCCAAGTGGATCCGGCAATCATCGTGATTGAGCCGCCGGAGTTGTTGGTCGTTAAGCTGGATGCACCCGCCAGGTTGATGTTGCCGCTAGCTAAAAACGCGACGCTGGCGCCATAGCTGAGGGCGCCGTTGAGCGCAATATTTCCAGCCGAGTTATAGAAGGTCGGATCGCCTGTTGCGCAAACATTGCCGATTACTAAAGTATCGGTCATGGCTCCCATATGAATTTCCAAGGCGTTCATGTTGATGAGTCCAGTCAATTCATTTACATTCAAATTGATGATGCCGGAGCCGGCACCAACATTAAGTTCATGGCTAAGCCAGTTTCCCCCGATCACGTCAACGTTGCCAATGCCGTTTGACGCCAGGTCACCGATATTGATGGCTCCGTTGAGGACTTCCATTACACCATGGGTGTTGTCGATTACCAGATTTTGCATGACGGATTGAGTATTTATGCCAATCGCGCTCATTGCGGAGATAAGTCCGCTGTTGACCAACGAGCCGTTTCCGGCCAGCAGATTCAACGTGTTACCAGTCAGTACTCCCGAGTTAACTATGCTACCGAGCTGCGAGGTTAGATTGGCATTTTGAACCGCCGACATGATTCCGGCGTTGTTCAAAGTATCGCCAGCAAGCACTGTCAAATTGCCCGCGCTGGCGATGGTTCCCTGGTTAAGGAACTGGTTAGCGGCCGTAAATGACAGGCTGAAGCCACTTACCATCGAAGACAAATCGAGCTGCAGTCCAGGGATTCCAGTAGAAGGAATGATTGAAGTGATTAACCCGCCTGGGGTGTTGAAGATGTTGTTGGCTGTAAATTGCCCAGTGGTGACAAGGGGATTGGTGGAGTAAGCATAAATGGAGCCAGAGTTGGACAGGTTCCCCGAAAGGTTGATCCCCTGTGAACTGAGTTGCCCAAAGTCGATTACCAGATGTTCCCCGGCCCCGACATTGAGCGAAGACAGGTTTTGCAAAGTTCCGGCATCCAGAACTGTCGGTGTAGTAGCTGATGGAGCGGGCACTACTGGAGTTGTGCTAACTGGAGGCACTGAGATATCCGGCGCGGAGCTTCCGGAGTCTGGCACCGGAGTAGGCGTTGGAACGCTCGGGATTGAAGCATCTTGGGCGTAAACAACCACGGGAAGAACCAGCTGTGTCGTTGACATCGCGGCACAAAGAAACAGCGCAAAGCACTGGCGGATTATTTGGGTCTTCCTTCTAAAAGGCTGCATTCTCAGGGATTCCTTCACCTCATATCTTGTATATTCCGCATGAACACTTTTGAGTAACTGATAAAAGAACGTTGGAGGCAACCTGTAACGCGGTGCAGCCACCTACATCACCATGATAATGGTTAATGATCAACCTTGCTTAATTAGGCTGGTTGCTATGATCCGAGCCGACAGGATTTCACGGCGGGATATCCAATCTTGTAGCGGTCCCGACTGCCCGGCGCCGCTCCCTCAGCTCCTGCATCGCGAGAACCCTGCTAGGCTCCAGCCTATCGCACCCATATAACAGATGTGTGGCACAAATTTGTCTTCGCTTTCTGTGTTAGCTTTGATAGTGCATGTTGGAGCCTAGTCAATCGGTGGTGATTCTTGATTGATAAAGTCAGCATATTGAGGAACTGAATTCCCTCACACCCCCGAAAGGGTGAATAGTAGGTGAGTTGCTCGAAATCGATAACTAAACGCTGCACGGCGCCCGCGTTTATGGAGACGGATTTTGCACCGAATCTGCAGTTAATACCGCGGATGTTACTTGGTTAGGTGGTTTGTTGCTTCGATCCGAACCGACAGGATTGCACGGCGGCATGTACAATCGCGTAGCCGTCCCGATTGCCCGGAAGCCACTCCTTTAAGCCTTCCATTTCAAGAATCCTGCGATGTTCCGGATTATCCCAATCCATCAACATTAATGTGGCGACAAATCTGTCTCCGCTCTCGGTATTCAGCTCGGGCAGCGCATTAAAAACGCAATGAGAATACCCCGGCGAGGTCCAAATGCTCTGAAGTTCGCCGTTCTGTTCAATAGATTTCCAGTGTGGTTCGCCTACAGCGCCTGCATCAGCCTGACCCGACATGACTGCCGCGATCACTTCGAATTCGCTTCTTCCTGTGTCACCATGTTTGCCAACGTCGCTGTTAAAGCGGATGACCTCATATTCATTGTTTGCCTCTAAGCTAGCCTGCTTCAGGCAAAATTCGGGCATGATCGCTGCTTGCACTGAGTCCGCGCTTCCAAAGGCAATCTTCTTGCCGCGAAGTTCAGTCAAAGACGATATCGGCGAATTGCTTCTGGTGACAATTCTCGTCTTGAAGTCGATATCCGTATCTCGCATGGCTAGCAGAAGCGCCTTGCCGTCCAGCTTATCGTCAAAGTTGACGAATGCCAAATTCGTATTCCAGGCGATATCTATGTAACCTTGCAGCAGGGCATCGACCTGAATCTCATAGTTAGAAAAGAGAACAAAGTCAATTGGGCAGCCATTTTTGATGAAAAATTCTTTGATACCTTCCCAAATTGTGATTACTTTAGGGTCGTAAGCTACGGCTCCTATTATCAAAGTCGGATCTGGCATAACGGACTCCTAAAATTAATCCAGTAATGGCATATCGACCGCAGCACGTCCGATCAAGTCAAGCAGCATGTCTTTCGACGGTGCCATGATCGATCCGGCAAGTCCATCTCTCATGTGGCGCTCAACTGGTAAAGCGCCTGAATAGGCAATACCGCCGCAGAGTTGCATGGCTTGCCTGGTTACGTTAGCCGATGTTTCACAAGCTAAATACTTTGCGCCTAACAGTGATACCAGGTCGGGAGTACCGCTCTGATCCCAGGCCGCAGCGGCGCTGAACATCAACGACCGGGAGGCATCGACAGATACTTTCATCTCTGCCAGGCTCCTCCGTAAAACCGGAAATGCTGAAAGTGACTTTCCAGCTTGATTGAGAATGCGCGATTTGAGGTGCTCTACCGTTTGTTCTAATGCTGCCACTGCAATCCCAGTGTAGACAGCGGCAGTTCCGAGCAGGAAGCGAGGCAAAATCGACGACATCTCCAGTTCCAGTCCTTGCCCTTGTTTTCCTAAAACGTGATCATCCGGTACTGTGCAACTGGCGAGCTTCATGTTCGTACTGGAGTTTCCGCGAAGCCCTAAGCCGTTCCACGTCCCTTCGAACGATAGTCCAGTCGAATTCTTTGGCACCAAATATAGTGTCGTCTGTAGGACGTTAGCTGATTCGATAGAGCGTGTTGCCACCACGTAGCTGTCGGCGTGGCCCCCGCTTGTGACAAAGCTCTTCTCACCAGCTAAGACGAGTTTTCTGTTCTCCATGGCGGAGCGACTTTCACTTGCGTAGAAGTTAGCGCCAGTGCCCCGTTCACTGCAGGCTAGGGTCGAAAGATGTTTGCCCCTCACTATGTCTTTCAGAAGGGGGCGACGTATTGCAGGTGAGCAAAATTCTACGATCGTTTCCATCGCACAGCAGTGCATCAGAAAAATCATTGCAGTGGACGCACATGAGGATCCAAGTTCTAAGAGTACGGTCGCAAAGAGGTCTGCTGAGGCCTGAGCACCGCCCTCAGTCTCTGGTACCAACAACCCCATTAAATCAAGTTTTGAAAGTGTCTCTATGTTTTCGGAAGGAAAGCGTGCGTGTCTATCAACATCAGCCGCGTTTGAAGCAAGCACACTTTTGATCGCTGGCATCCTTTCCAAAATTACTGATCTGGCAGCTATTGTTTCCATATAAACTCTCCGTCCTTGACTCGCCATTTTACAGGGCTCGGGCGTAGTCTGTTCGATGTGATAAAACTAGAATGGTGCTTAAGGTCAAGCGGTTAAGGAGCAAATATGCGCCTTGGGATTTTCGGTATGTGCTCTGTTGTCGTTGGCTTGGTCCTCCAATTTTCAGTGGCCGAAGCGGTAACGGGGAAAAAAACAACGGCAAGGACTAACCAAGTGGTCGGGAGACCCTTGAGTCTGCCGTTTGCTGCAGCAAACTCGCTGGCCGGTCACGGGCAATATAAGCAGGCAGTCGAAAAGTACAGAGCTGCCTTAGAAAAAGAACCGAACAATGCCGCTATTCATCATATGTATGGCCGGACGATGGCTTTAATGGGGTTGCTGCCGAATGCGATTGATGAATATCGTTTGGCATTAAAATTGCAGCCGGTTGTCAATGCGGAACTGGAAAATGATATCGGCGTGGCCCTAGCTGCCAACGATGAACCGGCGGAGGCTGCAATACACCTCAGGAAGGCCGTTCAAAGGAGTTCGCAATTCATTGCAGCGTACAACAACCTCGGTGTGGCGTTGACTAGGCTGGGGGATTATCGTGCAGCAAGCGATGCTTTTCAGGCTTCCTTGAAAATGCAGCCTACTAACAAATACATTGTCAAAAAATTGGCGGAGACAAGCGCAAGGCACAGTGAATCCAAGCACTTTGACTACACACTGGGCAAATCACCGGTTGCTGCTTCTGATGGTTCGGTGGGGACCACCGCTGAAGTCGCGACGCCCGTACCTCAAGCCAAAGCGCCGTTTGTTATCAATCGACCTCCAGTCCAACAAGCTGAGGAGACGGCACCACCGGCCGCTGCTCCGATTTCCGTGCTGAAGCCGCCCTCACCGCAGGCGGGCGACAGTCCATCAGCACCAGTGGCGGGTGTTAGCACCTCGATCAAATCCACTCAAACAAATTCCAACAACACGCTCAACTCTGCTTCTTCAACCACGACGACTACTACCACAACGTCCGTGTCGAATACCGTGCTGACCCCAAATGCGGTGTCGCCTGCAGCAACGTCAACAACTACACCTACACCTACACCTGCTGCAACGTCCACAGCCACACCTGCTGCAACGTCCACAGCCACACCTGCTGC